>JBJECV010000021.1:0-3324 GCA_051871435.1 Sodaliphilus sp. | reverse complement strand
CCCTCGCCGAGCCCACAGAAGCCCAGCGAGCCCAAATCGCCACCCTCGAAGCAGATGTAACCGCCATCCTCCCTACCAATCTCCACCCCCTAATCATCCCCCAAAAATAATCTGTGGTATCCATGAAATCCGTGTGTGGAAAAAAATTAGTTAATAGCTAAATTCGTGACTAAAAAATAAATCCGTGAGTGTGATCTGTGTGAGGCATGTGAAGTGTGAAGTGTGAGGTGTAGGGGTGGGGGAAATGTGGCGTGGGATTTGGATTTTTGAAGGGAATTGATTAAATTTGTGGTTTGAAAAGCCGCTTCTCATCGTTTTGTGGTGTGGAAGTGATGAGTGAAAATGCCAATAAGGTTTTAAACTTTGTAGGCGATTGTTAGTCTTAGTTGATGAAATTGTGAGAAAATTATTATTCATTAAATAAATGTAATTGATTATGAAAAAAATTATGTGTTTATTTCTGAGCGCTGCAATGGTGCTTGGTTTGAGCGGATGTGGTTCGATGAACAACACAACCAAGTATGGCCTTGGTGGTGCCGGTGGCGGTGCTGCTGTGGGCGCTATTATTGGTGGATTGATTGGTAATGGCAAGGGTGCCGCTATTGGTGCTGCCGTGGGAGCTGCCGCCGGTGGTACGGCAGGTGTGCTCATTGGCAAGAAGATGGACAAGCAAGCCAAAGAATTGGCTCAAATCAATGGCGCTCAAGTGGATACTATCACCGACCAAAACAATTTAACCGGTATTCGCGTGACTTTCGACAGCGGTATTCTTTTTGATTTCAACAAGACCAATTTGAGTGCTTCTGCCAAGAATTCACTTTCTCAATTTGCTACCTCGCTTCAAAACAATCCTGAAACCGACGTGACTATCCTCGGCTTTACCGACAATGTCGGCACCCGCGCTGCAAATGAAAAAGTGTCGACTCAACGCGCTAACAATGTGCAAACTTATTTGAATCAACGCGGTGTGAGCAGCACCCGTATGAATAGCAAAGGTATGGCTTGGGATTACCCTGTGGCAAGCAACGATACTGAAGCCGGTCGTGCACAAAACCGCCGCGTGGAAATCTATATCACTGCCAACGAAACAATGGTGAAACAAGCCACCGATGGTACATTGAAATAATTCATTAGCAAACTACGGATTTAGGTCAAAATTGACCCATCTCGGCCGGGAGGATTTCGCATCTTTCCGGCCCTTTACTTTCTGAGTACAGAAAATGGGCGATTGCTTGGTAGGATGGGGAAAAATGGCTAAATTTGCATTATTAATGCACAATTTATCATTAACTAATTTACCACATTATGAACTTGAATAAAACTATGAAAAGGATGGCTTGCTTGCTGCTGATGGCAGTGAGCGCAAGTGCAATGTTTGCTCAGGATTTTACGAAAATCGATACTTTGCAATTTTATGATGCACTTCAGTTTAGAATGATAAACAAGGGTTGGACCAATAGCGAAACGCCCTATTTCCGCATACCTGCTTATTTGAAAGATAGCACCCGCACCACGCTCTATGAGCGCCAACGCAACACAGCAGGCGAGGGCTTCCGCTTCCGCACCAATTCCAAATGTGTGGCAGTGCGGTATAATTTGCTCACAAACATGCACATGGCTCACATGGCGGATACCGGCATTAAAGGCACCGACTTGTATATTTGGGATGAAGCCGACGGCAAGTGGCAATTTGTGAATTGTAATCGCCCGGTGCGCGACTATTCGTGGAAACCCGGCACCCCGCGCAAAGACTCTATTCAGAGCAAAGTGTATGTGGACAAATTAGATGGCAAAATGCACGAATATATGATTTATTTGCCGCTCTATGATGGTGTGAATTGGCTTGAAATAGGTGTGGAAAAAGGCGCTAAAATTGAGATGCCGAAAATGAATAATCCTCGCGAAGGAAAGAAATTGGTGTTTTATGGCACCAGCATTCTTCATGGCGGTTGTGCCACGCGTCCGGGCATGGTGGCAACCAGCATTTTGCAGCGCGATTTAAATGTGGAATGTGTGAATATAGGCATCAGCGGCGAAGGAAAGATGGATTTTTGTATGGCACGCGCCATGGCACAAATACCCGATGTGGCTGCCTTCATTATCGACCCCATTCCCAATTGCACCAAAGATATGTGTGATTCACTCACCTACGAATTTGTGAATATCCTACGCAAAGCACGCCCCGATGTACCCGTGGTGATGGTGGAAGGTCCGATGTATTCGTATGCCAAATATAGCTCTTTCTATGGCAAATATTTGCCGCAAAAGAATTACGAATTTCATAAAAATTATTTGAAACTTCGTGCCGAAAATCCCAAGAATCTGTATTATGTGGATTGTGAAAACTTGAGCGGACCCGACAACGAAGGCACCGTGGACGGCATTCACTTCACCGATATCGGTTTCTACTTTTATGCGCAAAAACTCAAACCCTATTTGAAGGCGATTTTGGAAGGCAAGCCCGTTCCTTATCAAGATAAAGTGAACAAGCCCTACCCGGAAATCAAATAGGGCGGCTATTATTTGTCGAATTTTAGCAATTTGATTTCGTAGGTGTGAAACCCAAGCACTACATACAGGCACTCATAGAAGAAGGCGAACACGAGCATCAAGATTTCAAATATCAAATCAGTGATGCCAAAAAGATAGCTCGCAGCATATCGGCTTTTGCCAACCACAGCGGAGGCAGGCTGTTGGTGGGCGTGAAGGACAATGGCCACATAGCCGGAGTGCGAAGTGAAGAGGAAATGTATATGATAGAGCAGGCTGCGAGCATGTATTGTCGCCCGGCTCAGAAGCTGAAATTCGATATATATAATGTGGAAGGGAAAACCGTGCTCTTGGCAGAAGTGGCGGAAGCACCTGAAAAACCCGTGCAGGCTCCCGACGAAGGCGGGAAATGGCGCGTCTATTTTCGTGTGGCAGATGAAAACGTGTTGGCAAGCGGTTTGCACGTGAAAGCAATGAAGCACATCGGTTCCGACGAAGGGGCGCTGGTGAGCTTTTCAGAGAAAGAAAAAGAATTGCTTGTCTACCTCGATAGCCATGGTGGTATCACCTTGTCGGGCTTTTCAAAATTGGCACATATATCGCGGTTTGCCGCCGAAGAAGTCCTCCTCAATTTGCTTGAAATGAAAGTGGTGAAACTGAGTTACCACAACGGCGAATGTTTGATAACGAAAGCATAGCCAGAAATTCGGCTTTGGGGGTAGAAATAAAAAAGGAAACCGCTTGGGTTTCCTTTTTTATGTAGCGGGATCGAGAATTGAACTCGAGACCTCCGGGTTATGAATCCGACGCTCTAACCAACTGAGCTATCCCGCC
>JBJECV010000020.1:0-15387 GCA_051871435.1 Sodaliphilus sp. | reverse complement strand
GTGGTCAATCCCAATACGGCAAGATGGCATCGGGAATTTTTTGTGTTGATGATAAACAGAATATGGCATCCACCTGAAGCCCGCCTCAAGAGTTATGGCTTTGGCATATTGCCCTCACACTTTTTCTAATGAGCCGGCTTATCCCTACCGGTGGGTTTGTGGGCTTAAAGAAAAATCGGTTGAAGACTTTTCCCCGGTGGGAGGTGTCTTCAACCGATGTAGTTATTTCTGTGATGCTGTCCGCTTTGGCGGGGCATCAAGAGGGGATTAGTCGCTTACTTTAGCGCAAAGGAATTCGCGGTTGAGGCGGCTAATGTTGCTGAGCTTAATGTTCTTTGGGCATTCAGCTGCGCATGCACCAGTGTTGGTGCAGTTACCGAAGCCGAGTTCGTCCATTTTTGCCACCATGGCTTTCACGCGGCGTTTAGCCTCGGTTTTGCCTTGTGGAAGGAGGGCGAATTGGCTCACTTTAGCGGAAACGAAGAGCATAGCGGAGCCGTTTTTGCAGGCTGCTACGCAAGCGCCGCAACCCACGCAAGTGGCGGAGTCCATAGCTTCGTCGGCCACTTCCTTAGGGATAGGCAGGGCGTTGGCGTCTTGTGCGCCGCCGCAGTTGAAGCTCACGTAGCCACCGGCTTGTTGGATTTTGTCGAAAGCGTTGCGGTCTACCATCAAGTCCTTAATCACGGGGAAAGCAGCCGAGCGCCAGGGTTCCACGGTGATGGTTTCGCCATCTTGGAAGCGGCGCATGTAGAGCTGACAGGTGGTAGCACCTGTTGCGGGTCCGTGTGGGTGACCATTGATGTAGAGCGAGCACATACCGCAGATACCTTCGCGGCAGTCGTGGTCGAAAACGATAGGTTCTTCACCTTGTTCCACGAGCGTTTCGTTGAGAATGTCGAGTGTTTCGAGGAAAGAGGTGTCGCTGTCGGTCTCAACATTCTCATAAGTTACGAAACCACCTTGAGCTTTTGGACCGGCTTGACGCCAAATCTTGAGATTTACTTTCATGTTTGCCATTGTAAATTTCCTTTCTTAATTAAATGTTGGGATTATGACTTATAGTTACGAGTTTGAACCTTGATAGCTTCGTAGTGGAGCGGTTCTTTGATGAGTTTTGGAGCTTTTTCATCGCTGCCTTGGTAGTCCCAGCAGGATACGTAGAAGAAGTTTTCGTCGTCGCGTTTTGCTTCGCCTTCTTCGGTTTGGTATTCTTCGCGGAAGTGACCACCGCATGATTCGTTGCGGTTGAGCGCATCGTAGGCGATGAGTTCGCCCATGGTGATGAAGTCTTGCAAGCGGAACGCCTTATCGAGCTCCACATTCATGCCCTCACCCACAGTGCCGGGGATGTAGAGGTTGGTGTTGAATTCTTTGCGGAGTTCTTTGAGCAATTCGAGTGCTTTTTCCAGACCTTCTTTAGTGCGGCCCATGCCCACGTAGTCCCAAAGGATGTTGCCCAATTCTTTGTGGATAGAGTCCACAGAGCGCTTGCCACCGATGGCCATAAGGCGTTGTTCTTCAGCGATACAAGCAGCTTCAGCTTCGTCGAATTCGGCAGTGTCGGTCTTCACGTGCGGCACTTGAATTTGGTCGCTGAGATAGTTTTGGATGGTGTAGGGGAGCACGAAGTAGCCGTCGGCAAGACCTTGCATCAAAGCCGAAGCGCCGAGGCGGTTAGCACCATGGTCGGAGAAGTTACATTCGCCGATAGCGAAGAGGCCCTTCACGCTGGTTTGCAATTCGTAGTCCACCCAAATGCCGCCCATGGTGTAGTGGATGGCGGGGTAAATCATCATAGGGTTGTAGTAGTTCACGCCATTGATGGTGTTAGCCAATTCGCCGGGGTTCACGTCGGTGATTTCTTCATACATATCGAAGAGGTTGCCATAGCGTTGGCGCACCACGTCGATGCCGAGGCGGTTGATAGCTTCGGAGAAGTCGAGGAACACGGCTTGGCCGGTGTTGTTCACACCAAAGCCCTTGTCGCAGCGTTCTTTAGCAGCGCGTGAAGCCACGTCGCGAGGCACGAGGTTGCCGAAAGCGGGATAGCGGCGTTCGAGATAGTAGTCGCGTTCTTCTTCAGGGATGTCGCTACCCTTCTTAGTGCCGGCTTGGATGGCTTTGGCGTCTTCCAAGTTTTTAGGCACCCAAATGCGTCCGTCGTTGCGGAGCGATTCCGACATCAGCGTGAGCTTGGATTGCTTGTCGCCGTGGCGCGGGATGCAAGTGGGGTGGATTTGCACGTAGGCAGGATTTGCGAAGTAAGCACCCTTGCGATAGCAAGCGATGGCAGCGGAGCAGTTGCAAGCCATCGCGTTGGTGGAGAGGAAGTAGGCATTGCCGTAGCCACCGGTGGCAATCACCACAGCGTGAGCGGCAAAGCGTTCAAACTTACCGGTTACCAAGTTTTTGGCAATGATACCGCGAGCGCGACCGTCCACGATCACCACGTCGTGCATTTCGTAGCGGTTGAAGCTCTTCACCTTACCCATTTGGATTTGGCGGTTGAGCGAGCTGTAGGCGCCGAGCAGAAGTTGCTGACCGGTTTGACCCTTAGCATAGAAAGTGCGGCTCACTTGCGCGCCACCGAAAGAGCGGTTGGCGAGGGTGCCACCATATTCGCGAGCGAAAGGCACGCCTTGTTCCACACATTGGTCGATGATGTTGTTCGACACTTCAGCCAAGCGATACACATTGGCTTCGCGAGCGCGGTAGTCGCCACCCTTCACGGTGTCGTAGAATAGGCGATACACGGAGTCGCCATCGTTTTGGTAATTTTTAGCAGCGTTGATACCACCTTGTGCAGCGATAGAGTGCGCGCGGCGAGGGGAGTCTTGGATGCAGAAGTTGAGCACATTGAAGCCCATTTCAGCGAGTGTAGAAGCTGCTGAAGCGCCAGCCAAACCGGTGCCCACCACAATGATGTCGAGTTTGCGCTTGTTGGCGGGGTTCACCAATTTTTGGTGAGCTTTATAGTTAGTCCATTTCTCAGCCACAGGACCTTCAGGAATCTTTGAATCGATAACCGGCTGAGCGATTTTAGTATTTTCTTCCATTGTTGTGAATTCTTTTTGATGTTAAAAAAAATCTCTGCCGAAAAATTAGCAAGCGAAGAAGTAAGTGAAATAGCATGCTTCAGCAGCAAAGAGCACGAACACTACGGTAGCCCACGCGCTGGCAATGCATTTCCAGCGGCAAATCCATTTGTCGTTGGCCACACCGAGGGTTTGGAAAGCACTCCAGAAACCGTGGGTGATGTGCAACCAAATGGCTGCGAAACCTACGAGATACACAGGAAGAACCCAGATTTGGCTAAACACTGCTTCGAGGTAGTGTTTGCCGTTCATTACGTGTTCGCCAAGCAGTTCGGGCACTTGCATTTTAGCCCAGAATTGCACCAAGTGGAGCACGATGAAGCAGAGCACGATGATGCCAATCACGAGCATGTTTTGCGATGCCCAGCTCACGCTGCTCCAGTTTTTGGAGATGGCGTAGCGGTCGCCACCGCGTGCTTTGCGGTTTTGGTAAGTGAGCCAGAAAGCGTAGATGAGGTGAATCACCATGCCGGCGGCAATCACTGCAGTACCCAGTACGGCGTACCAATTAGCACCGAGGAATTCGCAGATTGCATCGTAGGCTTTAAACGACACAATCGCTACCGCATTCATCAGTGCGTGAAAGGTCACGAACAGGACTAAGAACAGGCCGGTGACACTCATCACCACCTTGCGTCCCACAGAAGAATTAGTTAACCACATAGTAGTTGAAAAATAAAAATTAAGTTATTAAAAGTATTTTAAGTTATAAATTGTAAGCAATTTCTCCGTCACACTTGTCCTTACGCACGGGCATAGGTGCCAAAAGGGCGTAGTGTGTCTACAAAATTACCTAATTATTGTGGGATTTGCAAGCGAAATAGCGAAATAATTCCATATGTATGCCGTATTGGGATTGACCACACCCCACCTCCTACCATATCTTTGCCCCCCACTTGTTGACTCTGAAAATGTGGGGGGATAAAAAAGGCAGTAGCCGGTGCTGAATGGGGCGCCGACTACTGCGATGTTATGAATAAAGATAGAGATTGCTATTTAGCGGAGGGGCTTATTTCATAGGTTGGCCCATCACATTGTAGCGTACGTTGTCTTTAACGATGATGATTTGACCGTTTTCGATAGTTTTGTAAGCCTTAGTGGCAGTTACGTTGATGTCGTTGATAGCAGTGGGAACCACTTTTTCGATGCTAACGAAGTCTTGACCTTCAAAGTATACGAAGTTGCAGAGGTCGCCAACAACCACATCGTTACCTACTGAGGGAGAAGCAAACCATTTAGCGCCTGAATCTTCAGCTACAGAGTTTACGTTCACACCACTGGCACCGTATTCAGCTTGAAGAGCCCAAGCATCGGAGCCTTCTACCTTAGTGGCTTCTTTCCAAGACCAAGAGTCGTCGCCGCCGCCACCCCAATTGTGCTTCATCCAGCAAGCTGTCATAGGTTCAGCTGCAACAGAAGCAGTGAGGGTGATAGTGTTTTCGTCGACCACGTTGAGGGTGAAAGTAACTTCCTTATTTCCGGGAACTTGCATTTTTTCGCCCCAGTCTTGGCCGTTTGCCATAGTGGCGGAAGCGCTATTGCCGCTGAAAGGCACATAGCTTTGAGCGAGGAACCACTTGCTGTTGTCGGACATTTTTACGAACACGTAAGAATCTTGGTTGAAAGTAACGGTAAGTTTACCATCCACGAAGAGGTATTGACCGGGATTTTCGTAATCATCGTTGCAAGCATAGTCAGCACCATTGATCCAACCTACGAGCGAATAACTTTGAGCAGATGCGCAGAGAGCCACCATCATAGCGGCAAGAAGTAATAATTTCTTCATAATGTTTGATTGTTTAGTTTTTTGGTTATTGTATAAGTTTATTTAGAGTTGTATTTGAGTCAATTTTGGTTTTGATGTGCAAATGTATAAATAATTTTTTTAATCACAAGCATTTGGAGTGATTTTTTTTCGGAATGTGCACTTTTTGAGTAGAAATAGTTGCAAGATTGCGTAAAAGTTTGGAAATTTGTGGCTTGGAAATTAAACTTTTTGAAGACAAATCATTCAAAACATAAACAATAATAATCTATCAAACGATTTAGCAACGATGAAAAAAATTGTAGTAATTATGTGTGCTGCATTGCTTTGCTGCGGTGCTGCCACTGCTCAAAAAAAGAGAACTGCCACAAAGGCAAAACCCGCTGCCGCTCAGCAATCCACTCTCAGCAATGCTGAAGAAGGCAAGAAATGGTACGACGCAGAGCGTTACGACCAAGCCCGCAAATTTTTGAAAAAGGCTGTGGCTGAAGGCGATATCGACAGCAAGGTGCGCCTCGCTGCCATTATCTACAACCAAGATATGGACCCCGAAACCGCTAATGCTATGTTCGATGAATGTATTGCTGCCGGTTCGGCATTTGCTTTGGAGCGCAAGGGCTTCTGCACTCTGCAATCGGCTTGGGACACCAAGGAAGATAAACTCAAAAGCTTGGAACTGATTCAAAAGGCCAGCGATATGGGCTATGGCGATGCCACTGCCGAACTCTTTGAAGTGTATTTGAATGGCTTTAAAACTTTTGCCGACCAAGAAGAAATCGTGGCAAAAGACGAGGATAAGGCTGTGGAATATGCCAAGAAGGGTGCTGAACAAAAAAATCCTGAATGTATGGCCTACGTGGGTATGTGGACCTATAAGGGCATCAAAGGCTTTGAAAAGGATGAAGCTAAGGGCGTGGAACTGATGGAAGCTGCCGACAAGGCAAGCCGCCGTTTCTTTACCACCAACTGCTTAGAACCTGCCAAAGTGCTTTGCCAACACTACACCGACAATGGTCAGGCTGCAAAGGCTGCTCCCATTATGGCATTGCTGAAAAAGTATCACCCCACTGAATTTTGATTCACTGACCGCACTCTGAAAAATTGAGAGAATATGGCACAATATTTTATGCAAATTAATGGACAGCAAGTGGGGCCGATGGACGAAAGTGTGTTGATGCTCAATGGCTTAACACCCACCACCCTGGTGTGGACCGATGGAATGACCAATTGGGTGCCCGCCAACCAAGTGCCCGGGCTCGCTCATCTGTTTGCCGGTAATGTGAATGGTTCTTCGGTGCCGCCCGCATTCGGCGCTCCGTATCAGCAACCGGCGTACGACAACACGCCACAGCACCGAGTACCTATGCCCGACAACAATTTGGTTTGGGGCATTTTAGTTACCCTTTTTTGCTGTATGCCTTTGGGCATCGTGAGCATTGTGAAAGCCTCGCAGGTGAGCAAACTGTATAGCCAAGGACGCTACGCTGAGGCGGAAGCAGCCGGGAAAAGCGCCGGCAAATGGGCTATGTGGGGCGCCATCAGTTCGCTGGTGTTTGTGGTGCTCAATTTCTTGTTCATGCTACCGTATTTTGCGCTCGTTGTCAGCGAAATGGGCGCTTTTGACTATTGATTTGCCTTTGCGTTACAGCGCAGGGCATACCGGAGGCGTATCCTATCGGTAGATGCAAAATGCCATCAAAAGAACCGTCCCTTTGATGGCATTTTTTTATTGCAGGATGAGGAGGATGAGGGCGGTTACGTCGGATACGTTGATTTCGGCGTCGGCGTTGATGTCGCATTGCTCAAAGGGGTAGGTTTCCACGGTGAGAATGTGGTTTACGAGGGCTGTTACGTCGCTCACGTCGACTTTCCCATCGCTGTTTACATCGCCCAATGGGGCGTTGCTGCGCACGGTGAGTAGCATTTCCGCCGATATGCCGCTACTCAAAGAGGTGGCTTTGATAGTGGTGGTGCCCGGGGCTATGGGATGGACGATGCCGCTTTTCACCGTTGCCACTTCGGGGTGGCTGCTTTCCCAAGCGATGCGCGTGTCGGTGGTTTTTGCCGGACTGACGGTGGCTCTTACCATGATGGTGTCGGCTTCACCCAAAGTGACGGTGCGCTCGCTATAGTTGAGCGCGATGGCGGTGCACGGCGTGGGCTCATTTTGGCGCACTCGCCGATAAGCGTAGGGCAGTGCGAGCGAGGTGGAAGTGTAGTTCCAAAAGCGCGCGTAGGATGAAGCCGGCGCATTGTAGCGCAGTGTGCCGTATTTGGTGTTGGTACTCGCAATGGTGGCGCCCTCGTAGCCGAGGGTGATGTTCCAAGTGGTTACGCCCTCGTTCCAGGTGAGGTGTTGCGCTCCCGATGCGCCCAAGCGTCGTCCAAATTGGTCGGTGAGTGTCCAAGCATCGCCTTCTTTACCGATGGTGAAAAGAAGCACTTCGGGTTCTGTGACATCTGTAGTGCTGCTAATCATCATGGCATCGAGGTAGGAGGAAGCCTCCATTCCGCCGAGGTCGCAAGCCGCCGCGCCCGAGCGATAGAGCATCACCACATCGCCTTCGTCAAAGGTGCTTTTCTTCTCCAGTTTTTCAAACACCCATCCCATAGGGGATTCCAAAGATGCGCCCTCGGGGGCATCGTAGTGGATGGTGATGGCATTGATGTAGACCGAGCCTTCGGCGGTGCCGCCTCTCAGACTAATGATGAGTGTGTCGGAGGCAAGGGCTTGCAGCGCAAGGGGTTGGAGAATGTCGGCATACACACCGTGGTCTTTCGAAAGCCATTCGCCAAACCATTGTGGCGAAGCAAATTCCACCGGTGCCATTTTGTGGATTTCGGTGTTGCCATCCACCACGGAGTAGCCAATGGTGCCGCTTTTATTGTTGGAACACATAGAGAACGTGATGCTCGTGATGGTGCATCCCTTCCATCCCTGCATCACAAAGGCAGCTTCGCGATTGCGCGGAATTTGGTTGTAGCGATTGCCGGTGGTAGCACCGTAGTCGTTTTCAAACCATGCGATGGCGCCTTGTGGCTTTTCGCCCCAGGCTTGGATTATAAAATTGCCGGCATCGGCATCATACGATGCCACACGGAAGGTGATTTCGGCGACGAATCCGGAGAGTGTGGCCATCACGGTGAGCGCTATGAGGATAAGTTTTTTCATTGCGGGTGTTAGTTTTTTAAAAAAAGAGCGCTATCCTCTTGGTTATGGTGTGTGGGAGAGGATAGCGCCCGCAGTTCACTTATAATAATTTGGTAGTTATTGGTGTGTAGCGATTAGTCGATGATGAGCAGTGCGTCGCCGTAAGCGCCGAAGCGGTATTTTTCGTCGACTGCCACTTGGTAGGCCTTCATCACATTTTCGTAGCCACCGAAGGCGCATGAAATCATCAGCATCACCGAGAACGGCATGTGGAAATTGCTGATGAGTGCGTCGCAAGTGGTGAAATCGTAGGGCGGGAAGATGAACTTGTTGGTCCATCCGTCGTAGGCCTTGATATGGCCGCCCATACACACGCATGTTTCCATTGCTCGAAGCACCGAAGTGCCCACGGCGCAGATTTTATTGCCGGCATCGCGTTTGGCATTCACTCTGGCGGAGAGCTCGGGGGTGATGAGCATTTGTTCGCTATCCATGCGGTGCTTGGTGAGGTCTTCCACATCGATTTTGCGATAGCTGCCGAGGCCCACGTGCATGGTGAGATAGTCGGCATCAATGCCCTTGATTTGCATGCGCGTCATCAGTTCGCGGCTAAAGTGCAGTCCGGCCGAAGGAGCCACCACCGCGCCTTCGTTTTCGGCGAAGATGGTTTGATATTGCTCTGCATCTTCCGCTTCGGCGGGTCGGTGAATGTATTGTGGCAGGGGAGTGCTACCCAAGGCGAATAGGTTGGCTTTAAATTCGTCGTGTGGTCCGTCGTAGAGGAATCGGAGTGTGCGTCCGCGTGAAGTGGTGTTGTCGATCACTTCTGCCACCATCGAATCGTCGAGACCGAAATAGAGTTTGTTGCCGATTCTGATTTTTCTGGCAGGTTCCACCAGCACGTCCCACAGTTTGTGTTCCTCGTTAAGCTCACGAAGGAGGAATACCTCGATTTTGGCTCCTGTTTTTTCCTTATTGCCCTCCAATTTGGCAGGGAACACGCGCGTGTTGTTGAACACAAAGAGGTCGTTTTCGTCGAAATAATCGAGCACACTGGTGAAGAGTTCTTTGTGTTCGATTTCCCCGGTTTTGCGGTGCAAAACCATCAGTCTTGCTTCATCGCGGTGCTGTGTGGGCTTGAGCGCGATAAGCTCTTCGGGCATGTTGGTGTTGAATTCAGATAGTTTCATGCAGTGTAGATGTATGAGAGTTGTTATTATAATTTCTTATTGTGATGCTTTTTGAGCATTTTTTCTTCTTGCTTTCATTGCAGCGGCACGTGCTTTATTGGCGATGCGTTCGGCTGCCAACCGCATTTCTTCGGCTTGGTCGGGCATCACGTAGGTTTCGCCTTCCAGGTGAGCGACGAGGGCTTCCAAAGAGAGGCAATCTTCCACCCCGGCGTTGCCCACTCGCGTGCGGCGCAGTGCGGTAAGGTGCCCGCCGCTATTGAGTGCGGCGCCAATGTCGCGGGCGAGTGCACGGATGTAGGTGCCCTTGCTGCACACCACGCGAATGGTGAGCGAGGGCTCCGCCGGCAATCCGCACTGTAGCACCTCAATCTCGTCGATTACCAAGGTCTTGGGCCGGATTTCCACCTCTTTTCCCTTTCGCGCCAATTTGTAGGCGGGTTTTCCACCCACCTTGCAAGCGCTGAATTTGGGCGGCACTTGCTCAATGGTGCCCGTGAATTGGCGCTGCAGCACCTCGCGGATTTGTTCCGGAGTGATGTGCTGCCACGGATAGGTGGCGTCGATTTCTGTTTCAAGGTCGAACGAAGGTGTGGTGGCGCCCAAGCGAATGGTAGCCACATATTCTTTCACCCCGGCTTGGAGGGTGTCGATTTGCTTGGTTTTGCGTCCGGTGCAAATGATGAGCACCCCGGTGGCAAGGGGGTCGAGCGTGCCGGCATGGCCCACTTTCACGTTGGCGGAGCCGAGCATTCGGCGCAGTGTGCCACGCACCTTCTTCACCACGGCAAAGGAGGTGAGGTGCAGCGGCTTGTCGACGTAGAATATTTCGCCTTCTATGGGGTTGAGCATACGATTAGATACACGAACAAATAATGGTGATGGCACCCACTATGGCGCAATAAATGCCGAAGTAGATGAGTTTGCCTTTCTTCACTATATTAATCATCCATTTGCAAGCCAAGCATCCCGACACAAATGCGGCAATGAAGCCTACGGCAAGGGCAAGGGTGGAAATGTCGCCGAAGGGGTTAGCGCCTTTGAGGGCTTTCATTGTGTCGAGCAGGGCTTCGCCCAAAATGGGGGGAATCACCATCAGGAAGGAGAATTGAGCCATTATTTCCTTTTTGTTGCCTAATAGCAAACCTGTGGCAATGGTGGAGCCGGAGCGCGACAAACCCGGCATCACGGCAGCGGCTTGCGCCACGCCGATGACGAGGGCGTCTTTCCAAGTGATGTGTTCCTTTATGCGCGGCTTGGCATAATAGGAAAAGGTGAGTAGTGCTGCCGTGAGCAAGAGCATGCAGCCCACAATCAGCAGCCCCGAGCCAAACACATGTTCCACGGTGTCCTTGAAAAACACACCCACAATGCCGATGGGAATCATCGACACCACGATGTTGAGGAAATACTTGGTTTCGTCGTTGAGTTTGAATTTAAACAGTCCGCGCAATATCCAGTCGATTTCGCTCCAAAGAATCACGAACGTGCTCAAAATGGTGGCCACATGCACCACCACGGTGAAAGCCAAATTGTCTTCGCCATTGATGCCAAACAAATAAGAACCGATAGTCAAATGGCCGCTACTGCTCACGGGCAAGTATTCGGTGAGGCCTTGAATCAGCCCCAAAATCAATGCTTGTATCCAGTCCATAGCCGATGCTTATTCTTCGCCCTCGTTGCGGTTCTTTTTCTTGAAAATGATGGCAAAAATCATCAGCGTGAAGCCTGCCAAAGCCACCATCGGGCCCACCACGGTGCGGGTGGTGCTGAACACATCTTCGTTCCACGTGCTGCCGGTGTTGGCGCTGCCGGTCATCAGATAGAAGCCCAGCATAATCAAAGCCACACACACGGCAATCAAGATGTAATTGATTTTGCCCAACGGCATCACTTCCTTGGATTCGGCGGATTTCAATTGCTTGGTTGTTTTGTTACTTGTCATAATATTTTGAGTTTGTTTTGAAGCGTTGAAATTGGGTTTTGCCAAAAGCACAGGCGCATAAATCGGCAAAAAACCAAATTAGTTGCAAAATTACAACATTCTGAAGCCCTTGTCAATACTTTTGCCCCAAAAAAATGCTAAACACCGCAGTCAACCGCCAAATTACCGAATAAATCACCGCCAAATTACCGAAAAGTGGGCGTGGGCTATTTGTAAGCGCGTTTGCAATAGCGTGGAATTGTGAGGTTACTGGAACACCAAATTGAAGGTTAGCCGCGCTTCGCTCGGTTAGCCGCGCTTCGCGCTTGGTTAGAGGCTCCTCTTTGCTTGAAACACCTGAAACACCACGATGAACGAAAACGAAAACGAAAACGAAAACCCTCTCTTTGTGAAACATGTGAAACACCTGAAACACCGGCTCGATGGTTGACCTCAATACTTCAAAGAACTCGGGGGCAAAGATAAGGTGGGTGGTGGGGTGTGGTCAACCTCAATATGGCAAGATAACATCGGGAGATTTTTTATGTGGGATGAGAATATGGCCTCCAACTGAAGTGCGCTTAAAGAGTTCTGGCTTTGGCATGTTGCCCCACACTTTTTCTACTGAACCGATTTTACCCATTTTACCCGAAAAGATTTTGAGAAAACCGGGGATTTTACCTGAAAAGATTTTGAGGAAACGGTTTTAGTATCCTATAAACGTTTGATTATGACATTATTGTGACGGTTATGTGGACAGGGCTTCGGGGCGGGCGGATTTTTATTTTAGGGCGGTGAAGGAAGTGCGGCGGCGGAGATAGTAGTCGGCGATGATGTTGCGCCGGCCTTCGGGGAAGGCTTTGAGCAGGTTGTTGGTGGCTGGTTGGGGATAATTGCGGCGCATGGTGCGGAAATGGCGATGGGCGCGAATGATGGCCGCGGCGTCGCCAAAATGCAGTGATGCAAGGCTTTGGAAAAAGGCAAGCGTGTCGTAGAGGCGGCGCACAAAGAGGGTGTGGCGCGCATCTTTAGCCGGGAGGTTTTTGTGCAAAAGTAGCAGATTGTTGCGGAAATTGAGGTAAGTTTTGCGTGGATTTCCTTGTGGCAGACTGCCGCCACCAAGGTGGAACACGTGGCTTTGCGGCACGTAGCAAATGCGGTGCCCGGCGTTGAGCATTCGCCAGCAGAGGTCGATTTCTTCCATGTGGGCAAAGAAATCTTTATCGAGTCCGCCCACCGCTTCATACACCTTGCTGCGCACCATGAAGCAAGCGCCGGTGGCCCAAAAAATGTCGGCAGGGGCGTTGTCGTATTGCCCGTGATCTTCTTCCACGGTGCCAAAAATGCGTCCACGGCAATAGGGGTAGCCATGCTTGTCGATAAATCCACCTGCCGCTCCGGCGTATTCAAACACACGTCGGCCGTCGGCTTCGCCAAAATCTTTGAGGAGTTTGGGCTGCACGGCACCCACATCGGGGTTGTTTTCCATAAAATGGTAGAGCGGCTCAAGCCATCCTTGCGGGGTGCGCACATCGCTATTGAGCAGCACGGTGTAGGGATAGTCGGTGAGGCTCACGCATTTGTTGTAGCCTTCGGCAAACCCCCAATTTTGGTTGAAAAGGAGCGTTTTTACAGCGGGGAATTCCTCTTTGAGCACCTTCACGCTCTCGTCGGTGCTTCCATTATCCGCCACTATCACGTCGGCGATTTCGGTATTGGTGTTGGCGATTACCGAAGGCAAATATTTGCGCAAAAGTGCGGCTCCATTCCAGTTGAGTATGATTACGGCTACGGGTTTCATAATGAGGGTGTTGTGGAGGGTTGAAAATTTTCGGGATATTTCACGGGTCGCTTCCAGCGATTGTGGGTCCACATCCACAATGCGGGGTCGCGCCTGATGAAGGCTTCCAGCATTTCGGCATAGCGCAGGGTGATGGCGTCTTTGGGCTGATGTTTGGCGTGCTCACACATAGGCGTAATCACACATTCGTAGTGTCCGCGCTTGAGTTTGCGCACGTCAAAATAGAGCACCGTCATATCGAGTTTGCGTGCTATGGCTTCTGTGCCATTGATGAAATCGGTGGGATGATTCAAGAATCGTGTAATCACACCCGTGTGGCCCGGCAGCGGATGCTGGTCGCTCAAAAAGCCGAGCACCATGAGTCTGCCTTCGCGCTTGGCGCCAATCATAGTGCGAAGCACTTCGCTGCTGGGGAAGCACTCCGTGAAACGGCTACGCAAACGCAAGAAAAAGCGGTCGAACCAAGCATTTTCCAGCGGATGATAGGCTTGCCCTTTAATGGGGTTTACCGCTAAGGTTTGCGGGCTGAACCAGAGGCTGATGCTGGTGAGCCATTCCCAATTGAAAGTGTGGGCGGCGTAGAGCATCACGCTTTGCCCGCGGGCAATGGCTTGGTCCACCAAGTGCACATCGCGAAACGCCATGTGCCGGCGCATATCCTCCTCGCTGATGTGGAGCATTTTGATGGCTTCAAAAAAGTAGTCCACAAAATTGCGGTAGAATTGTCGCTCTATCTGCTTGATTTCTGCGAGCGAAAGTTCGGGAAAACTGTCCACCAAATTTTTGCGTACGATTTTTTTGCGATAGCCCAGCACGCGGTAGGTAATGAAGTAAAACACATCGGCGTTGAGCCAAATCCACCACCACGGCATCCATGCCAGCAAGTGGAGCATCCACGCCAAAGGCGCTAACAATATGTTTTGCAATTTTTCTTTCATTCTGCGGGGGCGGGGGATTGGGAATTGTCGGAAGCTACCACTTCGGCATCCACGCTGAGGTCGGGGCAGATGCGGAGCAGGCGCACATTTGCCACGCGATTCACCAAAGCATCGCAAGGCGGAATGTTGACGCGTATATAATTATCGGTGAAGCCATGCATGGGGGCATCGCCGTGAGGCTGCTCAAACAGCACGGGGCGAATGGTGCCGATGTAGCGCTCCAAGAAGCGGCGCTCTTGCCTTTCGCTCAGCTCCATCATGCGCGCCACGCGCTCTTTTTTGTCTTTCTCCGGCACGATGTAGGGAATGCGCAAAGCCATGGTGCCGGGGCGCTCGCTATAGGGAAACACGTGCAAGTGCTGCATATCGAGGCTTTCGATAAAGCGGAGCGATTCTTCGAAATGCTCGGGTGTTTCGCCACGGCTACCCACCATCACGTCCACCCCTATGTAGCAATCGGGGATGAGCGCCTTGATGCGCTGAATTTTTTCGGCAAAGAGGGCGGTATCGTAGTGGCGGTGCATCAGGCTGAGCACTGCATCGGAGCCACACTGCAGTGGGATGTGGAAATGCGGCATAAAGGCACGCGATTGGGCGCAAAAGCGGATAATTTCGTCGGTGAGCAAGTCGGGCTCAATGCTCGAAATGCGGAAACGCTCAATTTCTTCAATTTGGTCGAAGGCGCGCAGTAGGTCTATCAACCGTTCGCCGGTGTTTTTCCCGAAATCGCCGATATTCACCCCGGTAATCACAATTTCTTTGCCACCTTGCTCAGCCACTTCGCGCGCTTGTGCCACGAGGCTCTCAATGGTGCCGCTACGGCTGCGTCCGCGCGCCATAGGGATGGTGCAATAGGTGCAAAAATAGTCGCACCCGTCTTGCACCTTCAGCCAATAGCGTGTGCGGCAACCACGCTCACACGAGGGGCTAAAGGTGAGGATTTGGTTGTGGGGCGTAACCTCCACCTGCTTTTGCTGATGGGAGAACCATTGCTCCACATAGTCGGCAATGTGCAATTTTTGTTCGCTGCCAAGCACCATATCCACGCCCTCAATGGCGGCAATCTCCTTGCTCTTGAGCTGGGCATAGCATCCGGTGACCACCATCAGCGCATCGGGGTATCGCTTAATGAGGCTGCGAATGTGTTGACGGCACTTCTTATCCGCCAATTCCGTTACGCTACAAGTGTTTACCACGCACACCTTCGGCACATCGCCATCTTGCGCAGGCATAATGCCCCGCTGAGCCAGCAAAGCGCTAATGGTGGCGGTTTCTGAAAAGTTGAGTTTGCAACCCAGCGTTTCTATCTTTGCAGTGATGTGGTGTTGTGAAGCCATAGTGCGAAAAAATGAAAAGTGGCATTTTGCCGGGTGCAAATTTACTGCTTTTCCTTCAATTCACGAAATATGCCCTCAAAGAAACCGCCACCATCGGTCCAAATTTTGCCGTAACTGCACGGCTCTTTCGTTAGCCCAACTTTCACCCTAAGGAAATTTTTTGAGAAGATTTTGGGCGGAATT
>JBJECV010000019.1:0-3346 GCA_051871435.1 Sodaliphilus sp. | reverse complement strand
GGAGATTGGTTTGTGAAACACGTGGAACCCCATGAAACACCTTTGGCGCGGATGCTCGTCCACCATCCGGATACTCATTCCGTGAGAGTGAGATCCGTGTGAGGTCTTACCTTATTGACTCAAAAATTTCAAAGAACTCTGGGGCAAAGATAAGGTGGGTGCTGGGGTGTGGTCAATCCCAATACGGCAAGATGGTATCGGGAAAATTTTTGTATTGATGAGAATATTGCATCCACCTGAAGCGCCCTTCAAGAGTTATGGCTTTGGCATATTGCCCCCACAATTTTTCTACTGAGCCCTAAAATCCTTGCTGCGCCGTTGACTTGTTGACTTGTTGACTCTCCAAGGTTATTCGATGGATTCGATGCGGAGCTTTTTGGGGCCGTTCATTGCCACTTGGAGGCGGACGGTGATGGGCTCGTCGGCACGCGTGTAAGTCACCCTAAACCAATGGTCGCGTTCTTCTTTCACCGATTTGAGTGTGTAGCGAATGGGGTTGCCCTCATCGTCGCGCGCTTTTGATGGCCCGCCATTGATGTCGGTAAGGCGACTGAGCACTTTATTGGTGGCGTCGCCGGCAATTACACTGCTCACGTTTTCGCCTCGGTTGAGCGCCATGATATAGGCTGTCATCACCCGGTGTACGAAGGGGCTTGCATCTTTATCGATATCCGGTGTCGGTGCATATTTTTGCGGGCTATGGATGCTGTCCATTCGTCGGTCGATAAAGGTGTCGAGGGCAAGCATTTCTTGGGTTTGTGCTGCATACACGGAATCGACGCGATGCACCGAATCGATGGAATCGCGTCGTGCTTCTTCGGCTTGCTGCTGTGCGCTTTTGCCGCACGAGATGGTGCCCAATGCCATCAAAGATAGCCACATCATGGCTGCGTATACACTACGTTTCATTGTATTGTATATCTTTAGAGATTACTCAGGGAGCGCAGTATGGTGCCACGCCCCCTGTGTAATGGAGTTGTATTAAAAATTTATGCTTACCAAATCACGGTGCGTGCTTCGGGTGCGAGCCACATTTTGTCGCCTTCTTTCACGCCGAATGCTTCGTAGAAGTCGTCAATGTTGCGCAACGTGGCGTTCACGCGGTAGCGACCGAGCGAGTGCGGGTCGCTCTTAGTTTGCTGATACATATTTTCTTCGGTTTGATGTTCAGCCCAGATGCGTCCGTAGCTCAAATAGAAGCGTTGTGCAGGGGTGAAGCCATCGGTTTCTTGTCCTTGCTGGAATTGCTGTGTGCCCTTGAATGCGTCGAAAGCCACGCGCAAACCGCCTTGGTCGGCAATATTTTCGCCCAATGTGAGTTGTCCATTGGCTTTCAAATCGCCCACCACGGTAATTTGGTCGAATTGTGCGGCGAGCTTTTGTGCGGCGGCGTTGAAGCGTTCGCTATCATCTTTGGTCCACCAGTCAGCCATATTGCCGTCGGCGTTGAAGTTGCGTCCTTGGTCGTCGAAGCCGTGGGTCATTTCGTGACCGATTACCACGCCAATGGCGCCATAGTTGGTGGCATCGTCGGCGTTTACATCAAAGAACGGTGCTTGCAAGATGCCTGCGGGGAAGCAAATTTCGTTGGTGGTAGGATTGTAGTAGGCGTTCACGGTTTGCGGCGACATAAGCCATTCGGTTTTGTCGACCAATTTACCGAATTTTGCCAAATTGCGCTTGGTTTCCACCACCGAAGCGGCGCCCACATTTTCGTAGAGCGATTTTGCGGGGTCGATGGTGAGGTTGCTATAGTCGCGCCATTTGTCGGGATAACCCACCTTCGGAGTGAAGGTATTGAGCTTCACGAGCGCATTGATTTTGGTGCTGTCGCTCATCCAAGTGAGGTTGGCAATACGGTTTGCCAATGCTTTGCGCAGGTTTTGAATGATGGAGAGCATCTTGGTTTTGCTTTCGCCGGCAAAATATTTTTCCACATAGAGTTGGCCCACTGCCTCACCGAGCAGATTGTTGGGGAATGAGAGGGCACGTTTCCAACGTGGTTTTTGTTCTTTCTGGCCATTGAGCACGCGGCCATAGAAATCGAACGATGCTTCGCTGAAGTCATCGCTCAGCACACCTGTGGCGCTCCGAATGAGCAACCCTGCCACATAATATTTCACTTCTTTTTCAGAGAGTGTGCTCATCAATTTTTGAGCTACAGCCATCACCTTGGGTTCGGTGAGAATCACTTGATCTACGCCTTTCACACCCATCAGCTCAAAGTATCTTGCCCAATCGATGGCGGGATAATCTTTTTGGAGCATCGGGATGGTGTAGATGTTGTAGAGCTTGGTGTAGTCGCGAGCTTCTGCACGGCTCAATTGCGCTTCTGCGAATTGATATTCGATGTCGTAGATGGTTTTTGCAGCCTTTTCGGCATCGCCTTTCTTGTAGCCGCTGAGCATAAACACCTTCTTCAAAAATTCGCGATAGGCTTCTTGTTTCTTTTTGCTATCTTCGTCGGTGTTGAGGTAATAGTCGCGGTCGGGCAAGCCGGAGGTGCCGGGACTAAGCCACATCACATTCAAATCGCTGTTCTTTAAGTCGGTGTCCACTCCAATACCAAAGAAGGGATTAGCGTGATACATGTGTTGGTCGGCAATAAAAGCGGTGAAATCCGATTTCTTGCTAAAGGCTTGCACCTTGGCAAGGTCGGCAGCCAATGGTTTGGCAGCATCGGCATTCAAGCGGGTGCTATCCATTGCCATATTGAAGAGGTCGGCCACCTTCTGACCCACCGTGCCTGATTCGTGCTTTTCCTTCGAAAGGGTTTCGAAGAGCTCGCGGATTTGCTTTTGGTTGGTTTCTGCCAAATCGTTAAATACGCCATATCTTGAATATTCGGGCTTCATAGGATTTGCCTTCAGCCATCCGCCACCGGAATATTGGAAGAAATCATCGCCGGGACGAACGCTCAAATCCATATCGGCGCGGTTCACGCCGTGAACAGGCTGCTGAGCTTCAGCAGAATTTGCTGCAAGAGCGAGTGCTGCCATCATAAAAATTTGTTTAATCATTGGTTCGTAAAATTTTGTATTTAAAATTGTTGATAATTCTCAAGTCGTTTTCTAATAATATGACGACGAAACGCCATGAAAAACTACAATAATCTTGCAAAATTACAAATTTTTGCGAAATTACCCCATCACCCACACATTAATAAATGCAAAAAAGAAAAACACAATTAGCCGATTAGCAGAAAGAATAATTTGGATTGCAGCAAACGGCGTGAGAATAGTGTGCCGGCGATTCTTGGCAGTGTTTATGAAAGCCCCATGGAGTCTAACACTCACGGCTCTTTCATTTAACTTTAGAAAAATGGCATAGATTCCCTTACCCGGTT
>JBJECV010000018.1:0-15521 GCA_051871435.1 Sodaliphilus sp. | reverse complement strand
AGGGAGGGGTCGGGGGTAGGCTTTCGCTAACCAACTGCGAAGCACGGCTAACCTTCAAATTTGTGTTTCAAGTGTTCCACAAATGGGTTTTGCTTTTCGTTCGATTGGAGTTTCGGGTGTAGGCCGGTATAAGACGTGCCTGAAGGGAAGAGTGTGAAGTATGTGGAACACTTGCAACAACTTGATGATAACTTGCCAAAACCGACCCTCTACGAGGCTCATACCATCCCGTTTGCTATCTCCAAGCTGCGCTCGGCTGCGCCTTCGCTTGCATGGAGTTAACCACAATAAGCCGTCTCCGACGGCGGTTGGCTGCGCCTTCGCTTCCATGGAGTTAACCACAATAAGCCGTCTCCGACGGCGGTTGGCGTTTGGAATATCCGGAATAGTCGGAAGGCATGGAGCTCCGGAGAGAGGATTTCCGGGGGGCAAAGTATTTCGCCCCTACGGTTGGCGTGTAATTGGTTTTGTTTTAGTGATTTGCGCCCATTACATGCCGGAGGCATGTCCCTTCTGGCGGGTGATTTTTTTTGGGCGGATTTTTTTGTGTGGTGGTGGGGTTTTTTTGTGGATTTTTGTTGGGGGGTAAAAAATAACATCCCCCCTTTTTGGATGAGGGGGGATGTTTGTGGGGTTGATGAAATGGGGGCGTGATTATTTCACTTGAGCACCCATTACATTGTATTTAGCATCACCGTTGATGATGTAGATTTGACCGTTTTCAATCACTTTCTTTACTTCAGCCTTCTTTGCAGTTACATCGCTGATGCCTGTACCTTCGTGAGGCAAGCTGAAGGTGTACTTAGCGCAGTATGCACCGGGAATGTATTGATAGATATTGGCAGTGTATTGGTCAACAACTTCTGCGTTCAACCAGTCCATTTGAATACCATTAGGATTTGTAGCGAAGGGTGCTTCCACCTCAACCACAAGTGTGTTTTCTTCATCACCCAATTTTGCAATTGCAAAACCACCTAAATAATTGGGAAGTGTTGGGTAAACCACATATTTATCACTACCTAAGATAAATAATTCTGCACCGTTAGTTGCTCCTTTATTCGGCAATACAAGAGTTTTCTCAGCATCGAAATCGTCACCATTTGCTACAAGAATAACAGGATTTGAATTGCGAGTAACATACAAATATTTTTGAGTTTCACCATCCATAAACGCATTAATAACGGTTGTGGTTTGAGGAGCCGGACCATTATTAACAATTGCGGGGTATGAGTCGTCTGGGCTAATTTCACCATCAACAACTACAAATCTACTTAAATTTGATCCGGAAGCATCTCCAGCAACTAATAATTCGCCATTGCTTGTTAGGTCGCCTGCTGCGATACCAATATTAAAAGATTTACCGGGAATTAATGATTCGTCGTCAAATGAAAGGTTGGTAATTTGATCTGGGGTGGCAGGATTATATACCATAAAGCCTGAGCCAGCAGCCCAATTTGCTGCCCAAAGAGCTGTTGAAATAACAAGATTACCAGCCCCATCGCGGTTAATAGCAGTGTTTGTGCTACCAGGAAGAATGGTATTCTCTACTCCAGTTTCGCTAACTACATAAACTTGTTGAGTAGACTTGTCGTGAACATAAATTTTACCGTTCATGCCTACGCCTTGACGTGTTTCAGTACTTGTAAATGAAACACTATGTTTCCAGTCTTGGGTAAGAGTTTGTGCTGAAGCGCCGAATGCCATTGCAACAGCAGCTAAAAGTAATAATTTTTTCATTTGTTTAAAAATTAAAATGTTAGTATTAAATGAATTGTTAAGCTCTTTTTGATTTTAAACCGATGCAAATATAAATACATTAATTTAAATAGCAAAATTTTTTTAATATTTTTTTGGAGGGAGGGGTTATTTTTTTGTTTGTGGGTGGGGTGATTATATATAATATGTGTGGGAGGGGTGGTAAAGGGTAAATGTCTTTAAGGTCTTTAAGGACTTTAAGGTCTTTAAGGAGTGGAAAGATTCTTTTCTGCCGGCTAACTGCTTACTGCTTATAGCTAACCGCTAAAAGCTAAAGGCTGGCGGCTACAGGCTAATAGCCGTGTTTTTTTTTAAAAATGTTTTGGAATTTTGTTGATTATTGGGAAATTATGTGTAATTTTGCAATTGCGTTTTGCGGGAACGGATCTGCGAGGCGCGTAATTAACTAATTTATTAACTATTTAAAATGAGCGAAGAATTAAAAAATTCTCCAATCGAAGATTTCGACTGGGAAGCCTTTGAAAAAGGCGAAACTCAACGAGAGAAATCTCAAGAAGAACTGGAAAAAACCTACGACATGTCGCTTGGTTCATTTAAGGACCACGAAGTGACCGAAGGTACCGTTATCTCAATCAACAAGCGTGAGGTGGTGGTTAACATCGGTGCTAAGTCGGACGGCATTATTCCTTTTAACGAATTCCGCTACAATCCTGATTTGAAGGTGGGCGACAAAGTGGAAGTGTACGTAGAAAATCAGGAAGACCGCAAGGGTCAGCTTGTGCTTTCTCACAAGAAGGCTCGTGCAAGCAAGAGCTGGGAACGCGTTAATCAAGCGCTTGACAACGACGAAATCATTAAGGGCTTCATCAAATGCCGCACTAAGGGCGGTATGATTGTGGATGTGTTCGGTATTGAAGCATTCTTGCCCGGTTCGCAAATCGACGTGAAGCCGATTCGCGACTATGATGTGTACGTGAACAAAACTATGGAATTCAAGGTGGTGAAAATCAACCAAGAATTCAAGAATGTGGTTGTGTCGCACAAGGCTCTTATTGAAGCTGAGCTCGAACAACAACGTAAAGAAATTATTGCAAAACTCGAAAAGGGTCAAGTGCTCGAAGGTACGGTTAAGAACATCACCGCTTACGGTGTGTTTATCGACTTGGGCGGCGTGGACGGCTTGATTCACATTACCGACCTTTCTTGGGGCCGCGTGAACAATCCGAACGATATCGTTCAACCCGATCAGAAGCTCAATGTGGTGATCCTCGACTTCGACGAAGAAAAGAAGCGTATTGCTCTCGGTTTGAAGCAACTGATGCCACATCCATGGGATGCTCTTGACGCCGACCTGAAGGTGGGTGACCGCGTGAAGGGTAAAGTGGTGGTGATGACCGACTACGGTGCATTTGTGGAAATTGCTCCGGGTGTGGAAGGTTTGATCCACGTGAGCGAAATGAGCTGGTCGCAACACTTGCGTAGCGCTCAAGACTTTATGAAAGTGGGCGACGAAGTGGAAGCTCAAATTCTTACCCTCGACCGCGAAGAACGCAAGATGTCGCTTGGCATTAAGCAACTGAAGGCTGATCCGTGGGAAGCTATCGAAGAGAAGTATCCTGTGGGTAGCAAGCACGTGGCAAAGGTGCGCAACTTCACTAACTTTGGTGTGTTTGTGGAATTGGAAGAAGGCGTGGATGGCTTGATTCACATCAGCGACCTCTCTTGGACCAAGAAAATTAAACACCCGAGCGAATTTACTCAAATTGGTGCCGAAATTGAAGTGGCAGTGCTCGAAATCGACAAGGAAAATCGTCGCTTGAGCCTCGGTCACAAGCAATTGGAAAACAATCCTTGGGATGAATTTGAAGCTGTTTACACAGTGGGCAGCGTGCACGAAGGTAAGATTACTGAAATGCTCGACAAGGGTGCAGTGATTAGCTTGCCTCACGGTGTGGAAGGCTTTGCCACTCCGAAGCACTTGCAGAAGGAAGATGGTTCGCAAGCAAAGCAAGGCGAAACTCTTAACTTCAAGGTGATTGAATTCAACAAGGACGCTAAGCGCATTATTTTGAGCCACAGCCGCATCTTTGAAGATGAACAAAAGGCTGAAGTTCGCAAGGCTAAGAAGGCTGCTAAGCCTCAAGCTGAAGAACCCGCAGTGGCTAATAACCTTGAGAAGACTACTTTGGGCGATATCAGTTCGCTTGCAGAGCTCAAGGCTAAACTTGAAAGTGGCGAATAATATTCGATTAGAAGTAATTAGATTGGCGTGCATCTCACTTAGGTGGGGTGCATGTTTTTTTTAGCCTTTAGCCCTTAGCCCTTAGCTTTTCGCCTTTAGCTTTCCTCTATAGCTTCTATGGCTTCTATGGATTTTTTTTGGGGGTGGGGTGTTGTGGGAATGAAAAAATGGTGTTAACTTTGTGGATAGATAATGATTGAGGATTTTTTTTGCAATTTTTTATCTGATGAAAAGGCGCTTCTATTATTTGATATCGCTTGCGATGCTTTTGGCGGTGGGTTGCACTTCTGAGAAGGGGCAATCGGAGCAATCGGCTGATGCTGTGGCTGATACTGTCGACGCTGTTGCAAATGCTCCTGCCGATAGTGTGGCTGAGGTTCAGCATAATGTGTTGACGGCTGTGGGTACGGCTGTGGGTGGCGCGATGAATAGCATTATGATAGAAGATGCTTCCGGCGAAACGCTGGATTTTGAATATTCGCAACTTTCTCGCGACAGCATCGATGCTTGGGAAGAGGGTAGCAAGGTGGAAATTCGCTACACTCGCGGCTCAGATGGTGATGTGGTGCAGTCGGTGAGAGTGGTGCGCTGAGATGATGAAAATGCGATAGTGGCTCAGTTGGTAGAGCATTGGCTTCCCAAGCCGAGGGTCGCGGGTTCGAGTCCCGTCTATCGCTCAAATGATAAAATGAAGGACTAATTTTCAGTAAATGCCGAAAGTTAGTCTTTTTTTTGTTTGATTTTTGAATAAATGCTATGATGACTGCTGAACGAAATCGGGAAGTGTGGGTGGATTGGATGCGCGTGGTAGCGTGCCTGATGGTGATGGTGGTGCATTGCACCGAGCCTTTTTATTTGGGTGGTGATGGTGCGCAAGTTCTTATTCTAGGTGATGCTATTTGGGTGGCGCTGATAGATGCTGCGATGCGGATGTGTGTGCCGCTGTTTGTGGTGGGATCGGCTTATCTGCAATTCCCCACCCGGTATTCTTCCGGTGAATTTTTGAAGCGGCGCACTTTGCGCATCGTGGTGCCTTTTGCTGTGTGGAGCGTGATTTATGCGCTGTATTGGGGCGAGCCGGTGGAGAATTTTCAGTCGTTGGTGCTCAATTTTAATTACTCCGCCGGGCATTTGTGGTTTGTGTATATGCTATTGGGGGTGTATGTGCTTATTCCGCTGCTTTCGCCTTGGGCGAAGACGGTGAAAAAGCGCGAATTACAGGTGTATATCGGCGTTTGGCTACTTACCACGCTTTTGCCCTTGGTGCGCGATTGGGCGATGACTGATACCGGTGCTATGATATACGGACCCACCGGCATCCCTCGGCAGGCGCTTTATCCCTTGTGGGGTGAAGCCAGCTGGAACACTTACGGCACCTTCTATTATATTTCCGGATTTGTGGGCTATATGCTGCTTGGACTTTATTTTCGCCGGTTTGTGCCGGCTATGTCATGCCGGAAGTCGCTACTTGTGGGTTTGCCCTTGTGGTTGGCGGGTTTTGGCATTTCAGCAGGCGGGGTGCTGTGGCGCATTTACCAATCTTGTGATGGGAATTTTCCGGCGCTTGGCACACTCGATGTGGCTGTGTGGTGGGAAACGACCCTCAACTACGACACCCTGGGCGTGGCGCTTATGACTATGGGTGGCTTGATGATGCTGCGGGCTATGACGATGAGCGGCGCTGTGTATCGATGGATTGTTTTGCCCTTGTCGAAAGCCGGCTATGGGATGTATTTATCGCACATGGTGGTGCTCTCGGTGGTGATTTCGTGGGCGCGCGACTGGTGGGGAGTGGGAGCTGATGGCACATTTGGCATTTTTACTACACCTTTGCAGATAGTGGGAAGCGCTGTGGTTACGTTTACCGTGGTGGGTGTGTGTAGCGTGCTTTTGCAAAGGATTCCGAAAATAGGGAAATGGATTATGGGCTAAGCGAATGCATTTTGCATTGAGATGAAATAAAAAACTCCTGCTTTTTGGGGCAGGAGTTTTTCTTTGTGTCACTAAAGTGTTGGATTATTTGTTGAGCGCTTGAGCCACGTCAACAGCCACAGCCACTGTGCAGCCCACCATGGGGTTGTTGCCAATGCCAAGGAAGCCCATCATTTCCACGTGAGCGGGAACTGAAGAGGAACCTGCGAATTGAGCATCGGAGTGCATACGGCCGAGGGTGTCGGTCATACCGTAGGAAGCGGGACCGGCAGCCATGTTGTCGGGGTGAAGTGTGCGACCTGTTCCACCACCGGAAGCAACACTAAAGTAAGGCATACCCTTGAGGGTGCGTTCCTTCTTGTAGGTGCCTGCCACGGGGTGTTGGAAGCGAGTGGGGTTGGTAGAGTTACCGGTGATAGACACGTCTACACCTTCTTTCCACATGATAGCCACGCCTTCGCGCACATCGTCGGCACCGTAGCAGTTCACTTTAGCTCGGTCGCCGTCGCTGTAAGGAGTGCGTGCCACTTCTTTGAGTTCGCCGGTGAAATAGTCGAATTCGGTTTGCACATAGGTGAAGCCATTGATGCGGCTGATGATTTTGGCAGCGTCTTTACCGAGACCATTAAGGATAACGCGGAGAGGTTCTTTGCGCACCTTGTTGGCTTTGCCGGCAATTTTGATAGCGCCTTCAGCTGCAGCGAAAGATTCGTGACCTGCGAGGAATGCGAAGCACTTGGTTTCTTCGCGGAGCAAACGAGCAGCGAGGTTGCCGTGGCCGATACCCACTTGGCGGTCGTCGGCAACGGAGCCGGGGATGCAGAACGATTGCAAACCGAGACCGATGGCTTCAGCCGCGTCGGCAGCCACTTTGCAGCCCTTTTTCAGAGCGATGGCAGCGCCACACACATACGCCCACTTAGCGTTTTCGAAACAGATTTGCTGGGTTTCTTCACAAGTTTTATAAGGATCGATACCATATTGTTCGCAGATGGCGTTAGCTTCTTCAACGTCCTTAATGCCAGCGGCATTCAAAGCAGCGAGCACTTGCTTGATGCGGCGGTCTTGAGATTCAAATTTTACTTCTCTAATCATAATTGTATCCTCCTTATATTATTCTTTACGTGGGTCGATATACTTAGGTGCATTTTCAAATCGTCCGTAGTGTCCTTTCGCATCTGCGAGAGCTTCTTCGGGCGATTTGCCTTTTTTGATAGCGTCGGTGAATTTTCCGAGGCTAAGGAATTCGTAGCCGATAACTTCGTTGTTTTCGTCGAGCGCCATGCGAGTGCAGTAGCCTTCGGTCATTTCGAGGTAGCGCACACCTTTGGCTTTTGTGCCAAACATAGTGCCCACTTGGCTTCGCAATCCCTTGCCGAGGTCTTCGAGAGATGCGCCCACCACCAAACCGCCTTCTGAGAACGCGCTTTGAGTGCGTCCGTACACGATTTGGAGGAAGAGTTCACGCATTGCGGTGTTGATAGCGTCGCACACGAGGTCGGTGTTAAGCGCTTCGAGGATAGTTTTGCCCGGGAGGATTTCAGCTGCCATAGCTGCAGAGTGAGTCATACCTGAGCAACCGATGGTTTCGATCAAACATTCTTCGATTACGCCTTCTTTCACGTTGAGTGAAAGTTTGCAAGCGCCTTGTTGTGGAGCGCAGTGACCAATGCCGTGAGTGAAGCCCGAAACATCTTTGATTTCTTTCGATCTAACCCATTTACCTTCCTCTGGAATAGGTGCGGAGGGGTGGTTAGCTCCCTTTGCTACACAGCACATTTCCTGTACTTCATGTGAATAAACCATATTATTTACTCTTTTAAAATGTTATATAATAAAGTATATTAATCGCTTAGCATCGTTAGCCGGGTTACATACCGGAATTTTGTGTGGGTGTGGTCCCCATAATCTGTACAAATTTACGGAAAAATATTCGGATACGAAAGTAATCAAATTAAAATTTTGAGTGATTGTGTGCAGAATTTGGTGAAAAAAGAATCAAGCGTCGATTGATGTTCGGCGCTTGATATGATGTGTGGGGGGAGTTGATTTATTTTTGGCGCGAGTATTGGCACCGGTTTCCGTCTTTGTCGGTGAGGGTGAGTTGTGTGCCGGAGAATTGCATGGCGAATGTGGCTGTGTCGGCAGCGGAAATGATGTGGATGGTGTCGCCGGCTTCGTTGGTGTTCCATTCCACATATTGTGCTTCGGCATTGTTGATAGCCTTGGCTGACCCATCGTCGAGCAATTCAAATCCTTTTTGGTTGGCATCTACCCATTTTCCGATTACTGTGGCGCTGTCTTCCACTTGTTGTACCACTTGTTCGGCATTTTCTTGTGTGTTGGCTTTATCGCCAGAGCATGCTGCAAGCGCCAATATCAAAGCCCCGCTTGCGATAAATAATCTTTTTTTCATATCTGAATCAATTTTAATTGTTTTGCAAAATTACTCAGATTGTTTATAATTCGCAAATAAAAAGTTAGATGGCGGTGGCAAATGCCGGCTGTTTTCGCTTTGAGAAAAATGGTGTGGCGAATTTTTTTAGTGAAAAAGTGTTGGGCGTGGAAATTACTTTGCTGATGGTCCAGCCTTGGGTTTTGTTGCGAATGTTGAGTGTGGCAACGCCGAATCCTGTTCCCACCATCGATTTGATGATTTCCACCACTTCGTGTATGGAATTGAGGTTGGTGGCAGAAATGTGTGCCAAAATTTCCCCTTTCCAAGTGAGGTCGGCCAGAATGATGTCGGACTTTTTGATTGCATAAACCTTGTTCATAATCATTTGGATTTTTTTGATTTGATGCAAAATTAGGCATGACTAGTGCCAATTATTTGCCCATCTTGCATAAATGTTGTTAAATTTCGGTAAGTTATTAATCTGGTTAATTGTGCGAATATTCAGTCAGAAAAGTGGGAAAAGGGTAAAAAAGTGGCATTAAATCAAAAAAAATGTGGATTTTATTTGAAAAAAAGTGTGAAAATTATGTGTTTTTCCAATTTTTATATATCTTTGTATCACGAAATTTATTCATAAACCATTTAATACAAACGACAATGAAAGAATTAGTAGAACAAATTGCTGCTGTTTACGAAGCATTCCAAAAAGACGCTCAAGCTCAAATTGAAAACGGAAACAAGGCTGCCGGCACTCGTGCTCGCAAGGCATCTCTTGAAATTGAAAAGAAGATGAAAGAATTCCGTAAAGCATCTCTGGAAGCTGCTAAGAAATAAGAAGCGCTTACAGAAACATGATACATGAAAAGGGATGGCAAGAGCTGTTCCTTTTTTTTAATGTGGATAGAGAAGTGGAACATTTGAAACACCATTTGAAGGTTAGCCGTGCTTCGCACTTGGTTAGCCACTCGCAAGCTCGCTCGGTTAGTCGCGCTTCGCGCTTGGTTAGAGATTTCTTGTTTACTTGAAACACCTGAAACACCTGAAACACTTGAAACACCTGAAACACTTGAAACACTTGAAACATCGCTGGTAAGGTCGCATACCTAACGGCATGCATCAAGGTGGGTGGCATCGGTTACCGGCATTTCGATGAACACTCCGCTGCGCTCCGTGTTCATCTCATACCGGCCTACACACATCGCATCCCTTGGGATGCCCACTATCCGGATGCCCGTCTACCATCCGGATGCCCGTCTACCATCCGGATATCCGCCCGCCATCCGGATACCCGCCCGCCATCCGGATACCCATTCCGTGAGTGAGATACGTGTGAGGTCTTTCCTTGTAGACTCAAAAATTTCAAAGAACTTGGTTGCAAAGATATGCAGGGTGGTGGGGTGTGGTCAATCCCAATACGGCAAGATGGCATCGGGAAATTTTTGTGTAGATGAGAATGTTGCATCCACCTGAAGTGCGCCTCAAGAGTTATGGTTTTGGTATGTTGACCCCACTTTTTTTATACTGAGCCTTTTTTAAATTTTACTTTCTGTTTTGGTACTGTGTTGAGAAATGTGGTGGATAAAGTGAGTGAAAAGTTTTGTGGAATAAAAAAAAAGTTATAACTTTGCAGTCGATTTCAAGGCAGGGTACTACGACTTCCCGTTAGTCCTGTTCTGTGACATGATCGTTGAAACTTCGATGCATCGCTGTGATGCTTATAGGCGGTGCGTAAAGCGTAGGACGATATTTTTATTAGCCCCAATGGCAACTGATTCGCGCATAGGTATTCTCACTGTGTGAGTTTTTGGTGGTCCACATTAGGCCATGGATATTGTGCTACTGCGAGGTAGAAGTAACCGTCTTGAGTCGAGTAATCAAATTATAAGTTTTGAACATTTAAATTGTATTAAACAACTATGTCAAAAGTTTGTGAAATTACAGGCAAGAAGGCGATTACAGGCAATAACGTATCGCACTCTAAACGAAGAACAAAACGTAAATTTAACGTAAACATTTTCAACCGCAAGTTCTACTGGGTTGAACAGCAAACTTGGATTCGCTTGACAGTTTCGGCAGCGGGTTTGCGTATTATTAACCGCATTGGTTTGGATGCAGCCTTGAAGAAAGCTGCTGCAGAAGGTCACTTAACAGAAATCAAAACATTTGTAAAGTAATTAGAGAATTATGGCAAAGAAAGCTAAAGGCGATAGAGTTCAAGTAATTCTTGAATGTACAGAACAAAAGGCAAGCGGTGTGCCGGGAATGTCGCGTTATATCACTACAAAGAACCGCAAGAACACCACAGAACGTTTGGAATTGAAGAAATTCAATCCTTACTTGAAGAAGTATACAATCCATAAGGAAATTAAATAATATTTGAACTATGGCAAAAAAAGTAGTTGCAACCCTTCAAACCGGTGAAGGACGTACATATAGCAAAGTGATTAAGATGGTTCGCTCCGAGAAGACCGGTGCCTATGTATTTGTTGAGCGCATGGTTCCTAACGATAAGGTGCAGGATGCCCTTAAGTAATTGAGAATTCAATTTTAGATATACATCAACTCTGGAGTCGATAGGTATTGACTTCAGAGTTTTTTAATCGATAGGGGATTAGCGTTATAGAGTAGCGTATATATAATAATGTATAGAGTAGCAATTGATAAATCGGAGTTACATTCGCTGCCGATTGTGAGCTTCGGCGGCAAGGTGGTGGTGATAGATTCTATGTTTCCATTGAAGGCAGCTATTCAAGCCTTGCGTGGGAGCGATGTTGTGGGATTTGACACCGAAACTCGTCCATCTTTTCGCAAAGGGGAGCATCATAAAGTGGCATTGATCCAATTGTCGACACCTGATATTTGTTTTTTGTTTCGGGTGAATAAGATTGGTATTCCGCAGGCGCTTGCCGATTATCTTTCGGATGAATCGTGTTTGAAAATTGGTTTGTCGCTTCAAGATGACTTTCGGCAGATGAATAAGGTGCTGGAATTTACCCCTGGCGGATTTGTGGAATTGCAGAAGATGGTGGGTGCTTTCCATATTACCGATATCAGTTTGCAAAAGATATATGCTATTCTATTTCAGCAAAAAATCAGTAAATCGCAGCGGCTCACCAATTGGGAAAGTGCCGAGCTCACAGAATCGCAGCAAAGGTATGCCGCCATCGATGCTTGGGCGTGCGTGAAGATATATAACCGCTTAAAATCCGGAGAATTTAGTCCCGAAAATTCTCCCTATAGAAAGGAGATAGAAGATGAAGAATAGAGTGAAAATGTCGACCATCGTGCCGGTGCTATTGGCCATTTACTTGGCAGTGATGGCATGGGTTGGGCGCGAGCGTTTGGAATCCGGCGAATATTTCTACTATTTTGGCGTGATAGGCTTGTGCATGATGATTATTGTGATTACGCATTTTGTGCTCAAGAAAAAAGAATATTATCGCCAAAAGCGCAGAGAAGAAGCCGAATATGGCACCTACGAAGAAGACTCTTCTGAGGAAAAGGATGCAGAGGCATCGGCTGATGCAAGCGATAGTGAAAAATAGGAGGCTCGGAGTGTATGCTTACGCCTTGTGGCGTGAATATGCAGAGAGGCTCAGAGCACCTTTCCAAATAATTCAAAAGGAGTGGCATCGGTGATTTCTACTTGATAGAAATTGCCGATTTCTAATTGTTTATCCTTGGTGATGAGCACTTCAGGGTCCACTTCCGGAGAATCCCATTGGGTGCGACCATAATAGTAGTTGCTGTCGGCACTGTCGATGATTACCTTGAGTGTTTTTCCGATTTTTTCTTCTTGAATTTCCAGCGAAATTTGTTCTTGAAGCTGCATCAATTCGTCGAGTCGCTGTGCTTTTACTTCTTCAGAAATGCTATCAGAGAAATGCTTGGCGGCAAAAGTGCCTTCTTCTTCGCTGTAGGCAAATGCGCCCATGCGCTCAAATCGCATTTCCTTCACAAAATTCAGCAAGTGGCTAAAAGCCTCATCGTCTTCCCCCGGAAATCCCACCATCAGTGTGGTGCGGATGTGTATGCCTGGCACCTCATTGCGGATGCGCTGTATGAGCGCCACGGTTTCTTGGTAGTTGATATGGCGCTGCATATTATCGAGCACCTTGTTGTGTGAATGCTGGAGCGCGATGTCGAGGTATTTGCACACATTGGGGTACTTTGCTATCACGGGTAAAATATCGTAAGGGAATTGGGTAGGGTAGGCGTAATGCAATCGAATCCATTCCACGCCCGGAATTTGTGCCATTTGGTCGATGAGCTGCGGCAACATCATTTTGCCATTGAGGTCGATACCATACGACGACAAATCTTGGGCAATCACATTGAATTCCTTCACGCCATGCTCCACCAAATGCTTCACCTCGCTCAGCAATTCCTCCATAGGGATGGACTTATGACGGCCGGTGATAAGCGGGATAGCGCAAAAGGCGCAAAAGCGATTGCATCCTTCCGAAATTTTTAGGTAGGCATAATGTGGGGGAGTGGTGATATATCGCTCGCTTGAAAGGTCGTCCTTGTAGCTCTTGCCGAGGTCGTGAAGCATCTCCTTCCAATTAAATTTACCGTAGAATTTGTCAACTTCCGGCAATTCTTCGGTGAGCTGTGCCAAGAACCGCTCCGCTAAGCAACCCATCACAAAGAGTTTGCTGATTCTGCCTTCGGCTTTGGCTTGCCCGAGCCGGAGAATCATATTGATAGACTCTTCTTGTGCATCGCGAATAAACCCGCAAGTGTTTACCACCACAATTTCGCCGTTCACACGTTTTGGATTGTGCTCCACGGTGTAGCCATTGGCTTGAAATTGGCGGATAAGGTGCTCGGAATCGACCAAATTTTTAGAGCATCCCAACGAGATGATATCAACCTTATTTTTTCGCATATTGGTTACTGCTTACCAAACAAACTCCTTACAAACTCCTCTTTTCTAAAGATTTGCAAGTCGGTCATACCTTCGCCCAGTCCGATGTATTTCACGGGAATGTTGAATTGGTCGCTGATGCCGATTACCACGCCTCCTTTAGCTGTTCCGTCGAGTTTGGTGATAGCCAGTGCGTTGACTTCAGTGGCAGCCACAAATTGTTTGGCTTGTTCAAATGCATTTTGTCCGGTGCTACCATCGAGTACCAGCAGAATTTCGTTTGGAGCCCAATCCGCCACCTTCTTCATTACATTTTTAATTTTTGTGAGTTCATTCATCAGCCCCACATTGTTGTGCAAGCGTCCGGCGGTGTCGATAATCACCACATCGGCATCTTTCGCTACGGCGCTTTTCACCGTGTCGAATGCTACTGAAGCCGGGTCGGTACCCATTTTGTGCTTAATCACCGACACACCTACGCGTTCACCCCAGCGTTCGAGTTGTTCGTCGGCAGCCGCCCTGTAGGTGTCGGCTGCTCCGAGCACCACCTTGTTGCCGGCTTGCGTGAAATTGTAAGCTAATTTGCCGATAGTGGTGGTTTTGCCCACGCCATTCACGCCCACCACCATAATCACGTATGGTTTTTTGTCGGTGGCAATGGTGAAGTCGGCCACATCGCTATTATTGTTGTCGGCGAGCATTTGCAAAATTTCATCGCAAAGCAAATCATTGAGCTCCGCTGTGCCCACATATTTATCTCGCGCCACGCGATCTTGAATTCGTTTGATAATTTTCAGCGTGGTATCTACGCCCACATCGCTGGTGATGAACGCCTCTTCCAGATTGTCGAGCACATCATCATCGATGGTGGATTTACCTGCAATAGCATGTGCTATTTTGCTAAACACGCCCTCTTTGGTTTTTTTTAAACCATTGTCGAGAGTTTCTTTTTTCTCTTTTGAAAAGAATTTGCTAAAAATACCCATATATCTATGATAGTGATAATTCTTCTACAAAGGTACAAAAAATCATTTAATTACAAGCATCTATCTGTAGAATAAAGTGCTCAATTTGTCGGTGAAATCACTTCCCTTGCCACATATTTTGCTCCATTTGAAATAATATTGTAATTTTGTGGTAAAATTAGACGGATTATGAAATATAAATTGGTAGGCACCAACAAAGATACAAAAGCGCGTGCCGGCGTGATATCTACCGACCACGGCGATATAGAAACCCCGATATTTATGCCTGTAGGCACTGTGGGCGCCGTGAAGGCAGTGCACATGCACGAATTGCGCGATGATGTGAAAGCCCAAATCATTTTAGGCAACACTTATCATCTCTATTTGCGTCCTGGAATGGACATTATAGAGCGCGCCGGCGGTTTGCATAAATTCAACACTTGGGACAAGCCTATCCTCACCGATAGTGGAGGCTTTCAGGTGTTTTCGCTCTCCGAAAATCGGAAGTTGAAAGAAGAAGGCGCCGCATTCCGCAGCCATATCGATGGGTCGAAACATTTGTTCACCCCAGAAAAAGTGGTGGACATACAGCGCAGCATCGGCAGTGATATTATGATGGCATTGGATGAATGTCCGCCGGGCACATCCGATTATCAATATGCTGAAAAATCGCTGCGGCTCACCCAGCGATGGCTCAAGCGCGGCTGGCAACGCTTCAACGAAACCACACCCCTTTATGGTCATTCGCAAGCCTTTTTTCCGATAGTGCAAGGGTGTGTGTATGCGGACTTGCGCCGTGATAGTGCGAAATTTGTGGCCGATTTGGGCGCCGAAGGGAATGCCATAGGCGGACTTGCAGTGGGCGAACCCACCGAAGCTATGTACGACATGATAGAAGTGGTGAACGAGATTTTGCCCCAGGATAGGCCCCGCTATTTGATGGGCGTGGGGACACCTGCCAATATATTGGAAGCCATAGACCGCGGCGTGGATATGATGGATTGCGTGATGCCCACGCGCAACGGGCGCAACGGTATGCTCTTCACTCAGCACGGCATTATGAATATGCGCAATAAAAAGTGGGCCGACGATTTTTCGCCGCTTCAAGAGGATGGCGCATCGATGGTAGACCGCATCTATTCGAAAGCCTACGTTCGCCACTTATTCATCGCCCAAGAAATTTTAGCAATGCAAATAGCCAGTGTTCATAATCTCGCCTTCTACTTGTGGCTTGTGGGAGAAGCCCGTGCCCATATTTTGAAAGGCGACTTTAAGACGTGGAAAACCGAAATGGTGGAGCGAGTGACGCGCCGACTGTAATTTTAACTCAAGTTTTGAAAATGTTAATCTTTGGAAGTTAAGAAGTTAAAGAAGTTATCACTCGCTTCGCTCGTTAGA
>JBJECV010000017.1:0-15658 GCA_051871435.1 Sodaliphilus sp. | reverse complement strand
CCGACAATAATATTATTCTGAGGTTCCATGCTTTTTTATATTGAGAAAACTTACTCATTTTGCTCACACACTTTTTTTCTGACCTACCATTGTAAGATATGAAACATACAAAACTCTCCAACGATCCCAATCGCCTCATCACCCTTGCCATTCACACCTATGAGCGTGCCGTGGTGCTGAAATCTCAATTAGAGCAAGCCGGAGTCACCTCGGTGCTACACAATGTGAATCTGTCGGAGCCGGTGGTGTCGGCAGGAGTGCGCGTACGCATCCGCGAGAAAGATTTACCACAAGCCTTGGCGGTGGTGGAAAGCCAGCACCCACATGCTAATCCCACTTTCATCCCTAAAAGTATGAAGGTGCTCATCCCGGTGGATTTCAGCGATTATTCCATTAAAAGCTGTATGGTGGGCTTTGATTATGCCTACCGCTACAATGGCACTGTGGTGCTACTGCACGCCTATATGAATGGCGAGCGAAAATTTGCCCTACCTTTCAGTAGTGACCTCTACGAAAAAATCGGCGATTCCGACGGGGCAATTCGCTCCAAAGCGCTGTTGGCAATGAAGGATTTTCGCTCAAAACTCGAGAAACTGATTGTGGAGGGACGATTGGCAAATGTGTCGGTTGAAACCGCCGTTCGCGAAGGTGTGGCTGAGCAATGCGTGCTCAATTGCGCTGAAGAGGTGCAAGCTCGCCTCATTGTGATGGGCACTGCAGGCACCAGCCAAAAAGAGCGCGCCGCATTGGGTAGCGTCACTGCCGAAGTGCTCGATGCTTGCCGTTTTCCCATTATGGCGATTCCAAAAAATGCCGACACTTCTCGCTTGGGAAAGGTGAAAAATGTGGTGTTTTTCAGCAATCTTATCCCTAACGACTTGCTTTCTTTCGACCTTTTCTCGCACACCCTTTCGGTGAAGGGTATGAAGGTGAATATCGTGCCGGTGGTGGAAAAGAAAAATAATCCGAAATATGCCACCGAAGCGAAAAAGCAATTGATGAACTATTGCCAAGAGCACTATCCGCAATGCGAATTTACACTCACGGAAGTGGGGCTGGAAAAAAATCTTGATGCGTTTTGGAATTTTACGCAGCAAAATGAAATCGACCTCATCGTGATTCCGAACAAAAAGACCAATATATTTGCACGCTTGTTTAATCCAAGCATCGCCCACAAGGTGCTGTTTTCGAGCGATATTCCTTTGCTGGCAGTGCCGGTGTAAAACAAGCACCGCAGCATCTGCGCTGTTCGTAGGGGACACACACTATTTTTTTACACATTTTCGTTTGCAATGAAATTCAAATCTATTTTCCATATCGCCCTCCTTTGCGTGCTGTGTATGCCCATAGGGGATGGCTTCACTCTTGCGGCTGCTGCAGCACAACCGGCTCACTTCAGTAAAGACAAACGAGCCGCCCACACCAAGCAAATGCAGCGGGTGTTCACACTCTTGGGCAAAGGCAATTACAAAGCCGCTTGGGCTGAACAGCAAAAACTCGAAACGATGATGCGCTCCAATCGGAGCCAATATGAAGATGCACTCTATCCGCTCTACGATTTGTCGATGGCTATGTTTCTGTGCTGCCCGGCTTCACAAAATCCGGGCATCAAAACCGACCCTTGGAAAGCTGAACAAATGGTGCGAAACATTTTCGTGCGCAACACCGGCATCAGCGAAGCCAATGCCTTCCTCTCCCACCCCGATATTGTGCTTTCCACCGACCTGATTAAAAGCATGGTGGAAAAGGCATTAGTGAGGCACGTGAAAGAGGCTCATTCGCTGAGCCAGTACCATCAATTGCTCTCGGTACTCGATGAATCGAATCCCGCCTACCAAGAGGCTTACCACCAAGTGGAAATCATGGAATTTGAAGCCAATTGCGGCAGCATTGAAGGCTGTAGATTCTATCTGACGAACTATCCCAACTCGCCTTTGATAGAACAAGCCAAACAAAAATTGCTTCAGCTGGAATTTCAACGCGCCAAAAAGGTGAACGATGAGCCCACTTGGAAAAAATTTGTGAACGATTACCAGTTTGTGACTATGGCTTCCAAGCAAGTGGAAGAAGCCCGGGCTGCTCTCTTGCGAATCCACGAACAGCAGCTCTGCAATGCCAATGTGAGCCTCTCGGATTTGGATGACTTCGCTTCGCAAAACCGACGCAGTGTGGACAACCCGGTGTTTGTGCTCTACGACAATCTCATCAATTTGCCCTCCCACTCTTATCGATTTATGAGCCTCAAACTCAATTTCAATGGCGCTGTGGGCGTGGTGGAAGAAACGGTGAAGGAAAGCACCGGCACCACTACTATCAATCGTTACACATTTAATGCGCAAGGGCTGCTCACGGAGGCTTACAATGGCTATTCACGCACGCTCACCCAATACACCTACGCCTTTAGCCACACCCACGGCTTCTACCCCGTGAAGAAAACAGAAAAAGGAAAAACCTACACCTATAAGTGCTACTACAATGGCATCGGACGCTTGAGCCGACTCACTTGCAGCGATGGCGAAGACGTTCATTTCTCCTACGATGCCGATGGACGCATCGTGGAGCGTAACGAGAAATTAGCGAATGGAAAATCGCGCGTTTCCACCTTTAAATCCGGAAAAATCAGAACCGAAAAAACCGACAACACGCTACTCAAATTCCTGCGCTACGATGGAAGCCGTGCCACCGTGATCACTTCGGAAAAGGGCGGTAAAAAATATGAGTGGACCTACACCTACACCCCCACCGACACCGGAGCGTGGAAGCGGGTGGATGCCGCTCTCAATGGCAAGCACCGCATAACCATCATTCGCAACTACCGCTAATCTTCACCCTACCTATTTGATAACGGTGAGAATAAGAATCCACACCGGGCAAAGCACAAAAAACACGGCTGAAAGCAGGAAAAATTGCCTGCGAATAAATGCGCGTTCGGGCTTTTGGAAAGCACCGTTAAGCAAGGTGAATGCTGACATAAACAAGAAGAAGTCGTCCACAAAGCCTATCCAGCCCACGCGGTCGAAATCGAAGGGCATTGCCACGTAGGCAATCGCCATCAATAGGTACACCACCGCTGCAATGCGGATGACTTTATTTTTTGCCGGAGAAATAGTTTGCTTCATTGATTTGTTTCTTTTTAAAAATAATGTGATAATAATTTAGGCGTCAGCACTGCCACATTTACTGCTGCACACCTTTCATGGAGAGGGCTATGCGCTTGCGGTCGAGCTCCACTTCTATCACACGCACCCGCACATGCTGCCCGATGCGCACCACCTGCGATGGGTCGCTCACTCTGCGGTCGGCGAGATTGGAGATATGCACCAAGCCATTTTCGTGAATACCGATATCCACAAAGGCGCCGAATTTAGTGATATTGGTCACTTTTCCATTGAGCTCCATGCCTTTTTGCAAATCTTTGATGTCGGTAACCGAATCATCGAATTCCATCACTTCGATTTCGCTTCTGGGGTCGCGCCCGGGCTTATTCAATTCGCTCATGATGTCTGCTAAAGTGGGGATGCCCACTTGCTCGGTCACATAGTCTTTGATATTGATGGCGGCGCGTTTGTCTTTGTCGGCTATCAAATCAGCCACCGTGCATCCGCAATTCTTAGCCATGCTCTGCACAATGGCATAACTTTCGGGGTGAACGGCGGAATTATCGAGCGGATTATCGCTTTCGGGCACGCGCAAAAATCCGGCTGCTTGGGTGAAGGTTTTCTTGCCCATTTTCGGCACATTCAGGATGTCGGCACGCGAATGGAAAGCGCCGTTTTCGGCGCGGTAAGTCACAATGCGTTCTGCCAATGCCGGACCCAAACCTGCCACGTAGGTGAGCAATTCTTTGCTTGCCGTGTTGATGTTCACGCCCACACTGTTCACGCAACTTTCCACCGTGAAGGTGAGGGCTTCTTTCAGTTTGGATTGGTCCACATCGTGTTGATACTGCCCTACTCCGATGGATTTAGGGTCAATTTTCACAAGTTCTGCAAGCGGGTCGAGCAATCGGCGCCCAATCGACACGGCGCCACGCACCGTTACGTCGTGGTTAGGAAATTCATCGCGCGCCACTTTCGAGGCGGAATAAATGCTGGCGCCATTTTCGCTCACCACATACACATCCACTTTTCGGCTGTGCTTCAGGCGCTTGAGGAAGCGTTCCGTTTCGCGGCTGGCGGTGCCGTTGCCCAATGCGATGGCGTCGATGGCATATTTTTCCACCAATTGTTTCACGGTGTGTGAAGCACCTTCCACATCGTAGTGGGGTGCGGTGGGATAAATCACGTCGTGGTGCAGCAAATTGCCGTTTTCGTCGAGGCACACCACCTTGCAACCCGTTCTAAATCCGGGGTCCACTGCCAGAATGCGCTTATGGCCCAACGGGGGCGCGAAAAGCAGTTGTCGCGCATTTTGGGCAAACATATCGATGGCTTCGTCGTCGGCTTTGGCTTTTGATATGGCGGCAAATTCGGTTTCGATGGAGGGTTTCACCAATCGCTTGTAGCTGTCGATGGCGGCATCTTCCACCAATTGCGACGAGGTGCCACGTCCGCGCACCACAATGCGGCAAATGTTGTCGATGGTGCGGTCGTCGTTCACACTGATGGTCACCTTCAAAAATCCTTCGTTTTCGCCACGTCGGATGGCGAGCAATTGGTGCGACGACACTCGGCGCAAGGGTTGGCTGTATTCGTAATAGTTTTCGTAGTTGCGTCCTTCTATTTCTTTTCCTTTCACGAAGTGGGAATTGAGCACGGCTTCGTGGCGAAATGCCCGGCGCACGCAATTGCGCACGGCTTCGTTTTCCGAGATCCATTCCGCCACAATGTCTTGTGCGCCGGCTATGGCGGCGTCGGCATCGGGCACGGCATCGGTAACGAAGCGCTGTGCTCGAGCGAGGATATCGTCGTGGCGCTGGCTCATCAGCATTTTTGCCAAGGGTTCCAAGCCTTTTTCGCGTGCCGCTTCGGCGCGGGTGCGGCGTTTGGGTTTATAGGGCAGATAGATATCTTCCAAGGTGTTGGCATCCCAGCAATTGAGGATGCGTGCCGAGAGTTCTTCGGTGAGTTTGTCTTGTGCTTCAATGCTTTTGATGATGGTGGATTTGCGTTTTTCCAGCTCACGATAGTAGTTGAGCCTTGCGTCCACCGATTGCACGGCTATTTCATCGAGTCCACCGGTGGCTTCTTTGCGATAGCGGCTAATGAAGGGGATGCTATTATCGTCGCGGAGTAGGTTTACGGTGCCCTCCACTTGGTGAATGGGGATATTCAGTTCTTGCGAAATGAGTTGCGATATTTTGTCGGCCATAGCTAAATGGATATTGGGGGTTAATGATTGGTTTTCTTGAGTGTGATAACGGTGATTTCGGGCTTCACCCCGATGCGCATCAGCATACCCACTTCGCCCACGCCGGAGTTCACGTAGAGAACTTCGTCGCCGTCTCTGTAATAGCCGCCCCAGTATTGGTGGAGCAGGCATGCCGGCGAGAGGGTGTGGCCCGAGATGGTGATGGCTGTTTGCATGGCGTGTGTGTGGCCCGAGAGTGTAAGGTCGATGTGTGCCGAATCGGTGTAGTTTTTCCACACGTAGGGCACATGCTGGAGCAGGATTTTATAGATGCCTGTCTCTTGCACTTGCGGATACACCCGGCGCAAATTTTGCGGAATTTTCCAATGCGGCGGCAGGAAATTGCGCAAGCCCACCACCACGATGCTGTCGGCTTGGCGCCGGATGGAGAAGGCGGAATCGTGGCACACGGTGAAGCCCATATTGCGCTGCAAGCGGATGAGGCGGAGCGAATCGCTTTGCCAATGCCGGGCGGATGACCAGGGGTAATATTCTTTATAGTCGTGGTTGCCTTGAATCGCCACCACGCCGTCGGGGGCGTGAAGGCGCGAAAACGGCTTCACGAATGGCGCTGCTTCGGCGGCATGGCGGTTCACCATATCGCCGGTGAAGCATATTAAATCGGGATGCTGCGCATTGATGGTGTCCACATATTGGCTCACAAAGGAGGTGTCGGTGCCATACGTACCCACATGGGCGTCGCTAAATTGCACGATGCGGTAGCCATCGAAGGCGGCGGGCAGATTGGGGCTGCTGATGGTGATGTGCTTCACCTCTATGGTGTAGGGCGTGATGAACGATGCCCATGCCACCACACCCACCAATGCCACAAAGGTAGCGCCCGCTATGCGCCTCACCACTCGCTTGGCGCGCGGCGAGAAGCATTTCACATAGGAGAGGCAATAAATAAGGAATGCCACCATTTTCGGGCCTTGAATGCCATAAAATGCTAAAAACAGGCACATCGAGAGGCGAAACAGGGCGTCGGAGGGGTGGCGCACAAATGCTACGGCAAAACCGAGTGCCACGTAGAGCGCAAGCGAGAGCACGGCATAAGAAGGTGCTACCCATTGCGGTAACACCTTTTTGTGCTTCAATTTCCGATACACCGCTATATCAATTACCAAATGAATGACGATGGCAATCAATAAGGGGGTCCAATGTAGGTTCATGCGCTGCTGTGGATGCTTTGCTGATTGATATTAGCCGTTAGCCGTTAGCAATTAGCCGTTAGCCGTTAGCAATTAGCCGTTAGCAATTAGATGATTCGAAGCAAAAAGACATTCGTCTTAACTTCTTAACTTCTTTAACTTCTTAACTTCTAAAAAGACTCTTCTTAACTTCTAAAAGACCTCTTCTTAACTTCCAAATAATCTTCTAAAAAATTACTTCAGCGCTTCGAGCTGATTGGTGAGCGGGTTGGAATACATTTCAAGCATGCACTTATACATAAAGTTGCGGTCGAGCTCGTTGTAGGGCACTTTCACTTTGGCGATTTGCCCATTGAGGTATTCCTTAAATGCTTCACATTCTTCAGGCGAGTATTTGTCGGCAAAGTCTTTGTTGTCGAACAGGATGTCGTGCGCTATGTAGTTGGTTTTGAATATCTTGTAATTGGAATGGATTTCGTGGTCGATGATGGCGCACACGCGTCGAATCATCAGCAGCTTGTCGAGGTCGGCGGGGATGTTGTTGAGCTTATCGTTGATGCAGGGCACGAAGGAGTAGTGAATCTTGCCTTTGTAGCCCATGATGCCGGTTTGCATGCTCACCAAGTCGTCTTCCTGGCTCTTTTTGAAGTTGGGGTCTTTGCTCTTGAGCAAGAATTCGGTGGCCTTCAGATAGTCGTTGGGGTCGTATTCATAGCTCAGTGCAATGGGGGCTATGTTGAGCTGCTTGAGGCTTTCGAGCATCGACACTTCGCGGTTGCCGTAGGTGAGCATTTTCAAGAGGCTTTCTTGCGTGCGGTCGTTGCTGTCTTTGCAGCGTCCTTCGCGCTGTGCAAGCCACACCGACGAGTGCTTTTCCTTGATAGCAAAATGGATGTAGCGCGAGAGCTGGATGGCGGCGGCAAGGGTTTGCAGGCGGCCCAGATTGCGCTTCACGATAAAACTCTTGTTCAGTCGCACCAATTTGGTAATCCACTCAAAAATCAGCAAGTTGTTGCCGATGGCTATTTCCACGGTGTCTAAGCCCTGGCTTGCGAGCAGATAGCTGAGCTGGGCGGAGTCGAGCACAATGTCGCGGTGGTTGGTGATATGCAGATACGCCGTGGAGGTGTCTAAATTCTCCATGCCGCTAAAGGTGAGGCCGTTGCTGGTTTTGGCAAGGATGCCTGCCACCAAGGGTGCCATCACTTTCTGCTGAAATTCCAGCTTGGTATTGAGCGAAAGAAGCAATGCGCGCACGTCGGAGAACTTTTTGTCGGGCATCACAAATTTCACCACTTGTTGAAACATTGGTTTTTCCACCAAAATCGACATCTCATTATGAAAATCCTTATCGGAGATGGGGCAAATGTCGGCAAACTCCGCAGGGATTACAAGATTCTCTTTTTCCATATCGTTGCTAATTTTCAAGAATGATTTTAATCCCCAAATTTAACAAGAAATTTCCATCCCGCAAAACCTTTAAAAAATTTTAAGCATTCCCCCGAAAATAAATACAAAAATTAGCGCACGCTAATGCAATGCACAATGCACAATCACCTTATGCTCCTTTAGCTGATAGCTATTCGGCAGGCGTGTTTTTTGGGGCACAAAAGTCACTCATAGAAATTAGGTGAAATTTGTGGTCTAAAATAACAAAAAAAATTGTGGTCTAAAAAAATCTCGTGTGAGGCAAAACGCCCGTTGACTCGTTGACTTTTTCTAAAAAAAAGCGGGGGAGATGGTGGGATATTTGAAATAAAATTTCTATCTTTGAAAATGCTTTTACTTGCATAACCGTTACGGGTAAGAAAACTGCTGAAAATTTACGATATAATAACAGCGATAACACTTTAAACTACAGTGAAATACTTACAACTTCCGATAACCGAAACTCGTATTTTGCCATTTTATTTGGCGATGGAGGAGTATGCCGCTCGCATTATCGGCGACGACGATATTTTCTTTATGTGGCAGGTGAATCCTACGGTGATTTTCGGCCGCAATCAGTTGATTGAAAATGAGGTGAACATCCCCTACTGCCGTGAGCATGGTATTGCCACGTATAGGCGCAAGAGCGGCGGTGGCTGCGTGTTTGCCGATATGAGCAACATTATGATGAGCTACATCACGCGCAGCGATAATGTGGAGCTCACGTACTCGCGCTACACGCACGCTGTGGTGGCGATGCTGCGGAAGTTGGGGCTGAATGCTTCCGACAATGGGCGAAACGATATTTTGATTGATGGGCTGAAGGTGAGTGGCAATGCGTTTTACCACTTGCCGGGGCGCAGCATCGTGCATGGCACCATGCTTTTCGACACCGATATGGCGCACATGCAGGGTGCCATCACGCCATCGGCGGAGAAGTTGGCGTCGAAGGGCGTGAAGAGCGTGAAGAGCCGCATCACCACGCTGAGCGAGCACTTGGCGGGGCGCATGGATATTGAGCAATTTAAGGCTTTCGTGAAGCAGGAGCTGTGCGATGGCGAAATCGTGCTTACCGATGCCGATATCCGCGAAATAGAAGCCATCACCGAAACGTATCTCACGCCGGAATTCATTTATGGCAACAATCCTCGGTGCTCAAAGGTGATTCGCAAGCGCATCGACGGGGTGGGCGAATTTCAAGTGAGCATTTCGCTGGACCACAATGTGATTAAAGACATAAACATGGCGGGCGACTTTTTCTTGCTCGGCAGCATCGATGAGAGCGTGATTGCTCCGCTCAAGGGTGTGCCCTACACCGAAGATGCCGTTAGCGAAGCGCTGAAGGGGCTGAACGCCGGCGAGGTGATTGCCGGAATGACTACCGAACAACTTATTCACACAATTATATCTTAAAAAAAACAAAACAACGATTATGAGCGAAGAAATGAAACTTACGTGTCTGCACGAAAAGCATGTGGCTTTGGGTGCATTGATGAGCCCGTTTGGCGGCTTCGATATGCCTATCCAGTATAAGGGCATCGTGGAGGAGCACAATGCCGTGCGCGAGCATGTGGGCGTGTTCGACGTGTCGCACATGGGCGAGGTGGATATCACGGGCGCCGAAGCAGAGAAATTCGTGAATTATATCTTCACCAACGACATCACCGATGCGCCTGTGGGCAAAATCTACTATGGCATGATGCTCTATGAGAATGGCGGCACGGTTGATGATTTGCTGGTGTATAAAATGGGCGAAAACCATTTCTTCTTGGTGATTAATGCCGCCAACATCGATAAGGATGTGGCGTGGATTGAAGAGCACGCTAAGGGCTTCGACGTGAAGGTGGACCACCAGAGCGACATCTACGGCCAGCTTGCCGTGCAAGGCCCGGAAAGCGAAGATGTGCTGAAGCGTGTGCTGGGCATCGATGCCACCGACTTGGTGTTCTACACTTTTAAAACGATGGACTACGACGGCGAAACCATTATCGTGAGCCGCACCGGCTACACCGGCGAAGATGGCTTTGAAATCTACGCGAGCCACGCCGCTATTAATAAGATGTGGGACTTGCTCATTGCTGCCGGGGTGCAACCCTGCGGATTAGGCTGCCGCGACACGCTGCGCTTTGAGGTGGGATTGCCGCTCTACGGCGACGAACTGAGCGCGGAAATTTCGCCCATTGAAGCCACATTGGGTATGTTTGTGAAGCTCGACAAACCGGGCGGCTTCATTGGCAGAGAGGCTTGCGCCAAGCAAAAGGCGGAAGGCAGTCCGAAGAAGTTGGTGGGCTTGGAGCTGCACGACAAAGCCATTGCACGCCACGGCTACGAAGTGTTGAAAGACGATAAAGTGGTGGGCTACATCACCACCGGCTACCGCGGCATTTCGGTGGAAGGAAAGAGTTTGGCTTTCGCTTTGGTGGACCGCGCCGTGGGCAACCTTGGCGACGAGCTGAGCGTAAAAATCCGCAAAAAGGTGTTCACCGCCACCATCGTAAAAAAGAAATTCTACAAAAAATCGTATAAGAAATGAGCTATTAGCCGTTAGCTATTTCGGCTAATGTAGCTATCTTAGCTAATGTAGCTATTTTAGCTATCTTAGGGCTTGGCTACAACAACGAACAAAATTATTAACAACTACAAATATACAAACAAACAGACATGAGCAAAATTATTGAAGGCTACTATTACAGTGAATCACATGAATATGTGAAAGTGGAAGGCAACGTGGGCTTTGTGGGCATCACCGACCACGCTCAACACGAATTGGGCAATGTGGTGTATGTGGATATGCCTGAAGTGGACGACGAAGTGAGCGCCGGCGAAGAATTCGGCGCAGTGGAAAGCGTGAAGGCTGCCAGCGACTTGTTCTCGCCCGTGAGCGGCACCGTGCTGGAAGTGAACGAAGCTCTCGAAGATGAACCCGGATTGGTGAACCAAGACCCCTACGCCAACTGGATTATGAAGGTGGAACTGAGCGACCCGAGCGAACTCGACAACTTAATGGACGCCGCTGCCTATAAGGCCCTCATCGGTGAATAATTCCACACCTTTTTAGCATCACGGAGGGTGGAAACCACACTGCGCGTTCTGCCCTCTATATTCTTTAAAAAACAACTATCTATGAGTTATAAATTTTTTCCTCATACCCCCGAAGATATCCGAGCCATGCTCCACACCTGCGGTGAGCAATCGCTCGACGACCTGTATAAGGATATCCCGGAAGATTTGGTATTGAAAAAGGAGTACGGTTTGCCCGAAGGATTGAGCGAAATAGAAATTCGCAAATTCTTCAACAATCTTGCCAATGGCAACGAAACGCTGAAGTGCCTCATCGGCGCCGGATGCTACGACCACTATTCACCATCGGTGGTGAACAATATCGTGGGCCGTAGCGAATTTCTCACCTCCTACACACCGTATCAAGCCGAAATTTCGCAAGGCACGCTGCAATACATTTTTGAATATCAGAGTATGATGGCGATGCTCACCGGCATGGAGGTGTCGAATGCATCGATGTACGACGGTTGCACCGCCACGGCGGAAGCAATGATGATGGCGGTGGCAGCAGCTAAAAAACGCAACAAAGTGCTCATTTCCGCCACCGTGAACCCCATCGTGCGCCGCGTGGTGGAAACCTACGCCAAATTCAATGGCGTGGTGCTCGACAACATTGCTGAAACCGGCGGCATCACCGATAAGGCTGACTTTGAAGCAAAAGTGGCTGCCGACGATGTGGCTGGCGTGATTGTGGCTGCACCCAACTTCTACGGCATCGTGGAAGACTACACCGGTTGGGCTGACTTCTGCCACGCACACAAGTCGCTCTTGATTATGAACTGCGTGGCTTCTACCCTCGGCGTGCTGAAGAGCCCGGGTGAATGGGGTGCCGACATCGCCGTGGGCGATGGCCAGAGCTTGGGTATTCCGATGAACTTCGGCGGCCCGTATGTGGGCTTTATGTGCACCAGCAAAAAACTGATTCGCAAAATGCCCGGCCGCATTGTGGGTGCCACCACCGACTTGGACGGCAAGCGCACTTTCGTACTCACGCTCCAAGCTCGCGAACAGCATATCCGCCGCGAAAAAGCCACCAGCAACATTTGCTCCAATGAGAGCCTGATGGCGCTCTACGTGACCGTATATATGGCGCTGATGGGCAAAGACGGACTGAAAGAAGTGAACGAACTGGGATACAGCGGTGCACACTATTTGGCTGAAAAGCTGTGTGAGCTGAAGGGCTTCAGCCTCACCTACCCCGACCAACCGTTCCTCAATGAATTTGCCATCAATTTCGACGGCGACATCGATGAATTGCAAAATGTGTTGCTCGACTATAGCGGCGTGCAATTGGGCTTGAAAATTGCCGACCACACTTTGCTGCTATGCGTAACCGAAACCATCAGCAAAGACGACCTCGACGAAGTAATATTAACTTGTAAAGCATTTACGGAAGGAGACAACAACGATGAATAATACCTACTACGGAACACTCATTTTTGAGTTATCAAAACCGGGTCGTAAGGGCTATTCCCTTCCCAAAAACGAACTGAGCGAATACAGCACGGCTGCACTGCCCGCAAATCTGCTCCGCAAAGAAGCACCCGCACTGCCGGAAGTGGACGAACTCACCGTGGTGCGCCACTACACCAATATGAGCAACAACAACTTCGGCGTGGACACCGGTTTCTATCCTCTGGGCTCGTGCACCATGAAGTATAATCCGAAAATCAACGACGAAATTGCCGCTCATCCGCAATTCACCGGCTTGCATCCGCTGCAGAATGTGGAAACGGTGCAAGGCGCTTTGGCTGTGTACTATCATTTGCAACGCAGTCTGTCGGAAATTGCCGGCATGAGCGAATTCACGCTCAATCCCTTTGCCGGCGCGCACGGCGAGCTCACCGGATTGATGGTGATTCGCAGCTATCATGAAAGTCGCGGCGACAGCAAGCGCACCAAAATCATTGTGCCCGACAGTGCCCACGGCACCAACCCCGCCAGCGCAGCTGTGTGCGGACTCGATGTGGTGGAAGTGAAGAGCAAACCCGATGGACGCGTGGATGTGGATGACTTGAAACCTCTGCTCGACGACACCATCGCCGGCATGATGATGACCAACCCCAACACGCTCGGCTTGTTTGAAAACAATATCGCCGAAATCGCAAAATTGGTGCACGATTGCGGTGGCTTGATGTACTACGATGGCGCCAACCTCAACCCCATGTTGGGCAAATGCCGTCCGGGCGACATCGGCTTCGATGTGATGCACATCAATCTGCACAAAACCTTCTCCACCCCTCACGGTGGCGGCGGACCGGGCAGCGGCCCAATCGGTGTGCGCGAAGGATTGGAAAAATTCTTGCCCAACCCGCGCGTAACTTGCGATTTCGACGAAGATGGCATGGTGGACTACAAAATTGAAATGGGCGAAGATTCATTAGGTAGCATCAGCGGTTTTCTCGGCAATTTCGGCGTGATGATGCGCGCCCTCACCTATATCGTGACGCTCGGCTGCGACAATCTGAAATGGGTGGGTCCATTGGCTACACTCAATGCCAACTATATCAAAGAATCGCTCAAAGACTGCTACGAACTGCCTATTGAAGGGGTGTGCAAACACGAATTTGTGTTCGACGGGCTGAAAGACAAGAGCACCGGCGTCACTACCTTGGATGTGGCAAAACGCTTGCTCGACTACGGCTACCACGCTCCCACCATCTATTTCCCGCTACTTTTCCATCAGGCTTTGATGATTGAGCCTACCGAAAATGAGAGTAAAGAAACACTCGATGGCTTCATTGCCGTGATGAAAAAAATTGCTCAAGAAGCCAAAGAAAATCCCGAATTGGTGAAATCCGCTCCCCACTCCACTCCCGTGCGCCGACTCGACGACACGAAGGCGGCACTGAAGCAAATCGTCACTTGGGATGAACTTTGCACCACCGATGAACTCTAAAATCATATTGCTCTATGTTCGACATCATCATTATCGGAGCTGGCCCGGGCGGCTATGAAATGGCGGCAGAAGCCGCCCAACACGGCTTGAAGGTTGCCCTCGTGGAACGCGACCAATTGGGTGGCACTTGCCTCAATCGCGGATGCATCCCCACCAAGGCGCTGTGCCGCAATGCCGAGGTGGTAGATTTGCTGAAAAATGCCGATGAATTTGGCATCGCTATCGATGGCTTGTGTGTGAACTATGCCCGCGCCGTAGAGCGCAAAGACGCGGTGGTAAGCCAATTGCGTGAGGGCATTGCTATGCTGCTCAATCAGCCGCAAGTGAGCATTTTCCAAGGCGAAGCATCGATAGTGGATGCGCACACCGTGGCTGTGGACAACGAGAAATTGGAAGCCCGCCACATCGTGATTGCCACCGGCTCGGCACCCAAGGCGCTACCCATTGATGGCGCGGAATATGCCTTGAATAGCGACCAAATGCTCTCCCTCACCTCGCTGCCGAAAAGCCTCTGTGTGATTGGCGGCGGTGTGATAGGAATGGAATTTGCCGGCATTTTCAGCCACTACGGTGTGGAAGTGAGCGTGGTGGAATTTTGCAAAGAAATTCTCCCGCCGTTCGACAAAGATGTGGCAAAACGCTTGCGCACAGCTATGAGCAAACGTGGCATCGACATCAAAGTGGGCGCTGCCGTGAAAGCTATTTCCAAAAGCGGCGACGGCTTCAAGGTGACCTACGAAGCGAAAGGCAAAGAAGCATCTATTGAATGTGAAGCCGTGCTGATGGCTGTGGGACGCCGTCCGGTGGTGCCTGAGGGCGCCGAAGCCATTGGCATTAAGGTGAATAACCGAGGCATTGAGGTGGATGAAAATATGCAAACTTCGGTGCCGGGCGTTTACGCCATCGGCGATGTGAATGGCTTGTGTATGTTGGCTCACGCCGCAGCCGCCCAGGGTATGCGTGCCCTCCACACCATAGAAGGCAAAGCCGATGCCACCAATCTTAGCATCGTGCCGAGCGCCGTGTTCACCTCGCCTGAAATGGCGATGGTGGGACTCACCGAGGAGCAATGCAAGGAGCAAGAATTGGATGTAACAGTGAAAAAGGGTTTCTTCCGTGCCAACGGCAAAGCCCTGGCTATGGGCGAAACCGAGGGCTTGGTGAAAATGATTATCGACAACGCCTCACGCCAAATCGTGGGTTGCCACATTTGCGGTGCCCACGCAGCCGACCTCATTCAAGAAGTGGTGATGGCAATGAACGCCCACGCCACAGTGGATGTGCTCGCATCGAGCATCCACGGCCACCCCACCCTCAGCGAGGTGGTGCTCAGCGTGGCACGCCAATTCTAAACTATCAGCACCTTTCATCATAAGGCGGTGGCGCAAAATTTCTGCGCCACCGCCCTTTTCCCGTTTCCCCACAAATTCGCCGCCCCCCACACACCAAACGAAGGATCAGTAGAAAAAATGTGGGGGCAACCACACTAAAGTCGGCGAAAACGCCAACCGCCATCGGAGATGGCCCTCTGCACCTGAAACACCAATTGAAGGTTAGCCGTGCTTCGCACTTGGTTAGGGGAAAGCCTACCCCCGGCCCCTCCCTGAAGGGAAGGGAGTAAGGATGCAAAACACCTGAAACACCACGATGAACGAAAACCAAAACGAAAACGAAAACCTTTTTCCTTTGTGAAACACTTGAAACACTTGAAACACCCGGTAACTATTCAGCTATGCTATAATATCATAGACATTTAGGTTGGACCGACTGT
>JBJECV010000016.1:0-3437 GCA_051871435.1 Sodaliphilus sp. | reverse complement strand
ATGCGAGCCACATATTTTTGGGCAACGGCAGCGACGAGTGTATCGATTTGGTGTATCGCGTGTTTTGCGAGCCGGGAGTGGACAATGTGGTAGCCATTTCGCCGAGTTATGGCATGTATGAAGTGTGTGCCGACATCAACGACGTGGCATATCGCAAAGTGTCCCTCGCCGATGATTTCGCCCTCGATGCCGATGCACTACTCGCCGCCACCGACGCCCACACCAAAGTGATATGGATTTGTTCGCCCAACAATCCCACCGGCAATGCCTTCAGCGTCGGCGATATTGAACGGATGCTCAGCCGCTTTCCCGGCATCGTGGTGGTGGACGAAGCCTACGGCGACTTCTCCTCACAGCCCACCATGCGCACCCGGCTCGAGCAATATCCCAACCTCATCGTGTTGCAAACCTTCTCCAAGGCATGGGGAAGTGCCGGGGTGCGGTTGGGTATGGCATTTGCCTCGGAAGAGATTGTGTCGCTATTCAATAATGTGAAATATCCCTACAATGTGAATGTGCTCACGCAAGAGTATGCCCTGCGGCATTTGGAGCGCATGGAGGAAGTGGAGCAGTGGGTCGACACCATTTTGAGCGAGCGCAGCCGCTTGATAGCCGCCTTGGAAGCTCTGCCGCAAGTGGAGCACATCTTTGCCAGCGATGCCAATTTTGTGCTCGTGCGCGTGACGGATGCCGACGGCATCTATCGCCATTTGCAGGGGCAAGGCATCATTGTACGCAATAGAAATAGGGTAGAGAAATGTATGGGCTGTTTGCGCATTACCGTAGGCACCCCCGAAGAAAATAATGCAGTGATTAATGGAATCAAAAATTATGACAGAGAATAAAAAGCGCGCCCTGTTTATCGACCGCGACGGCACCATCGTGGTGGAACCCCTCGTGGACGAGCAAGTGGATTCGTTTGAGAAATTGGAATTTTTGCCCGGTGTGATAGGCAATTTGTCGTTCATAGCTCGCACCCTCGATTTTGAGTTGGTGATGGTGAGCAACCAAGACGGACTTGGCACCGAAGCGTTCCCTATCCACACCTTCGAAGGTCCGCATAATTTGATACTGCGCACCCTTGAGGGCGAAGGCGTGACATTCAGCGACATCGTGATAGATACCACCTTCGAGCACGAACACAAACCCACCCGCAAACCCGGCATTGCCCTATTGGGGAAATACACCGGGGGCGACTACGATTTGGCGGGTAGCTACGTGATTGGCGACCGCCTCACCGACATCCAGTTGGCCAAAAACCTTGGCGCACGCGGCATCCTCATTGCACCCGATGCCGAGAAAGCCAAGGGCGAATTGCAAGCGGCAGGACTCACGGATTGGTGTGCGCTCGTGGCGCCCGATTGGCATCGCATCAGCGACTTTTTGCGCGGGGGCGAACGCCGAGCACACGTGGAGCGCAACACGGCAGAAACGCGCATCAGTATCCGCCTCGACCTCGACGGGACAGGCAAAAGCCGGATTCACACCGGCATCGGATTTTTCGACCACATGCTCAGCCAGATAGCGCGGCACGGTGGCATCGACTTGGAAATTGCCGTGGATGGCGACTTGGAAGTGGATGAGCATCACACCATAGAAGACACCGGCATAGCATTGGGCGAAGCCCTCTACCAAGCGCTCGGCAATAAACGCGGCATCGATCGCTACGGCTTTGTGCTTCCGATGGACGATTGCCAATGCACGGTGGCGCTCGACTTTGGCGGACGCAGTTGGCTCGTGTGGGACGCCGAATTTCATCGCGAAAAAATCGGAGAAATGCCCACCGAAATGTTTTTCCACTTTTTTAAAAGCCTCAGCGATGGTGCTCGCATGAACCTCTACATCAGTGCGCAAGGCACCAACGAGCACCACAAAATAGAAGGAATATTCAAGGCATTGGCACGCGCCCTACAGCAAGCCATCCGCCGCAATGTGTTCACCTACCATTTGCCCTCCACCAAAGGCGTGCTTTAAATTTTTGAAGATATATGACACATCCATTTGCCTCCACCTTGCTCCGCTGGTATGCCACCCATGGCCGCGATTTGCCTTGGCGACACACTGCCGACCCCTACGCCATCTGGCTCAGTGAAGTGATTTTGCAGCAAACGCGCATAGAACAAGGACGCCAGTATTGGCATCGATTTATGGAGCGATTTCCGGATGTGGCATCGCTCGCCGCTGCAAGCGAAGACGAGGTGCTACGTCTGTGGCAAGGATTGGGCTACTATAGCCGCGCGCGCAACCTCCACACCGCCGCCCGACAAATCGTGGACATGGGCGAATTTCCACACACCTTAGAGGGCATTAAGCAGCTGAAAGGCGTGGGCGACTACACCGCTGCCGCCATCGGTTCCATCGCCTTCGGCATACCTGCCGCCGTGGTGGATGGGAATGTGTATCGCGTGCTCAGCCGCCATTTCGACATCCACACGCCCATCAATTCCACCGAAGGGAAGAAAGAATTTGCACTATTGGCGCAAGAATTGTTGCCCGAGCATCAGGCGGCTGCCTACAACCAAGCCATTATGGATTTCGGCGCACTGCAGTGCACGCCAAAAGGCGCCGACTGCCCCAGTTGCCCCCTCGCCGACAGTTGCCGGGCGCTTCACGCCCACGAAGTGGACACACTGCCCGTGAAACTCAAAAAACTCACCATTCGCACTCGCCGATTGCAATATGTGTATATTCGCTTCAACGGCGAAACAGCCATCCACCGACGCCCTGCCGGCGACATTTGGCAAGGACTTTGGGAACCGCTACTCATAGAAGATGCCCAAATCCCACCAATGGAAGGCTCCCTCACATTACTGCGCCAGGGGGTGAAACACGTGCTCACCCATCGCATCCTCTACGCCGATTTCTACTTGCTTGAAGCCGAAAGCCGGCCCGCACTTCCGCCGGATTTTATTTGGATACCGGAAGCCGAACTCGACTGCTACGGCCTTCCCCGCTTAGTGGAAATGCTCGTGCAAGAAGTGAAACGGCGCTAACGGCCACCTTTGAAAGGAGCACTTATTTAATTGCACGCGCCACGGATTCGGCCTCAAAAGAAGGACTCTTTGTGTTGGAGTAAGCCGATTATTACGCCTTTGGATACCGATTTTGGGGCGGGGATTGCACGAATTTCACAAAAATCACGGTGTAAAAGCAAAAAAATCGCAAAAAAGTTTGCACACAATATAAATTTGTAGTACCTTTGCATCGCTTTTACGGAGATTCGCTAGCTCAGCAGGTAGAGCACATCCCTTTTAAGGATGGGGTCGTGGGTTCGAACCCCACGCGGATCACTAAAGGGTCACCACCTGAACAAGGAGGTGATTCTTTTTTTGTGCCTATACCTATCTATTACTCAACGACTTACATTTTGTAACTATTTGGCTTAGAATGTTTTAGCAATTTTCTTGCTAAATTATCCTGGTACAAATTAGCATTTT
>JBJECV010000015.1:0-15888 GCA_051871435.1 Sodaliphilus sp. | reverse complement strand
CCAACCCCAAACCACATTCCCACTGCAAACATAGTAACTTTTGATGGCATTTTCGGGCGCCTGCCGGGCTATATTTTGATGGTGGCGATACGGCTGCGGATGTGCTCTTTTAGGGATTCGCCTTTGAGGATGGTGATATGCTGAGCGAGGCCCAAATAAAAGCGCGTGATGCCGGCAAAGCCATACACGGTGGTTTCGAGCGTCCATTTGCCCGGGGTAGTGGCTTTTTCAATGCGTTCGCCCCGTTTGGGATTTTGCACCAATCGCTTGGCATCTACATATTCCTCGAGGAGCAAATTTTTGGCATAGTTGTCGATTTCCAGCATAATTTTCACTCCCTTTTGCTTTTCCGATTCCATGATGTGGAAAATGTCGGTTTTGGGCGAGGCAATGTGTTTCGATTCATTTTTCCAGTTTTGCTCTTCGATGCGTGCGCTTTCAAATCGATTGAGTTTGAATTCCCGGTTTTCGTTGTGGCTCAGGTCGAAAGCCACGATGGCGTTAATCGACGCCTTAAAATAATAAGGCTCAATGGTGCGGTCGGCTACACCGGAGGATGATTCGTAGCGCAGTAGCGTTACGCATTTTTTCTTTTCAATGGCGAGTTTAATGGCTTGAATTTTCTGCAAGTCGGCGCTCGATTTTTTCAATCGGTGCTCAATGAGTTGTGCTTTCAGCGCTTCTGTCAGTTTCACCGTTCTGCCCGATTTTCTCATGTAGGAATCTTCCTCCTCGTCGGCACATTCCCATTCCGTACTTTGTTGAAAAGCCACCACTCCATATTCGTAGGGCTTGATGTCGACCCTCAAATAATGCTTATCGGTTTTTTGGGAGGTGAGGATATTGGTGGTGACAAACAGCCCAGTCACATCGCGGCCCGATTCGTGGGTGGTGACATCGAAAAAGGCATTTTCAATTTGCTCTTCCAAAAAGAGCCGATACTTATCGGCGCTGGCATCGGTAATGATTCGCTGGCTCAGCAAATATTGAATGTCGCGGTCGATGCCCGTCACCTCGCCGGCGTCGTTCACTCCAATGAGCACACAGCCGCCTTTTTGTGAATTTAGAAATCCGCACACCGCATTGAGCACATTTTTCAATTGGCGTTTCAGTAGCGGTCGTTCGTTATTGTTTGGCGGATACACGATGGTGGTTTTAAATTCCTGCGTATCATCTTCTTCACCAAACTCCGACTTATCGTCGATAATCGATTCGTATTCATCGTCGACAAACAGGTTTTTGGCAATAGCGTGCTTAATGGCATCGATTTCGCGCAGGGGAATGATGCCATTGAGCGTGTTGGCCGCTTCCACCAGTTTGCCGATATTGTCGAGGTCCACATCCCTCGTTAGCTGCAATTGCGGCTTTTTTGTGGTTTGAATCAATTGGAATTTGTAGTGATTGAGGATGTTTACGATTTCCAGTTTTTTCTGCACATCCTCATGCTGTGCAAACGCTTCTTTAGCTTCCAATTTCAGTTCCACTTTATAGAGTCCGCTTTGCGCAAAATCAGTCACGGCAGTGATGTATTTGAGTTCAAATCGAAGGAAGTCGGCATTATCCTTGTCGTCTATCAGGGTGCAAAGCATCAGTGCTAAAGCGAGCGTTTTGTATTTTTGTACCGTGTCGTCGCACAGCAGTGCATCGTGGTAAATCACGGGTATGCAGTGCCGGATAATATGCGGGTCGATTGGCTTGGCGATTTGCTTTTGTGTGCAATCGGGCACTTGAGTCCATTCCATAAAGCCTTCCAAGAACCTCTTGTGTGCTTCTTTCACAAACTCCTCTTCGGGTAATTCATTGGGGTTGTCTACATATTCCTCCGGGGCATACTTTCCGTTGATAATGCAATTGGAGTTTTGGAAAATGTGTTCGCGCACTACCACATTTTCGTGATATCCCATCGGATCTACTTCTGTTTCAGTGTCTATGATATTGATCACGAGTCCGTTCTCTGTGAGCCACTTATATCCTACGGAATATTTGCCGATGCATAGTGCCACCATTTCTTTTTCCATCGATGTGGTAGCCAAATCGGTATAATATTCGCTGACGGCCGGTCGCAGAAAGAACGGGAATTTCGGGTGGCTTTGATATTCAGCCATAATGAGCACTTCGTCAAGGGCGTAGAATTGTTCGCTGAAAAATTCAAAAAATTCCTTTTGATTGATGCCTTGCACTATTTTGTCGACAAACACCGCCCCTTCCAATTGCTCGTATTCCGGGTCCACCGACACAGCCGAGATGGCTTGCGGTGTGGCTTTAGTGATTTTGATGCACACCAAATCGCCATATTGGTATTGCTTCCGCTGACTACTGCTTTCCACCGGCGAAGGCTTCACACTCGCCATTTAACTAATGAAATGCATGCACGCAGTGTCCACTTTTTTGATATTGCCCGCATTGGAAGTGCCCAACCTTTCGTTTTGGTTGTCCACGATTGTCATCCCGCACACTGCAGGCATTATCGGCTCTAAGTTGCGGCTCTGTTTATAATCCTTGAAATTAAGTGCCGAGAGGGTGATTTCGCCGGTTTGAGCGCGCAGCAATCCCTTGTTTTGGAAATAGAGCAAGGCGTCGGGGTCCACGATTTTGAAGGTGGTGTTAGCGATTTTGGCGGCAAGCACTTGTGGCAGGAATTTGCTCTTGTCTTTAATGTCGATCCATCCCACTGCGAGCTTGCTGATTTCCACATACTTCATGCACCCCACACAGTGCTCGGTGAGCATATTGCTAATATCGGTGCCTGGAATTTGCCCCGACTGCGCCATCAGTCGGCACAGACCCACAAAAGCTTTAATGTCGCCACTCACGAGCAATTGTGCGGTGAGCAGTCGCATCCATTTATTGCGGTCGTCCTCCTCAATTCGCCTGGCATAAAGCGGCATTGAAGCAAGGTGGTGGAGCAAATCGCCTACACGCTCGGCAAGGGCATCGACAGTGAGCTGATAGTCGGTGTTTTGCTCATCGTGTTTTGTTTTCGACAAATAATCGATAAATGCCTCTAAGTTTTCATCGATATATTCCTTTTTTACTTGTAACCAAAAAGATTGTGACATGGTGCAAAAATATGTGGTAAATAAAATTTGAGGTATGTATGTTTAACTTAAGTTTCGGAAGTGAATGAAGGGTTTTGCAGCGGTGTAACCATCACTTTGCTCATCGCCGAGACTATCGTCTTAACTTCCAGCGAGCGAAGCGAGCGATAACTCCTTTAACTTCTTAACTTCCAAAGATGAATACTCCCGAAACTTTAGTGTTTAAAAATTCAAAATGTAAAGTTACGAAAAAAATCGCCTCCTACCGCGTGGAATCTCACTTTTTTGTGATTTCTCCACACGGCTCTTTCAGTTGAGCGGGTTACCTGCCTTTGTGGCATGGAACCGAGAAATAAACTGCGCCTGCTGCAACCAGCGGATGAATAGTGTGTGGATGGCTCCCGGCAGTTTAAACGAAAGAGGCGTGGCTTAAATAGCTTTTTTTTGAGGATTGGCGGTGAGCATTTGAAAAAAATTTGCTAACTTTGGGCATAGCAATATTCATAAACCCTTTTTAATTTTTTCACTATTATGGAAGCAAAAGATAAAGTATTGGCTACAATGAAATCAGCAGGTGAACCTCTCAACGCTGGCAAAATCGCAGAATTGAGCGGACTCGACCGCAAAGAAGTGGACAAGGCAATGAAGCAGCTCAAAGCCGAAGGCGCCATCGTTTCGCCCGTGCGCTGCAAATGGGCACCCGCCGAATAATTCTTTGCCGCAAAAACGAACAGAAGGCTTGACCCTCCGGCTAAAGTATGGTGTATATTGCATCAATCGCAATCCCATGCTATTCACACCTGATGGGTCATGCTCCCTATTTTTGTGATAGAAACAAACCGCTATTATTACTGTTTTCTCATTTAGCAAGCACAAATGGGAAACCATTATAGTACCGTCTTAACTTCCAGTGAGCGAAGCGAGCGATAACTTCTATAACTTCTTAACTTCCAAAGTTTCTCCCTTGCGAAATTTGAATACCTTCTTTCAATGATTCAGAATGTGATATATAGCGCCATTGGACTGTGTCTTGCCACCGTGTTGGGCTCCATCATCGGGTTTTTCTTTAAGCGATTGCCCCACAAGTGGAACGATTCGGTGTTGGGCTTTTGCGCCGGGGTGATGCTGGCAGCGTCGATTCATGGTTTGATTCTGCCGGCTGCCGATATGACCACGGGCACATGGCCCCTGGTGAGTGTGCTGATAGCGGGCATGGTGGGCGCACTGTTTCTCAATGTGCTCGACTTCCTCACGCCACACCTTCATCACATCACCGGGCTGGAGCAAGAACAACACAGCCACAACGCCTCGCTCAACCATGTGCTGCTCTTTGTGATGGCAATCGCCATTCACAAATTGCCGGAAGGCATGGCAGTGGGGGTGGGCTTCAACGCTGAAGATGTGGACAACGCTTGGGCGGTGACAGCGGGCATTGCATTGCAAAATGTGCCCGAAGGCATGGTGGTGATTTCGCCGCTATTGTTGGCGGGCGTGAGTAGGTGGCGCACCTTCTTCATCTCATTGGGCATCGGCTTATTGGAGATAGTGGGTGTGATGATAGGATTTTACGCCGGTGGCATCTCCTTAGCGCTTTTGCCGGTGATGCTGGCATTTGCCGGCGGCGCGATGCTTTATGTGGTGAGCGACGAAATGATTCCCGAAACACACTCCCATGGCTACCAAAAACAAGCCTCCTACGCCCTCATGCTCGGCTACTTTACGCTCTTCTTCCTCGAGCGCACAATGTAAAAACAAATGACACGAAATATGGAATCTTTCACCAATATTATCAATCGAGATGCAATCACCTTAGTTGATTTCTTTGCCACTTGGTGCGGGCCTTGCAAAATGATGCACCCCGTGCTTTCGCAATTGAAAGAGCAATTACCGCCGGAGGTGAGAATCCTAAAAATAGATGTGGACCAAGCCCCGCAGGTGGCATCCGCCTATGGGGTGCAAGCCGTGCCCACACTCATCTTGTTTCGAGGAGGGAATGTGCTTTGGCGCCATAGCGGGGCCCTATCCGCCGCCGACCTAAAATCCGCCATAGCCCGTTATTTATAATTGTCCCAAGTGTGCCTCCCATCTCGTCTGCTTCCTCTAAAACATCCGGAAAATGTGATTTTTCGGCTAAAAAATACCCGGAAAATGTGATTTTTCGGCTAAAAAACATCCGGGAAATGTGATATTTTAACTATATTTGCCACAAATATAGACATTTATGCTAAAAAGGAAGATTGAGCAGGTGCTTTTGGATTGGAAATCCAACCCAAAACACAAGCCCCTTATCGTGAAAGGGGCACGGCAAGTTGGCAAAACGGAATCAATTCGATTATTTGCCAAGCAAAATTATCAACATGTGGTGGAAATTAATTTTGCACTGCAGAAACAGTTTAGCACCATTTTTGATAACGGCTACGATGTGGACACCGTGATTCGAAACATCTCCTTTATCGACCCCACACTTCAGTTTGTGCCGGGGCACACGCTGATTTTTTTTGACGAACTGCAAGATTTGCCCGACTGCGCCACGTCGCTGAAATCTTTTCACATCAATGGCAAATACGATGTGATTTGTTCGGGCTCCATGATGGGTATCAACTATAGCAACATTGAATCAAACAGTGTGGGCTATAAGGAGGACTTCGAAATGCAGTCAATGGACTTTGAAGAATTTCTATGGGCAAAAGGATATAATGAAGCACTGATTGAGCAACTCTATGATCACATGCTCCACAACATTCCACTGCCGAATAGCATATTCGATGCCATGCTTGAGGCTTTTCGCGAATATATGGTGGTGGGTGGCATGCCGGAAGTAGTGGATTGCTTTGTGGGCCAAAACAATTTTTCCAATGTGCTCAAACTCCAAAAGCAGCTCTTTCACGACTATGAAGAAGACATCACCAAATATGCTTCCGGATTTGAAAAAGCGAAAGTGCTTGCCGTGTATCGCCATATTTCCATTTTCCTATCGAAGGAGAATAAAAAATTTCAGGTTACCAAAATTGCACCGAGTGCTCGCAATAGAGAATATGTGGGCGCGGTGGAATGGCTGTCGAATGCCGGCATCATCAACCCTTGTTACTGCTTGAGCAACATTGAATTGCCATTGAAAGGAAATTACAATCCGAAGTGTTTCAAAATCTATTTTAAAGATACCGGACTCCTTATTTCATCGCTCGACGATGAAGCACAAGATGATTTGCGCACCAATCGTAACCTCGGCACCTATAAGGGAGCACTTTATGAAAATATTGTGGGCGAAATGCTCTCTAAACAGGGTTACCAACTCTACTTCTACCGACAAGAAAAGCCTGCCTTGGAAATGGATTTCTTTGTGCGCGACGCCACATCGCTCATACCGGTGGAAGTGAAAGCAGGCAACAAGGCTTCGGCTTCGCTCACAAAACTCACCGATACCAAACGAACCACTTATCCCGATGTGAACTATGGCATCAAGTTCTGTTTGGGCAACATTGGCTTCAACGGTAATTTTTACACTTTCCCCTACTTCCTGGCGTTCCTCCTCAAGCGCTTCCTAAGGGAAAGAAATCAATGAGCCTCTTTCGGAGTCAACAAGTCAACAAGTCAACAAGTCAACGAGTCAACAAGTCAACGAGTCAACGAGTCAACAAGTCAACAAGTTTCTTTCGCTATTTCATGGTGAGGGGGAGAGTATGGTGATTGCAAAGGGACGGTTCTGCAATCAAAGTGTGGCAAATTTATACAATGAGTGATTCAAGTGTTTTATCCGGTAGAGCGTGCGCATTCCAGATAAAATGTTTGCTACTTTGCAGGGTGATGGTTGATTATATGGAAAATTATTCGTAGTTTTGCAGTTGCTTTTGTGATTTTTTTGAAAATTTTATAACTGCTTACTAAAATATGAAGAATTTATTACAATCGGTGTGTTTGGCTGCTTTGGTGATGCTTACGGCGGCTTGCAACCAACCCTCTAATGAGGCATATCCCTTGCCAATGAAGTATTTGCCGGTGCAACTTGAAGGCTCCAAAATGTGGAGTATCCTCAACCTCGACAATGGTGAGGTGGTGGCTAAAGATGCCTACAAGGTGGCGCCCTCTGCCATTATCAACGATATGTATTTTGTGATGAACGATGAAGGCACGTTTGATTATTATAATGTGGCTGACCCCAAAAAGCCTGTCAATAAAGAACACTTTGGCAGTGTGACCGAATTTGGTGTGGAAGGCTATGCTTTGGCTTCGCTCAAGGGCAAGGGCATCAGCATTATCAACACTAAGTGCGAGGTGGTGAAGCAATTGAGCGACAGCGTGGCTGAGTGCTCTATGTTTAACCGCGGCGTGGCAGTGGCGCGCTTCATCAATTCCAAATACGGCTACATCAACACCGAAGGTAAGGTGGTGATTGAAGCCAAATACGATCAAGCATCGGCGTTTCTCTACGAAGACCACGCCACTACTATGACACAACGCGACAACGATTCCATCGTGGACATTTGCTTCATCGACAAAGCCGGCAACGAAACGTTTAAAACCAATTCCACCATGTATCGCCCGGTGTCGCCCAATTTCAATAAGGGTGTCCTCCCGGTGCTGAATGTGTCGAAACCCGACACCGTGATTTGTTTGGCGCCCGATGGCAAAGATGCCGAAAACCCATTCGCCGTGTCTGAAAAGATTAAAAAAGGTGGCTACGACCAGCATTCCGCCACCGGCAAAGGTACCGTGGTGGTGGTGAAAGGCGACAAAATGGGCGTGGTGGATGCCGAAGGCAATGTGGTGATTCCCATTAAATATTTCGACATTGTGGACGTGAACGCTAATCGCTATCTGCTTTGTGAAAAGAAAGGTACTTATTTCCTTGCCGACGAAAAGGGTGCCCCGGTTGGCAAAGCGAAAATTGCTCACGCCAATGGCACCCCCACCGCAGTGGCTACACGCGGCTTCGTGGATATGGCTATCACGGCAAGCAATTTGATGAGCATGTTCAATGAGCAAGGCTTTATGCCGGTGGCGAAAGGCACCACTGTGGGCAATATGCTCCAAGCCATTGATGCCACACATCCGGAAGCATACGACGACCTCAATGTGCTGCGCCTCAACACCACACTCATCTATTTCGACGGCCCCATCGCATCGAAAGCTACCGACGGCTCAGTGCAATTCAATGTGGCAACCGCCGTGCAACGCGTGGAATTTGCCTTCCCCGTAATCTCCTATGCCGATGGCACGGAAGACGATTTGGTGGCGCTTATGGCCACTCACATGGGCAAAAACGGATTCGTGAGCACCGGCAATAATGTGTTTAAGTCGGAAAACGGCACCGCTGTGGCATTGGGCTACGAAAAAGGCGTGGTACGCATTTCCTACTTTATGAATGCCGACCAAGCCCAACCCCTGCCCGCCGAATCGCGCAAAGCAGCAAAAAAATAGCGTGCGCCATCCGTGCGTCATCCTATCCGAATAGTTGGCGAAAAGGTACATAAATTGTTAAATTTTGAAAAAATTTTCAAATATTTTTGCACAGGTTCCCTAAAAAAGTGCAACGATGCTCAATTTATGGATTTTTTTCTTTAATATTCGGATAATAATTACTTACTTTGCACGAAATTTGTTAGAAAACATAGCAAAACATTACATTAATAACATTCTTAAATTTAAACATTATGTCTGAAATTTCTGAAAGAGTAAAAGCAATCATCGTTGACAAATTAGGTGTTAGCGACGCAGAAGTAACCCCCGAAGCAACTTTCCAACAAGACCTTGGTGCTGATTCTCTCGACACTGTGGAACTGATTATGGAATTTGAAAAGGAATTCGAGATCTCTATTCCTGACGACCAATCAGAAAAGATTCAAACTGTGGGCGACGCTATCAAATTTATCGAAGACGCTCAAGCATAATTATTTTTTATTTCCGCTACGTAATATTTCAGTATGGAATTAAAACGAGTAGTGGTAACAGGTCTTGGAGCAATTACTCCTCTGGGCAACGATGTGGAAACCACATGGAAAAATGCCCTCGACGGAGTGAGCGGTGCAGGGCCTATTACTCATTTTGACGCAAGCCTTTTCAAAACTCAGTTTGCCTGCGAAGTGAAAAACTTCCAGCCCGAACTGTATGTGGCTGAGGGCGACCGCAAAGAGCTTAGAGATTTTAAGAAAAACGACCTCTACACGCAATACGCACTGGCTGCTGCTAAGCAAGCCATTGAAGATGCCAACCTCTTGGCTGAAGGCGTGGACCGCGACGAGGTGGGTGTGATTATTTCTTCCGGCATTGGTGGTATCCACACCTTTGAAGAAGAAGTGGGCTACTATGCCACACACCAAGAACAGGGCCCCAAATACAGCCCGTTCTTGATTCCTGCCATGATTGCCGACATTGCAGCAGGCAAAATCTCTATCAAATACGGTTTCCGTGGTCCTAACTACGGCGTGGTTTCGGCTTGTGCATCTTCCACCAATGGCATGATCGATGCCTTCAACCAAGTGCGCTTGGGCAAGGCTGTGGCAATGGTGACCGGCGGTGCAGAAGCTGCCATCTTCCCTGTGGGCGTGGGAGGCTTCAATGCCATGCACGCACTCTCCACTCGCAACGATAGCCCCGAAACTGCATCGCGTCCGTTTAGCGCATCGCGCGACGGCTTTGTGATGGGAGAAGGTGGCGTGTGCCTCATTTTCGAAGAACTCGAACATGCTCTGGCACGCGGTGCTAAAATCTACGCCGAAGTGGTGGGCGGTGGCGCAAGCGCTGATGCTTACCATATCACAGCCACTCACCCCGAAGGCCTTGGTGCAAGATTGGTGATGAAGCGCGCCATTGAAGATGCCAACCTCACCGTAGATGATGTGGACTACATCAACGTGCACGGAACTTCCACCCCTGTAGGCGACCTGAGCGAAGCTCAAGCCATCGTGGATTTGTTTGGCAAGCACGCTTACGAGCTCAACATCAGCTCCACTAAGTCGATGACCGGGCACATGCTCGGTGCCACCGGCGCAATGGAAGCGATGTTCTGCGTGAAGTCGGTACAGGAAGACATCGTTCCTCCTACCATCAATCATGACGATGACGACCGTGACGAAAAAATCGACTACAACCTCAACTTCACTTTCGGCAAAGCACAAAAGCGCAAAGTGGATGTGGCATTGTCAAATACTTTCGGCTTCGGTGGTCACAACGCTACTATTATCGTTAAGAAGTACAAAGGTTAATACCCGTGTTCAACGGTATCATATCATTCATAAAGCTCCTTGCCTCTAAGGATAAGGGGCTTTATGTGTTTATACACGACCTCACAGGATTCTACCCCAAGCACATTGATTACTACAAATTGGCTTTCGTGCACCGCTCGAAATCGGTGAAAGATGAAAATGGCAATTGGGTGAACAATGAGCGATTGGAATACCTCGGTGATGCCGTGCTCGACCTCGTGGTGGCTTCCTACCTCTACCACCACTTCCCTGAAAAACACGAAGGCTTCCTTACCAGCACACGCGCAAAAATCGTGCAGCGTGAAAGCCTTAACCGCATTGGCACCATCTTCCATCTCGACCGCCACGTGAAGGCGTCGGCACACTCTTCGTCGCACAATAGCTACATTAGCGGCAATGTGGTGGAAGCATTCGTGGGCGCCATCTACCTCGACAAGGGCTATGAATGTGCCCGCAAATTCATCGAAAAGAAAATGATTCGCGACCACATCGACATCGTGGACTTGGTGAATACGGAGAAAAACTTTAAAAGCCGACTCATTGAATGGACGCAAAAATACCACGTGACCATTGAATATGAATTGCGCGACACCTACAATGATGCCGACAATAATCCGGTGTTTTGCACAGCCGTGCTCTTAGGCGGCATATTTGCTGCTGACGCCACCGGCTATAGCAAAAAAGAATCGCACCAAGGTGCGTCCGAAAAAGCCCTTCAGCGCCTCAAATCCGACCCCAATTTCTATCGCCAAGTGGTAGCCACAGCAGAAGCCCCCGACGCTATCCCGCAAAACTCATAGCACCACGGCGAAGGAGCCGCATCGGAGTGTCGGATGCAATGCTTCACCGTTTTTTCTTGAAGTAGGCTATACATTCACTCATGATTTCGGCATGCAGCAGCCGCATGGCGCCCACATAGAGCAGGGCAGCCACCACCACGCGCGCTATCAGCAGCACCACATAGCCGCTGAGCCAAAGGGTGAGGTAGTGAGTGGCTACCATCACGGCAGCCGCAATAAGCATAAAGGGCACTATGTCGGCGAAGGTGTGGCGCAGGCTCAGCCCTATCAGCCGCTTTGCCACCATTTGCCATGCCAAAAGCCACACAATCAAAAAAGCACTATATGCCACCACCATCACGGTGAGCCCCAAGGGCTTAAACAACAAAATCACCACCACTTGCAGCACGATTTGCGCCACATTGCACCACAAATAAAGGTCGCTTCGCCCGCTACTAATTGCCAAGTTTTGGTACATGGTGTAGAACGGCACAAAGGCGCCCGACACGCACAAAATCCGCAGCAGCGGCACACTATCCGCCCATTGCTCGCCAATGGTGCAAAATATCAGTTCTTCTGCCACCAATGCCAGCCCAAACATAAGCGGAAACGACATAAACGCCGTGAAACGCATCATTTTGCGATACACTCGGCAGCGGCGCTCGCGCTCGTCGCCTGCCGCCACCAGCACGGTTTGCACCACCTGCCACAAGGTGTTCGCCACAAAGGAATTAGCCATCGTGTTCCACTTCGCTGCTTGCGTGTAATTGCCCACCTGCTTAATGGCAAAATACCTGCCGAAAATAAAGGTGAGAACGTTGCTGCTCAGTGTGTTGATAATATTGGTGAACAAAATTTTCACGCTAAAGCGAAACATCCCCTTCACCGGACCAAAATCGATGGCAAACGACGGGCGCCAAGGCACCACATAGTATCTGCCCACATTCAGCACACTGATGTAGATGATTTGCTGCCATGCCAAACTCCAATACGAATAGCCATTGAAAGCCAACGTGATACTCGCTCCGCCCGACAGCGCAAGCGCCAAGCAATTGATAAACGCTTGCTCTTTGTTCATCAAATTCTTATTCATATAGGCTGCATGCGCAATGCCAAACGACGATATCACAAAACTCAAAAACACCACCCGCGAGAGCTTCTCCAATGCCGGCTGATGGAAAAAGGCGGCAATGAGCGGCGCACAGCAAAAAAGCACTGCATAGATGAAAAAGCTCGCCAAAATGTTGAACCAAAACACCGAATTATAGTCGCGAGCCGTGGGCTGCTTCAGATTGATTAGCCCCTGTGTGAAGCCGCTACTCTGCAAATTGCCCGCAATGAGTGTGAAAATAGTAAGCACCCCCACCAAGCCATATTCGCCCGGTGAAAGCAAACGCCCTAAAAATATGCCAATCAGCAAATTCAGCACCTGCATCGTGCCATTGTTCATCGCACTCCAAAACAGGTTCTTCGCCGTTTTATCTTTCAATGTTTCAGCCATCGCATCATCATTTTTAGCCCGCGCACTCTATCCGCTACAAAGTTACTAATATGTCTCCAAACCGGCAAAATATCCTGGCTTATACCTTTTTGCTATCATCGTGCCCGCCTTTGAGTTTGCGAATTTCTTTATCAAAATCCGACACTATTTTTTGAGTACGATTGAATATATCGTATTCTTTCTCGGCTTTCATTTTAGCTTGCGAGGCTGAAATACGACTTTTGTTGGGCAAGATGTGATAATCATTGAAAGTGAGAAACTTATCCACACTTGCCGCGAATTGCTCCATATTAAAGGCATTATGCCGTTCAATTTGCATTTCTATATAGTCGAAATAAGCAGTCACGGCAAGTTCCAATTGATGTATTTGCTGCTCCGGAAGATAATTCTTTGCGATGGCCACATCCGATTTCAGCACTCGTCCATCGGGCGCATACTTCCAAGTAGTCAGCCCCATATTTGGTTTGGTATGGTCAGCACTATGGAAGATAATTTCAGCTGCAGTTTCGCCGGTTATCGCATAATGGAAGCGGTTTTGCACCATAGCATAAAACTCTTTAGTGGTGGGAGAATTGCGGTCGTAGTCGATACTACATTCCGCAAAAATGTCTGTGATTTGTTGCCAAATCCGGCGCTCACTGGCACGAATGGAGCGAACTCGTTCCAAAAGTTCGCGAAAATAATCCTTGCCAAACGCTCGTGTACCTTGCTTCAATCGGTCATCGTCGAGAACGAAGCCTTTGCGTATGAATTCGTTGAGAATCTTGGTAGCCCACTGGCGAAATCGTGTAGCCTTTTGAGAATTTACCCGATACCCCACACTGATAATCACATCCAGATTGTAGAAGGTTTGTTCTCTTCTTACTTTACGTTCGCCCTCTTGTTGAACTATTAAGAATTTCTTAATAGTTGCTTCCGACAGAAGCTCATTGCTATTATAGATGTTTTTAAGATGTTGGTTTATTGCCGAAACCGAAACATCAAATAGCTGTGACATCGCTTTTTGTGTAAGCCAAATGGTTTTGTTCTCAATATAGGCATGCACAGCCCCATCTCCATCAGGCAGATTGTATAATATAAACTGCAAATCTTTTCCCATTGCGATTATAATTTATAATTTGCGCCCGGCGGTTTCGTTATTTCTATTTCGTGGCGAAGACCCTTTGTGAATTTTTAGCCCGCGCACTCTGTCCGCTACAAGCCCCGCATACAAAGGTATAAAAAAAACTCCACAGTGCCACCATCCGTCACTGCCTATTTAAAATGCACGCCTCTCTCTTCACTCACAGCATAAGGCCATGGCATTGATGTGCGAAAAATTTTTTTTCAGGGTGTTAGATTTAATTACATTCTTTCCTCTCTACTACTACAACAATCAACCAACATAGCATTATGAAAAATTATTTAAAAATGGCGTCAGCGCTTTTGCTGATGATAATATCCACCAATCAATCCGTTGCCGACATCAAGGCAGGCGATGCAACTGTGATTCAAGGCAACACCACCACGGTGTCGATCGGCGCGGCTTACCAGGCTACACTTAATCAATCCACCGGTATTTCCTACACATGGACAGCCGGAAGCTCGGCTATCACCATCACGTCGAGAACCAGCAAATCGTGTACCATAAAAGGTAACACTGTGGGCACCACTCGCTTGAATTACCATTGCTCATACTATATCGATGGATTTTACCGCACGATGGATTTTTACTACGATATCACCATTAAATCCAACACCATTTCCGTTACTCGCATCGAGATGAACCCGTCATCCGCCACTCTGGATATTGGACAAACCATTCAGCTTAGCGCCATTGCCTATCCCACCAATGCCACCAACCGCTCACTCAATTGGGCCACCGAAAATTATAGTGTGGCTTCCGTGAGCAGTAGCGGCCTCGTAACGGCTCGTGGCGAAGGAAAGGTATGGATTTGGGCACGAGCCGCAGATGGTAGCGGTGCCGGCAACTACTGCGTGATAACCGTGAATCCTCCCACCAAAGTGAACGCCATTCAACTTTCACAATCCGAAGCCACCATGAATATTGGCGAATCTTGCACACTCTCAGCTTCCGTGTTGCCCGCCAACGCCACCAACAAAACTGTGAATTGGACCTCCGACAACCCGGCTGTGGCTACTGTGAAAAATGGGGTGGTTAGCGCAATTGCACCGGGTGAGTGCGAGATTACCTGCGCAGCTACTGATGGAAGCCTCGTTTCTGCCGTTTGCCATGTCAAGGTCCTCGAACCCGAGCAATATTGGCTCTCGGTGGTGCTCCCCAACGGCACCTTCTCCATTAATGCCACAGAGCTCGAAAAAATAGAAATAGATATTGCAGCTAATGCCGGTTATGCCGTTCACTCGGTTTCGGTCAACGGTGAAGAGTTGGAACCGACGATGAATGGCTCTATCCTCACTCTTCCTGCACTCTCTCAAAGTGCCACGGTGAATGTGGTGTTTGAATATACCGACTTCCTAACCGAAACCCCCGCCATAACCGATGCGTCAAGCCCATTGCATCTCACCGCAGCCGGAAATGTGGTGGAGGTTGAAGGACTGCCACAAGGCGAAACCGTGTGGGTATACAAATTGAATGGCGAATTAGCGCTCTCAACCCGCAATAGCTCTTTCACGCTCAATCCCTCAGAAGTGTATATCGTAAGAATCGGCACAAAGTCGTTTAAAATCGCCCTCTAAAGACCACAGTAGAAAAAGTGTGGGGTAATATGTCAAAGGCATAACTCTTGAAGCGTGCTTCAGGTGGATGCAATATTCTCATCATCACAAAAATTCTCCTGATGCCATCTTGCCGTATTGGGATTGACCACACCCTACCTCCCACCGTATCTTTGCCCCCAAGTTCTTTGAAATTTTTGACTCAACAAGATAAGACCTCACAGAATGGGCATCCGGATAGTGGCCGGTTATCCTGATGGTGTCCGGTTATCCTGATGGTGGATGGTTATCCTGATGGTGGCCGGTTATCCTGATGGTGGATGGTTATCCTGATGGTGGATGGTTATCTTGATGGTGTCCGGTTATCCTGATGGTGTCCGGTTATCCTGATGGTGGACGGCTATCCGGATGGCGGCCGGTTATCCTGATGGTGTCCGGTTATCCTGATGGTGTCCGGTTATCCTGATGGTGGACGGCTATCCGGATGGCGGCTGGTTATCCTGATGGTGGCCGGTTATCCTGATGGTGGCCGGTTATCCTGATGGTGGACGGTTGTCTTGATGGTGGATGGTTATCTTGATGGTGGACGGTTATCTTGATGGTGGATGGTTATCTTGATGGTGGACGGTTATCTTGATGGTGGGCATCCCGTTAGGGATGCGATGTGTGTAGGCCGGTATGAGATGAAC
>JBJECV010000014.1:0-15908 GCA_051871435.1 Sodaliphilus sp. | reverse complement strand
CCACAGTGTGGGCATCTAATTACATTGTCGGAATTATTATGACATTCATCTTTGAAAAACTCCACCACATCACAACCAATAATATTTGCTATTTGGCGAAGTGTTTCGGTTGTAGGATTGCCATTTACAATTAACGACATTGCTTGTTTAGTAATACCTTGATTTCCTGTTTTACTATTTACCATAAGGCTTGCAACTTGTTCAAGTGTGAAGCCATATCTTTTAACTACTTCTTTTATTTTCATAATGTAATAATATACTGATTGCAAAGTTAATTTTTTTAATTTTGATATACAAGAGAAAAATTTTTATTGATTTACATAAAAAGTTTGTAATTAATTTTGTGATTTAAATTATTTGATATAACTTTGCACTGTAAATTTAATTAATAAGATATTTTAATTAGTAATATGTATTGTAGTATATAATAATTTCTTAGATTTATTTTTATGATTGAGAAAAAAGATAGATTACGCAAACTCGTACATTTTTTAATTTGGAAGTACGATGTTCCGTTTAATTCAGCACTGAAAACGATTGGTCAAGAGGTTGGTATTTCATCAAGCAACTTGTCGGTTGCACTTGGTGGTAACGAACGATTCCTTACTAATTCATTAATTCAAAAGGTTAATCGTGCTTACGGTAGACCGTTTAATGATGAATGGCTTATTTTTGGCACTGGAGAAATGCTTCGCAACTCATCGGATGATGTTGTTCCGAACACTGGAGATATTATTGCTTCACAGCAAGCGACAATCAAGAAACTTACGGAAGCAATTGCGGAATTAGTTAAGCAGTAATTCTCTAATCTCCAACCTCTAACCTCTAACCTCTAACCTCCAATTTCTAACCTCTCACTTCTCCCAGGAGGTGGAGGCTGCCGGTTAGGAGGATGAGGTCGGTGGGGTGGGCTGCGGCGAGGGCGGCTTGGCGGGCTGCGGTGGCGGTGGGGTAGCAGTTGCCGTGCAGGGCGTGGTGTGCTGCCATTGCTTGCAATTGTTCTGCCGGGAGTGCTCTGGGGGTGGCGGCTTGGGTGAAGTAGTAGGTGGCTTGGGTGGGGAGTAGGCGCAGGATGTGGTCCACGTCTTTGTCAGCCATAAATCCGATTATCATGTGGAGCGCGCCATAGTGCTCTGTAGCCAGTTGGCGAACGATTTGTGTGAATGCTCCCACATTGTGTGCGCCATCGCAAACCACACGCGGATGCTCTTGCATCGTTTGCCATCTGCCGATGAATCCGGTGTTACTCACCACTTGTGCAAATCCCTGTCGGATAGCCTCTTCGCCAATCTCAATCCCTAAATTTTGCAACGCATGGATGGCGGAGAGCGCGGTGTTGCTGTTGATGATTTGGTATTGGCCCGTCAGTTGGTTCACCAAAGTGCCGTGGTGCGCGGTGTGGATGGTGCAATGCCCCGCCTCGCACATTCCTTCCATCACTTCGGGAGCATCTTGCGCAAAGGTGATGGGCGCGTTCATTTCCAATGCTTTTTGTTCAAACACTCGGCGCACTTCGCCCTCGGCTTCGCCCACCACAGCCGGGACACCACTCTTGATGATGCCCGCTTTTTCGGCGGCGATTTCCGCCGGCGTGTTGCCGAGAAACTGCGTATGGTCGGGGGAAATGTTGGTAATCACACTCAAAACGGGCGTAATGATGTTGGTGCTATCAAGCCTGCCGCCCAAACCCACTTCTATCACGGCAAAATCCACCTCTTTGCGCCGAAAATGCTCCAATGCCATGGCAGAGGTAAGTTCAAAGAAAGTGGGCTGTATGTCAAAATCCCATTCCATGCACCTTTGGGTGAAATCCACCACCTCCTCTTCGCTAATTTTTTCACCATTCACCCGAATGCGTTCTCTGAAATCGAAGATGTGCGGCGACGTGTAGAGCCCCACCTTGTAGCCCTGCATTTGTAGCGTGCTCGCAATCAGGTGGCTCGTCGACCCCTTCCCGTTGGTGCCCGCCACATGGATGCAGCGATAGCTGCGATGCGGACAGCCCGTAAGGCGGTCCAACGCCATACTCGTTTGCAGCCCCGGCTTGTAGCCCGAAGCCCCTTGCCGCTCAAAGGAGGGCAATTGGTGGAAAAGATAGTGAAGCGCTTCAGTATAGTTCATGATGCAAAGTTGTTTTTTAAAAAATGAGGTAGCCCACCGCTCCAGCCACGATAATGACCAGAATGGGGTGAATTTTAGTGAAATACACGGTGCCAAGCGCCGCCGCGCAAATGCTCACACTCTTGAGCAAATCGATGGAAGTGCTGCCGAAGTTTTCTTCATTCATCAGCAGCAACGCCGCCGATGCAATCAGCCCCACCACCACCGGGCGCAGTCCCATAAAAGCTCCCTTGATGATGGCGCTATCGTGGTGTCGCGCCACAAAGTGGCTTGCATAGAGCACCAATATGAACGGCGGCATCACCACCGTGAGCGTAGCCACAATGGAGCCCCACACGCTCCCCGTGGCCACATAGCCAATGTAGGTGGCGCTATTGATGCCGATGGGGCCGGGCGTCATTTGCGAAATTGCCACAATGTCGGTGAACGCTTGGTTGGTGATTTGCGGACACCATTCTTGCCCCACCACTAATCCTTGAATGAGCGACAGCATGGCATAGCCGCCGCCAAAGCCAAACAGCCCGATTTGCAGGTAAGCCCAAATAAGGCGCAAATAGGTGGAAATCATGCCTTATCCTCCTTTCTTGCCTTCAATTGGCAGTGCGTGTGGTAGAGGTAGCCGCCAAGGGCACCGAAAATGATGAACAGCACCGGATTAGACAGCACCGGTAGCCCCGAATAGATGAGCAGTGCCACCGCCACGGGGATGATGATAGTTTTGAGATTGATGCCCACCGATTTAGCCGTGGTAATCACCGGCGCAATAATCAGCGCCACCACTGCCGGGCGAATGCCCTTGAAAATGGCAGAGAGGGTGGGGTTGTGCTTAATGGTGTCGGGCGTGAAAAATAGGGCAATCATCAAAATGATGCAAAACGAAGGCAGAATGGTGCCCAAAGCCGCCCCGATGCTTCCCTTCATCCCCTTCAGCCGGTCGCCAATCACCGTGCTAATGTTCACGGCAAGTATGCCCGGCATGGATTGTGCAATGGCAAGGAGGTCGAGAAACTCGGTTTCGTCAATCCACCGATGCTTTTCCACCACTTCGCGCTGAATGAGCGAAATCATAGCCCATCCGCCACCAAAGGTGAAACACCCGATTTTGAAAAACGTGGTGAAAAGCTGAAAATATATGTTTCTTGTTATTTTCATAGATGTGCAATGCTTATCTACAAACTGCAAATTTACGGATATTTTTCTTAACAATGCTTATTTGGGCGCACATAATGATGTGTATTGACTAAAAATTTCATATCTTTGCAGTTAAAATTCTCGGAACTCACCGCTTGCAGGCAGGTGATTTTTTTAAGTGATTCAAGCGTAGAGATGAAGCAAAAAGTGATAGCAATATGCTTGGCACTGATGGTGTCGGTGGCAGGAAACGGGACAACATTGGCAGTTGACTCGCTCTCTGGCACCCTTGCTATGCCCACCGATAGCACGGTGGCGAAAAAATCGTTTTTCCGCAAAGTGCTCAACTATCTCTCGCTCGATGGTGGCGGCTCTGCCACCGACCTCAGCACCTTCAGCGTGCTCGGCGGTCCGCACTACGATTCCATGGTGGGGCTTGCCCTCTCGATTGTGGGCGCAACATCCTTCCGACTCAACGGATGCGACAGCCTTAGCCAGCTATCGAATGCGCAATTCACCGCCACCTACACCACCAACAACTTTTGGTGGCTCGACCTCACCACCAACATCATCTTCCCCAACGAATCGCGCCTTATCAGCACCGTGGCGTTCGAGTATCAGCCTTCCTACTTTTGGGGAATGGGCTACGACGCCGGCAATCAACCCGCCAACAAAACCAAGCAGAAAAAGTATTTGGCAGATGTGGAAGCTGAGTTGCTCTTCAAGGTGGGCGACAATTTTAGAGTGGGGCCGAAAGTGCAATGGAACTACGTGAACAGCGACACCATCGCCAAACCCGAATTGCTCGAAGGGCAAGATTTGGTGCTTCGCAATTATGGCATTGGCGTGGCAGCCGAATACGACACCCGCGACATGGTGACCGATGCCAAAACCGGGTGCTACTTATATGTGGCACAAACCTTTCGCCCCAAATTTTTGTGGAATCGTTATGCCTTTTCCACCACCGACATCCGTGCCAACTACTATACACCCCTGTGGCGCGACTGCACCCTCGCAGCAGAATTCTATGGGATGCTTAATTTCGGCAACCCCTCGTGGGCAAAAATGGCTTTGACCGGCGATTCGCATCGCATGCGCGGCTATTATTTGGGCCGCTACCGCGACAAGCACATGCTCACCACTCAAGTGGAATTGCGTCAGCACATTTGGGGACGCCATGGTATGGTGGTGTGGGCTGGCGGCGGCAGCGTGTTTCACAATGCCGACGGGCTGAAGCATTTCTTGCCCAACTTTGGAATTGGATATCGCTTTGCATTTCGCAGGCGAATGAATATAAGGTTAGACTACGGGTTTGCCAAATCGGGGCAAACCGGATTTATGTTTGGATTAAATGAAGCATTTTAAGGAAATATTCCATTTTGTAAAGAATCAGCAAATCGTGTTCTGGATTTTTTTGGCAATGATGATATTGCCAAATGTGATGATGTTTTTCACCGAATCCACCTCCACGATCGTGCGCCTCACGAGCATTGTGCTCCCGTTGGGCTTCTATTGGCTCGCTTACACCCTCTCCGCCAAGCCCGGCAAAATGTTTTGGTGGCTGTTTTTCTTCGTGTTTATCGATGCCTTTCAAATTGTGTTGCTCTACCTCTATGGCGAATCGCCCATAGCGGTGGATATGTTTTTGAACGTAACCACCACCAATCCCACCGAAACCACCGAGTTGCTCTCCAATTTGCTCCCGGCAGTGTTTTTCGTGTTCATTATCTATGTGGGCGGTATGGTGCTGGCAGTGCTGTCGATTATGAACCCCGAAAACCTCAGCGCCTCCTTTCGCAAATTGCAGCGCAAAGTGGCGTACGGCATCATTTCCGGCGGTGTGGTGCTGCTGGGCGTGAGTTATTTGGTGGATGAAAAGTTCAAGGTGGAAGACGATGTGTTTCCCGTGAACGGTTGCTACAATTTAGCCTTGTCCATTCCTCGCGCATCGCTCACCCTCGACTATAGCAAAAATGTGGCGCCATTTTCCTACCACGCCACCTCCACCCACCCCGACAGCATCCCCGAGGTGTATGTGCTCATTATTGGCGAAACCGCCCGTGCCGACAACTTCGGCATTTATGGCTACCCGCGTCTCACCACGCCGCTTCTTTCTGCTTTAGGCAACGATGTGGCCACCTATTTCGATGCCATCACCATGAGCAACACCACTCACAAAAGTGTGCCATTGCTCATGACACCCGTGGGCAGTGAAGAAGATTTCAATGGCGTGTACTATAAAAAAGGTATCATCACCGCCTTCAAAGAAGCCGGATTCTCTACCGCATTCTACAGCTGCCAGCATCGCAATCATTCCATCATCGATTTCCTCGGTAGCGAAGCCGACGATGTGAGATTTCTCACCGATAGCCTCAAGATGATGGAGCAACTGCCCGACATCGTGCTCTTAGACAATCTGAAAGCAAAATTAGCAGCTCAAAAGGGTGGAAAACTCTTCGTGGTGCTCCACTGCTATGGTGCCCACTTCAATTACTACGACCGCTATCCACGTAATGAAGCCTACTTCCAACCCGATTTTATCCCCTCGGCAAGCAAAAAATATAGGGATAATATGATCAACGCCTACGACAATGTGATTCGCCAAACCGACAAACTGGTGGGCGGCGTGATTCATGCGCTCCAAGCGCAGCGTGTGCCGGCGGCTGTGTGCTATGTGGGCGACCATGGCGAAGATATCTTCGACGATTCGCGGGAGCGTTTCCTCCATTCATCGCCGCTACCCACCTACTATCAGCTGCGTGTGCCCTTCGTGCTGTGGGCTTCCAATGAATATAAGGCGGCTTATCCCGAAAAGTGGCGTCATGTGGTAGCCAATCACAAGGTGCCCATCTCCACCAATCGCGTCACCTTCCACACCCTGCTCGATATGGGCGGCATAGCGTGCGCCTCGCTGAATACGCAAGCAGCGCTGAGTCATTGCAATTTCAAACAAATGCCACGCCAATACGTGAACGACCACAACGAGTATCGTCCGCTCGACGACTGCGGACTCAAAGACCTCGATGTGGAGCAATTTAAATTACACCATCTTCAATTCCCATAATTCTATGAAACAAACAATTACCCTGCGTAAAGCCACTGCTGAAGATGCCGCATTTTTGGCAATGGTGGTGAGTGAAGCGCTCGATAGCGATGTGATGGAATGTTATGAAGCCGCTCATGGCACCATTCCGGAAAATCGACGCCCGCTGATGGAAGTGCTCGAATCCATTATCATGCACCCCGACACACTCTACACTTGGCGTCATGCCACCATCGCGCAAAACGCCCAAGGCGCACCCATCGGGGCACTTTTAGCGTATCCTGGCGATGATTATATGCAAAGGCGCGACCTCACCTTTTCCATGTTTTCCTCCGTGATGCCGCTTTCATTCGATGTGGCCGCTATGGATGCCGAAACCGTGGCAGGCGAATACTATCTCGACAGCCTTGCCGTGATGCCGTCGTATAGAGGTAGGGGAGTGGCACGCATGCTCTTGCAAGCGGGCATCGCCACCGCCCGTGAGCTCCACCGCCCCGCCATCTTGGCATGCTCGCCCGAAAACCTCAACGCCAAGCGCCTTTACGAATCCTTAGGTTTCCGCGCCGCCAACCTCTATTCCTTGTTCGGCCACCCCTATTGGCGAATGATTTGCCAATAAGCGCTCCCGCAGAAGCCTGTTAGCATCAATGGCAGTATCACAGTATAGCTATCTTTGAAGCGGATTCTTTTAGTGTACGCGCAGTCCATCCCATACGTTGTGCCATATTTGCAAATAGTGTACGGTCTTTCACTGGAATATCAATTTGCAAAGTGTCAACTTCATTGCCCTCATCAGCCACTTCGCAGTAGTAGCCCGCATCAGGTAGCATCTCCGGCTTGATTTCTTCAGGAAGAAAAATCTTATCAGCAGAAATATGTTGATCTTTCACGGTGACATGGAAAATTGAATTATCTTGTTCGGGTTCTGTATATGCTTTTCTTAAGTCAAAGTCACCGCAGAGAAAAGAATGTAGTCGGAGCTCAGAAAGTTGAACGGCAATGTACTCATATCCGTTTTTGTTATCGTAAAGCAGACATAAATAATTGATATTCAATGCGTCATTTGCAACAAAGAGTTGTGGCACATCATAAAACTCTATAGTTCTTTTTAATATAAGATTTCTCATTGTCCGTACATTTGAAGATTCAACATTTCAAAATGTGTGGTGCGCCACCAAGTGTAATGTGAGTGGTGCGCACCTGTTTGTTTTACCACACCATCTATTGGGTTTAACTTTAAGCAAATAATACCATTGTAACGTCGTAGCATTGGCAATTTTAAGTTCCTTTTGGCTTTTTTCAAATTGTTAATAACCGATAACCCAACAGCTAAAGGCAACATATTTCCCCATTCTTTTTGAGGATTAAGTTCTGCGTAAGACTTAAAATCGCTTGAATCATATTTTGCTTTATGTTTGGCATAACGGAAAAAAGGATGCTGATGAGGTATTTCAATATCATTAGGCGGGCAACCTTTTGGCATTCTAACAGCCCATACTACTGAATATTCTTTCAAGTAATCAATTATCGTTTTTTGCTCTAACATATTGAAGTGCTTTATTGTTAATCGCAAAATTAGCAAAATTCAATTAACATGCAAAATTCAATACCCACATTTTTGATTTTATAAAGAAAGAATTTTGCAGACCGATTCATATAAATACTTACAACTAACTCAACAAGCGATTTTAAAGAGGACCGCCACTTTGAAGATAACTAAAACAAAAACATTAATTATTTTGAATATATGATACATTTAAAACATTTACTTCTTTGATAGTTTATCTGCTGAGCGGGAGGATGGTTTTGTAGTTTTTCCAATTTTTGGCGTTTCGGTAGAGTTCGATAGATGCTTCGGGCACGTAGAGTGTCACCTTCTTTTCGCTGTCGGATTTCAGTTCGGGTGGACGCACGGCGAGGATTTCAATCTTTTGCAAATTGCGGTTTTTGTCCACCATTTTCTTCCCAATCACGCTCACGGTGCTCGGCACCACAAGCTCGGTGAGGTTGCAATTATCGAGTGCACTTTCTTCGATGGTGGTTAAGCCTTCGGGGAGTGTGATGTGGGTGAGCGCGCGACATTCGTTGAACACCTTATAGGCGAGTGTATTCACACCTGCGGGAAGCACCACTTGTGTGAGCGATTTGCAATTGCGGAAGGCTTCGCTTCCAATGCTTTTCAAGGCTTCTGGGAAGGTGATTTCGCGGAGCGATTCGCAATTGTGGAAGGCTTTGCTACCGATGCCGGTGAGGGAGTGGGGGAGGTCCACTTGCTGCAATCGAGTGCAGCCTTCAAAGGTGGCATCGTTCAGCGCGGTGATGCGTTCGGGTAAATGGCAAGCGGTGAGTGCGGAGCAATCTTTGAATGCGCATTTGCCAATTTCTTCGATGGATTCGGGCAAATTCACCGTAGTGACCTTGCTGTGATAAAATGCATAACTGCCAATGCGCCTCACACCTTCCGGCACATTCACCGTGCCACCTTTGCCCATCGGGAAGGTGTGCAGCGTGGTGCCTTGGTGAGAATAGAGGATGCCATTTTCGGAAGTGTAGGTGTCGCTACCCGGTGCCACGAAAATCCCGGACAGACTTGGAATATACCCCAAACTCCCCTCAAGGCGTGCAGTGGCGGGAATTTCAATTTCGGTGAGTTTGGTGTAGGAAAATGCGTTGCTTCCTATGGTTTGCAATTGCTGTGGCAAGCGAATGAAAGTGAACGGGCAATTGTAGAATGCTTCGCTTCCGATGGCTTTCAGCGATTGCGGCAAATTCACTTTCGCCAAACGACCACAGCCATAAAATGCCTGATTGCCAATGCGCTCAATGCCTTCCGGCAAATCAATGATGCTCAAATTGCTGCAACTGCGAAAGGCTTCTTCATCAATGCCTCCCACTCCGTAGGGCATCATCACATCTTCCAAATGACTACACGAAACAAAAGCACGTTTGTGGATATAGGTGGTCCATTCGGGGAGCACGATAGAGCGCAGTGCCGAGCATTGCGAAAACATATTTTCGCCTATTTCGTCGCGCGTGCTGCGGTAGGTGCTATAGTAGGTGCCGCCGGTGAGAATTCGTGCGCCGGAAAGGTCGAGGTCCACGTAATTGTCCACAGCGCGCCCGTTGGCATCGTAGCACCCGGCCCTGGAGCACAATTTGCGGAGCACGGCAATGTCGTCGCCATTAATGTCGCCGGTGATAATCACGATGCGTGCTTGGCGCATATCTTTTTCAGTGATTTTTTCTTTCAAATGCCCGGCGTAGGAGGAGCGTATCCGGCACACATCATCGGGGGTATGTCGAGCATATTTTTCGGGCATCTGTCGGCTAAATCGTTGAGCACTGATGGTGCTGCCGGCGAATATGGCGGCAAGCAACAAGAAAAGGACGAATAATTTTTTTATCATAGTTTTCGGTTTGGAGTGATTAGGCTACAAAAATAAGTAAAATTATGGGTAATTTGATATTTCTTTCCCGCTAATCTTGAAAAATTTGCGCTATGAGCATCTCTTTTTTGCTGTCAAATAGGGCGGATGAGCGAAAAAATGAGTAAATTTGAGGCAAACGAATAATTACTCATCCTCTAATCCTCCATCACTATGGAAAATAAAAACCACTACCTATCTCCTAAAGAAATGATTGAAGTGTATAAAACGCTTGAATCCGGTTTGCCATCTCGCCCCTTTAGCATTTATCAGCCTTCAATGATAGCGCCTATCAATGGTGCTTACACGGAATCGCAATTGATACAGGAAGCCGTGCGTATGATGGAATTTATGGGGCTCAATGGCTATGGCGCTGAGGTGAAATATGAAGAAATGGAGGGAAATGCCGGTTACATTCTCTTCCCCGACCGCATTTCTGAAAAGATGGCACACATTAGAGTATCTACCAAATTCAAAACTTCTTGGGTGTCGATGGTTGCCATTTTGGCACACGAAATTTGCCACAAACTGCTCCCCGTGTATGGATTAAATACCAATGATGAAGAAATGGTGGATTTGTGCACCATCTACGTGGGATTTGGAGATGTGGTGCTTCATGGCTATTTCAATAATTCGTTTGGTGAAGATGTGCAGCAAATGGGGTATCTCGCACCGGAGAACTATAAAGTGGCGGCCCAGTTGGTGAATGTGGTGCGGGGCAGAATGAGTTTGGACGAAGCCGGCTACGAAGATGAAGATGTGCTGATGACCGACACACTCAAAATATGGCTCTCTTATGGCGGTGAAAGAGAAGCTCTAAAGGAACTTTTTCGCCTCTATGAGCAGCAAAAGGCGGAAGTGCTTCGCAATGTGAATTTGCTGGAGCAGTGCTTGAGCGACATCAAAATGTCGCAAAAGGTGGATTTCCAACGATTCAATCGCAGATTTGGATCATTTTTGCGTGGAAAAGAAGGCAACAATGCTATGCACGTGGTGGATTTGCTTTATCAAAAATATTTGCAAAATTCTGAATCGGACTCCGACTTGGAGCCTGTCATTAATCCACAATTGGATGCCATCAATAGTGCCATCAATTCATTGCTCTTTGAGCTGAATAAGGTTAAAAATTTTGATTTCAACTACAAGGTGGTTTGCCCCGAGTGTGGACAAACTTCCTCGCCTATCAATCACGATAAATTGCTGAAATGCCCCAATCCGAGCTGCGGTTTTTATTTCTTCCATAAAGGCGAACCTTGGAATGCCACAGTGCATCATCGCAGGGCAAATCAAAAGCGCTTGGAAGAAGCTGCCGAGCGCAACGAGCTGATAGCGAAGCGAGTGAATGAAGAAACTCGCAAAGCTAATCAACGCGTGGACGACACTTTAACCGATGCCCGACAGAGAATCGCCTACGCACAACAAAAAGCCAAAAAAGAAGTGGAGGATATCCGACAAAATGAAATCAACCGCTACCGCGAAACGGTGAAGCGCCGCACCCCGGCTCTCCTCCGATGGCTCCTCAAAAAATATCTGTAGGTGTTACTCATTTCTTTCCTCCTTTGCAATCCTGAGTATCAAATTATGTAAATTGTTGACATTTTCAATTATTCTATTATTAATAAAAATTAATAAGGATTAATACTTTGGTAGTGTGCTCGTTTTTGTGTAATTTTGCATAGTTTTTGCGCTATTTACACCTTTTTGTGCAATGAATAGCGTTGATACTACTCTGATTATTTTGATTTAAAATTTTTATATAAAACAACAAATTTATGAGTTTGAATATCATTGTGCTGGCTAAGCAGGTGCCCGACACCCGCAACGTTGGCAAAGATGCAATGAAGGCCGACGGCACTATCAACCGTGCTGCCCTTCCTGCCATCTTCAATCCTGAAGATTTAAACGCATTGGAGCAAGCCCTTCGATTGAAAGAACAGCATCCCGGTTCCACTATCGGTATGCTCACCATGGGCCCTCCTCGTGCCGGTGAAATTATCCGTCAAGGACTTTATCGCGGTGCCGACACCGGTTGGTTGCTCACCGACCGCCTGTTCGCCGGCGCCGACACTTTGGCCACCAGCTATGCTTTGGCCACTGCTATCAAGAAAATTGAAAAAGACAAACCGGTCGACATCGTGATTGGCGGCCGCCAAGCTATCGATGGCGACACTGCCCAAGTGGGTCCGCAAGTGGCTCAAAAATTGGGCTTGAACCAAGTGACCTATGCCGAAGAAATTTTGAAGGTGGAAAATGGCGTGGCCACTATTCGCCGTATGATTGACGGCGGTGTGGAAACCGTGGAAGCACCTCTCCCGGTGGTGATTACCGTGAATGGTAGCGCAGCTCCATGCCGTCCGTGCAATGCCAAATTGGTGATGAAATACAAATATGCCACTTGCCCCATGGAGCGCACCGGCGAAGAGCCTTGGAAAGATCTTTATGCAGAGCGCCCCTACCTCACACTCAACGAATGGAGTGTGGCTGATGTGGACGGTGATCCTCAACAATGCGGCTTGAATGGCTCGCCCACTAAGGTGAAAACGGTGAAAAACATCGTGTTCCAAGCCAAGGAAAGCAAAACGCTTACCGGCAGCGACGATGATATCTCTGCTTTGATTAAAGAATTGTTAGAAGATAAAATAATTGGCTAATAGTAGTACACAATGAATAACGTATTTGTATATTGCGAGATTGAAGGCACTACTGTTGCCGAAGTATCTCAAGAATTGCTCACTAAGGGACGCAAATTGGCTAACGAACTCGGGGTGGACCTCGAAGCTGTGGCAGCAGGCTCCGGCATTAAGGGTAAGGTGGAAGACCAAATCTTGCCCTACGGTGTCGACAAATTGCATGTGTTTGATGCTGAAGGTTTGTTCCCCTACACTTCAGCTCCCCACACCTCGGTGTTGGTAAATCTTTTTAAAGAAGAAAAACCCCAAATTTGCTTGATGGGTGCCACAGTGATTGGCCGCGACCTCGGTCCGCGCGTGTCGTCGTCGCTGTTTAGCGGCCTTACCGCCGACTGTACAGAATTGGAAATCGGTAGCTACGACGATGTGAAAACCAAAAAGCACTACGACAATTTGCTCTACCAAATTCGTCCGGCTTTCGGTGGCAACATTGTGGCCACTATCGTGAACCCCGAAAACCGTCCCCAAATGGCTACCGTGCGCTCCGGCGTGATGCAAAAAGCCATCTACGATGGTGAAGCCAAAGGCGAAGTGGTGTACCCCGATGTGGCAAAATATGTGCCCACCACCGACTTTGTGGTGAAGGTTATCGACCGCCATGTGGAAGCCGCTAAGCACAACCTTAAAGGCGCTGCCATTGTGGTGGCTGGTGGCTACGGCGTGGGTAGCAAAGAAGGTTTCGACCAGCTCTTTACCCTCGCTAAAGAACTTCACGGAGAAGTGGGCGCTTCTCGCGCTGCTGTAGATGCCGGTTGGGTAGATGCCGACCGTCAGGTGGGGCAAACCGGCGTTACCGTGCACCCCAAGGTGTATATCGCTTGCGGTATTTCCGGTCAAATTCAGCACATTGCCGGTATGCAAGATGCTGGCATCATCATCTCCATCAACAACGACCCGGATGCGCCAATCAATAAGATTGCCGACTACGTAATCAATGGCACTGTGGAAGAAGTCGTTCCAAAACTCATTAAGTATTACAAGCAAAATTCAAAGTAATATACTTATAGAAGTTACAAAGTTAAAGAAGTTAAGAAGTTAAAGAAGTTAAGAAGTTAAGACGTTACCTTTGCGATGATGGCATCAACCTACAGTTTTGAAGACTTATATGTGTGGCAAAAAGCTCATGCTTTTGTGCTCTCTGTGTATAAGGTGACACGCCATTTCCCGGCTGACGAAAAATTCGGTCTTATTTCTCAATTTCGCAGAGCTGCTATTTCAATTGAGGCAAATATAGCCGAAGGATATAAAAAAATTGGAAAATACGATAAATTAAGATTTTACAATATCGCTCAAGGCAGTTTGGAAGAGTGTAGAAATTATCATATTCTCTCAAGAGATTTAGGTTTTATCAATTCTGATGAATTTGAACTATTACGCTCAATGCTTGAGGAAGCCAGCAAACTGCTTAATGGCTATTGCAAAGCAATTGTAAATAATGTGGCAACTAATAGTGATAAATTGTAGCAAGTATGATGAATCTAAGTTGGAAGCCAATAGGCATTCGTCTTAACTTCTTAACTTCATAACTTCTTAACTTCCAAATTAATTTTAAGTATTACAAGCAAAATTCAAAATAACAATGGCTAATTACTATACCGATCATCCGGAAATTGGATTCCACTTGAACCATCCGCTCATGAAGCGAATCGTGGACCTCAAGGAACGCAATTACGAAGATAAAGATAAGTTTGCAGATGCTCCCGTGTGCTATGAGGATGCCATCGAAAACTATAAGCGCATCCTCGACATCACCGGCGATGTGGCTGCCAATATCATTGAGCCGAACTCTGAAGCTGTCGACCTCGAAGGTCCACACTTGGAAAATGGACGTATGATTTATGCCTCCAAAACTTACGAAAACCTCGACGCCACTCGCAAAGCCGGACTGTGGGGCATCTCTATGCCGCGCCGCTATGGTGGCTTGAATTTGCCCAACATCACCTTTTCGATGTTGAGCGAAATTATTTCAGCTGCTGATGCCGGCTTCCAAAATGTGTGGAGCTTGCAAAGCTGTATCGACACCCTCTATGAATTCGGCTCTGAAGAGCAACGCCAAAAATACATCCCGCGCATCGCTGCAGGTGAAACCATGTCGATGGACCTTACCGAACCCGATGCTGGTTCCGACCTCCAACGCGTGATGCTGAAAGCCTCTTTCGATGAAGCTAACAATTGCTGGCGCCTCAATGGCGTGAAGCGCTTTATCACCAATGGTGACTCCGACATCCATTTGGTGCTCGCTCGCTCCGAAGAAGGAACAAAAGACGGTCGCGGCCTCTCTATGTTTATTTACGATAAGCGCGATGGTGGAGTCGACGTTCGTCACATCGAGCACAAACTCGGTATTCACGGCTCGCCCACTTGCGAACTTACCTACAAGAATGCTAAAGCTGAACTTTGCGGTAGCACTCGCTTGGGCTTGATTAAATATGTGATGGCGCTGATGAATGGTGCTCGCTTGGGTATCGCCGCACAATCGGTGGGCGTGGAGCAAGAAGCCTACAATGAAGCACTTGCTTACGCTAAAGAACGTGCACAATTCGGTAAGAAAATTATCAACTTTCCCGCTGTGTACGATATGCTGAGCCGCATGAAGGCAAAACTCGATGCCGGCCGCTCGATTCTTTACCAAACCGCTCGCTACGTAGATATCTACAAGGCACTCGAAGACATCGCACGCGAACGTACGCTCACTCCGGAAGAACGCAAGGAAATGAAGCTCTATTCTCGCCTTGCCGATGCTTTCACTCCCCTCGCTAAGGGTATGAACTCTGAATATGCCAACCAAAATGCCTACGATGCTATTTCGGTGCATGGCGGTTCGGGATTCATCATGGAATATAAATGCCAACGCCTCTTCCGCGATGCACGTATCTTCTCTATCTACGAAGGTACCACTCAGCTCCAAGTGGTGGCTGCCATTCGCTATGTGACCAATGGCACCTATTTGGGCATCATTAAGGAAATGCTCGAAAAGGAAGTGGCGCCCGAATTCCAAGCTCTCAAAGACCGCGTGGCTAAGATGGTGGAAAAATACGAAGATGCCATCAACCATGTGAAGGAAGCTGCCAACAACGATGTGCACGATTTCTTGGCGCGTCGTCTCTACAATATGACTGCCGAAATCATCATGTCCCTCCTCATTCTCGACGATGCTTCACGTGCTCCTGAGCTCTTCGCCAAGAGCGCCAATGTGTATGTACGCTATGCTGAAGAAAATGTGGTTGGCCACCATGCCTACATCAAGGAATTCAAGGCTGAAGACCTCGCCGATTTCCTCGCAGCAGAGCCCGAAGCAGCTCCGGCTGAATAAGTTAGCCACTGATAAATTCATTCATACAGATGCCACCTCCCTGCCGAGCGGTGGCATCTTTCTTTTACTACAAGCAAAATTATTACGCTTTTTCAGTCCACACCAAATAAAAAAGGATGCGCCCATCAAGCTCCTGTTTTCGTCATGCGTTACCCAAATCGCGAGTGACCCAGTTTTCGACCAAT
>JBJECV010000013.1:0-15979 GCA_051871435.1 Sodaliphilus sp. | reverse complement strand
CTTTTGCCAAGGCGGCAGTGTTGCCATCACGGTTAGGGCTTCCGTTCACAAAAAGAATCTTTTCCATATTTGTAGCATTTGGGTTGGAGGAATTGGGTTGACGTTCATTACTCTTGCAATTGGCTCCCAGCGCCACAAATAGCGCTACCGTGATCCCGAGGATTGTTCGTAGTAGTTTTTTCATTGTGTAAATATTATTTTTGCGTGAATTTAAATCGATTTTCTCCAGCCCATAAACAGGCGTGCTGCCTCCGCCGAATGGTGATCGAAAAAGAGGCTTTTGCCGGTGTCGTGCGCTGCGATAGCCTCCATGTCTTCGCCGGAGAGCGTGAAATTGAAGATGTCGATATTCTCTTTCATGCGCTTAATGTGGATGGATTTGGGAATGACAACCACCCCTCGCTGCAAAAGCCAGCGAAGTGCCACTTGTGCCACCGATTTGCCGTGGCGAGCGGCTATTTCCAATAGGGTGGGGTGGGTGAACAGATGGTTGCGCCCTTCGGCAAACGGTGCCCATCCCATCATTTGTGTGCCATAGCCCTTCATGATTGCCTCCGCCTCGCGTTGCTGACAAAACACGTGCGTTTCCACCTGGTTTACGGCAGGAATAATTTCCATATTCTCGGCAAGGTCGATAAAGTGGTCGGGATAAAAATTAGAAACCCCTATCGCCCTCACTTTTCTTTCTCGGAAAGCATCTTGCAAAGCCCGATAAGCGCCATAGCGGTCGCAAAACGGCTGATGCAGCAGCATCAAGTCGATATAATCGGTGTGCAATCGGCGCAAACTCTCGTGGATGGAGGCTTTTGCCTTTTCGTAGCCATAATTTGAAATCCACACCTTGCTCACCAAGAAAATCTCATCGCGGCTAATGCCACTATTTGCCACGGCGCGGCCCACTTGCTCTTCATTGTGGTAGGCTTGCGCAGTGTCGATCATTCTGTAGCCCACGCTCAGCGCCTCAGCCACACAGCGTTCACACTCGTAGGGCTCGATTTGATACACACCAAAGCCCAGTTGTGGCATCTTCACGCCATTGTTAAGTTTTACATATTCCATATTCGTGTTTGAAAATAATTGATTACGAGTGCAAAGTAAGTGGAAATGCCGTGAAACGATAGTATACGAATTTCGGAGAATATTACCTTAATTTCGGAAAAATGAGGAATTGGAAGTAATGGTCTCAATAGAAAAAGTGCCATCAAAGGGACGGTTCTTTTGATGGCAAAAATAATGTGCGTCAACATTAAAATTTTTTAGCTTTCTATTTGATATATCAGCTTTTCCGCTAAATAATGCCATCAAAAGAACCGTCCCTTTGATGGCATTTTGATGGCGTTTGTGTGTCGGTGAAAAAACCGGAGCTTACAATCCTTCTTCTTCGGCGATGGCTTTTATCACAGCGAGGTCGATATTGGAGTACGACGAATTGTCGTAGGCATATAGCAAATAGAGGCAACCATTGCGCTCAATTAAATCGAGGGTAATCACTCTGCAACCACCCGATTTTCCCTTACCTTTTGATGTGATCGCCATTCTCACTTTGCGATAACCTCCGCCCAAATCCACTCCTAAATGTGGATTTGCAGAAAGTTCCGCCACGAGTTTTTGGTAATCGGTATTAAAACTGCGATATTTCTTGGCGATGGGTTTTGCGCTGCGAATAAAAGTGTTGGTTGCTATTACTTCCATCAGAATATCACATCGTTAGCCCGAGGAAGACGGATTTTTCCCTCAAGATGTTGTTTCACTTCTTTGTGTGCAGCATGAAGGTCGCGTTCCACCACTTCATCGGCTTCGGTGATAGGAACAATCTTAAAATTGCCATAACGAGAAGTGAGCACCACCGACTCTCCTTGTCTTACAGCAGTGAGAAACTTGCCTTGATTGCTACGAAAATCTCTTGCACTAACTATTTGCATATTATTACTGATTTATTGATGAGGCGAAGTTACATCATTTTACTCATAAGGCATCCAAGATGGCATCCAAATTAATTTTATTTAACACAATTTCTCTCCTCCAATTCCTCATAATCAAATAGAAAAATGGAATAAGTGGGTAAGAATAGGGCTAGAAAAACGGAATAAGTGGGTAAAATTAGGGATAAAAAAACGGAATAAGTGGGTAAAATTGGGCTAAAAAAACGGAATAAGTGGATTTATCCGGAAAAATAGACACCCTTCAAAAGCAGCATCCCTATGTTTTTGGAGCAAAATAGCCGCGATGTGGTGATACTGCCCGAGCTTGAATTGCCCTCTGAGATGTGATTGCAAAAATGGGGAGTCGGTGGCTTTTTTGCAAAAAAAATCGGCGATATATTTTCTTTGGTGGGGCTTTTGTTGTATTTTTGTAAGTTGATAACTGTCAGAAATCAAAAACATGGATTTTCGCACCACCATACATATAGCCGACAATATGGGCCTGCTTCATCACAGCGATAAGGTGATGATGCTCGGCTCGTGTTTTTCCGACAATATTGGCGGCAAACTGCGCCAAGCCCTTATCAATGTGAATATCAACCCCTTCGGCACGCTCTACAATCCCATGAGCATTGCCGATAGTGTGGACCGCATCATCGATGCCGAGCCCGAATGTGGCATGCACCTTTTTCAGGGTAGCGGAGTGTGGAATAGTTATCACTTCCATTCGCGCTATTCTTTCCCCGATAAGGACGCCACGCTCGCCAAAATGAATGAGCAAATCGTGAAGGCACACGAGCACTTAAAGCAGTGCCAAGCGCTCATCGTCACTTTGGGCACCGCCGTGGTGTATCGGCTCAAAGACACCAATCAAGTGGTGGCAAACTGCCACAAAGTGCCGCAGCACAATTTCACGCGCCGCATGGCATCCACCGACGAAATCACCGCCACGCTCACGCGCATGGTGCAGCGCTTGATGGAATTCAACCCCTCGCTCCACATCATTTTCACCGTGAGCCCCATTCGCCACATTGCCGACGGGCTGGAGGTGAATTCGCTCAGCAAAGCCTCCCTGCGAGTGGCTATCGCCAATGTGAATCGCGCCTATCGCCAAAGCACCTGCTATTTCCCCGCGTTTGAAATTGTGAACGACGATTTGCGCGACTATCGCTTCTATGCCGCCGATATGGTGCATCCCAGCGAAGTGGCGATTCAATATATTTGGCAAACTTTTCAGGCTGCATATTTCGACGATGCCTCATCGCAAGCCATTGCCCGTTGCGAGCGGGTAATGAAGCGATTGGCACATAAGCCACTTACCGCCAATCGGGAAATCATCGACCGATTCCATGCCGATACCAAAAGCGTGGTCGAAAATTTGGTGAAGGAATACCCTTATATTGCAAGCATTAAAGAAATCAACGATTTAATTTCGGAACTATGAAATATTCTATCGTAGAAATAGCCGACATTCTGGGCGTGGACTACCACAGCATCAGTAATAAAAACGCCTTTGTGAGCCAATTGCTTACCGATTCGCGTTCGCTTACCGACCCGGAAGAAACCATTTTCTTTGCACTGAAAACCGCCAACAACGACGGTCACAACTATATCGCATCGCTCTATCAACGCGGAGTGCGCTCTTTTGTGGTGAACCACATCGACAATGTGACGCGCGAAATGCGCGAAGCCAATTTCTTGGTGGTGCTCGACACCCTCGAGGCGCTTCAAGCACTCGCCACGAGCCATCGCCGCCGCTTCCAAATTCCCGTGATTGGTATCACCGGTAGCCGTGGCAAAACCACCGTGAAGGAGTGGCTCAATCATTTGCTCTCCGACGACTACAAAATCGTGCGCTCGCCGCGTAGCTACAATTCGCAAATTGGCGTGCCGCTCTCGCTGTGGGACATCGACGACCACACCTCGCTCGCCATCATTGAAGCCGGTATCTCCACCACCGGTGAAATGGACAATTTGCAAGCCATGATTCGCCCCACCATTGGCGTTATCACCAATATCGGCAGCGAACACAATGATGGCTTTGCCTCGATGGACGAAAAAGCGCGCGAAAAAGCCAAGATTCTCAACAGTTGCGAAAGCATTGTGTATTGCGCCGACGACCCCTTGGTTACTGCTACCATTGCGCCGCTCTTAGAGGTGGATGTGGCACATGCCTACGCATGGTCGACCACCGACCGGCGCCAAGCCGTGGTGGTGGAAAAGGTGGAAAAATGCGGCAAAGAAAGCATCATCACCTATTGCCACGCCGATGCGCACCACACTTTTAAGGTGCCTTTCACCGCCGCACGCGATGTGGAAAATGTGATTACCTGTTTGGTGGTGATGACCATTTTGGGCATTGCTCCCGAGGTGATAGCCTCCCGCATGGCTACCCTCACACCGGTGGGTACGCGCATCAATGTGATAGAAGGTGTGAACAATTGCGCCATCATTGCCGATGGCTACACCAGCGACTACAATTCGCTCACTCCCGCGCTCGACTTTATGATGCGCCGCAGCAATCCGGAGCGCCGCAACACGGTGGTGCTGAGCGATTTGGCTCCAGATGTGTTTAGCCCCGACGAACTCTACATTCGGGTGAGCGAATTGCTCAAAAGCAAGCATATCAAGCACTTGATTGGCATCGGACCCGACATGTGTCGCTTCAGCCGCTATTTCAATAGCATCAATGCCGAATTTTTTGAAAGTGTGGCGCAATTCCTCGACAAAAAATCGGCAGGCGATTTCGAAGACGAAACCATCTTGGTGAAGGGCGCTCCCGATTTTGAATTCGGACAAATCATACACTTGCTCGAGGCAAAGCAGCACCAAACAGTGGAAGAGGTGGACCTCAATGCCTTGGCGCATAACTTTAAATTTTTCCGTTCGTTCCTTCGTCCCGCCACCAAGGCTGTAGCAATGGTGAAGGCGAGCGGCTACGGCACCGGCAGCTACGAGATTGCCAAAACACTCCAAGACGCCGGTTGCGACTACCTTGCCGTAGCAGTGCAAGACGAAGGCGTGGATTTGCGCAAAGCGGGTATCACCATGCCCATCATCGTGCTCAATCCGTCGGTGGTGAACTATAAATCCATTTTCAAGCACCACCTCGAGCCGGAAGTCTACAGCATTGAAGAATGTCGCTCGCTCATTAAAGAAGGTGCTAAATATGGTGCCCACGATTTTCCCGTGCACATCAAATTAGACACCGGCATGCACCGCCTTGGCTTCACCAAAGAACAATTGCCAGCCCTTATCGATTTGCTCAAAAGCCAAGATGTAATTAAGCCGGCATCCATGTTCTCCCACCTTTGTGTGGCAGATGAGCCTGCTCAAGATGCCTACACCCGGCAGCAATTCGCCTATTTCGAAGAATGTACGGCAATGGTGCAAGCCGCTTTTAGCCACTACATTCTGCGCCATATCCTCAACACCACCGGCATTGTGCGCTATCCCGAAAAGCAATTCGATATGGTGCGCATCGGTATCGGACTCTATGGCATTAAAACCATGACCGACCACAGCGAAGATGCGCTCAAACCCGTGGCTTCGCTCCATTCGGTGATTATCTCCATCAAAGAGTGGGAAGCCGGCACCACCATCGGCTACGGACGCCGCGGCGTGCTTTCCCGCCCCTCGCGTATCGCCACCGTCACCATCGGTTATGCCGACGGCTTCGACCGCCACTTTGGCAATGGCAACGCCCGCATGTGGGTGAACGGCACCTTGTGCCCAACGGTGGGTAATGTGTGTATGGATGCCGTGATGATTGACGTGACCGACGCCCAATGCCAAGTGGGCGACGTGGTGGAAATCTTTGGCGAACATATCCCGGTGGAAGCGCTGAGCGAGGTGCGAGGCACCATTCCCTACGAAATACTTACCAGCGTGTCGCCCCGTGTGAAACGCGTTTACTACAGAGAATAAAAAAAACTACAATATAATCAAAGATATGATGAAACGCTTTACTTCCCTTCTAATTCTTGCTGCTGTGGGCGCTTTCGCTGCCCAAGCCGCTTCTTTTGAGGCCAATGGCATTTATTATGCCGTGACCGGTGAAAACACCGTGAAGGTGGACCGTGTGCCTGCCGAAAAGGCTGCCACCAATCCCTACAAGGGGGTGTACATCATTCCCGAACAAGTGTATTACGATGGCGCCAACTACACCGTTTCCGCCATTGGCGATAGCGCTTTCTTCCAATCCAAAGCCACGGAAGTGCAAATCCCTAACACGGTGACCACTATCGGCGAATGTGCCTTTGCCTACGCCACCGACCTTACCTCTGTCACCCTGCCGCTTCACCTTTCAAATGTGTCGAAAATGATGCTTGCCGGTGCCAATGTGGTGAGTGTGGCGGTGCCGGAAGGCGTGAAAAACATTGGTTGGGGCGCTTTCCAATCGTGCCCGTCGCTCCAAACTATGCTACTTCCTTCCACCACCCAAAAAATTGAAGCCTATGGCTACAACAATTGCCAAAGTCTTTTCGAAATATATTGTGCCGCTCCAAAGGCTCCCGATGCCGGCGGATGGGCGATTTTTATTGGTCTGTCCGACATCGATGTGATTGTGCCCGACGAGGAAGCCTTGGCTAATTACCAAGCCAATGCGGTGTGGGGCGATGAAAGCACATTCACCCTCTACACCAGCGAAGAATCCTCCATCAGTATGGAAGAAACAGCCGAAGACTTCAATGAGCAATATATGCGCCTGCCTCTTGGCAATAATTTTGCCTATAAAATCTACAAAGGCGACGAATTGCTTGCTCTCACGGCTGCCGACTACTATTATGTGCCAAAGGCTGCAGAAGCCATCACCTACACCATCGTGCCCACCGATATGATGAGCGATTCCGAAGCCACCTACATCGAGGTGAAGCCCACCGGCATCCGCACCGTGGTGGAGGATATGGATGCACCCATCGTTTACGCCAAAGAGGGCGCCATCCACATTCATGGCAATGTGGGCGGACAAATGGTGAGCGTATTCGATATGTATGGCCGCCTATGCTTCCGCCGCCATGCCAATGGCGATGAACTCATCAACCTCAACAGCGGTGTGTACGTTGTGCTCGTAGGCGATAAAGCCACCAAAGTGCGCTTATGATTACCACCGACGACGAAAAATATATGCGCATGGCGCTTCGCGAAGCCGAAGCGGCAAAGCAAGCCGATGAAGTGCCCATCGGGGCGGTGATTGTGTGCCGCGGTCGTGTGATTGCGCGCGGACATAATCTCACCGAAACCCTTACCGACGTCACTGCCCATGCCGAGATGCAAGCCATCACTTCGGCTGCCACCTATTTGGGCGGCAAATACCTCACCGAGTGCACCCTCTATGTGACGGTGGAGCCGTGCCTGATGTGCGCCGGTGCCTTGGGCTGGAGCCAAATCAGTCGCATCGTGTATGGCTGTGCCGACCCCAAGCGCGGCTACCACACTTTTTGCGAAACCCCTTTCCACAAAAAAACCGAGGTGGAAGGCGGCGTGCTTGCCGATGAATGTGCCGCGCTGATGACCGACTTTTTTTCAAAAAAACGCTAACTTTTTCCATATCATTCCTAAAAATGAAAACGAAACTTCTCTCTCTCATTGCCTTGACTTTGATGCTTACTTGCGGAGCATCGCTCGCTGTGGCGCAAACCAATGTCACCACCGATGTGCCGGCGGTGAACATCCAAACCGACACCGTGAAGGTGATGAGCCAAAAAATGAACCGCGAAATCAAAGCGGTGGTGGTGTTGCCTCACCAATATTTCGATAATCCCACAGATAGTTTCCCCTCGGTGTATGTGCTTCATGGCGCCGGCGGCGACTATAGCAATTGGCCGAAGAAGAAAAATTTGGAGCAAGTGGCCACACAATATGGAGTGGTGATGATTTGCCCCGACGGGCAAGATAGCTGGTACTTTGATTCGCCTATCGACCCCACTATGCAGTTCGAAACCTTCATCAGCAGCGAACTCGTGGCATTCGTGGATGCGAACTATCGCACTTTCCGCAGCGCCAAAATGCGCGCTATCACGGGTTTGAGTATGGGCGGACACGGCGCACTCTGGAACGGATTGCGCCACCCCGACGTGTGGGGCAGCATTGGCAGTATGAGCGGTGGCGTGGATATCACCAAATTCACCGACCGATGGCACATCAAAGCGCGTTTGGGAAATTATGAAGAAAATCCCGAGCGCTGGCAACAGCATGCCGTTATCAATCTCGTGCCTTCCATTAAACCGGGGCAAAACATTATTATCGACGATGGTGCCGACGACTTTTTCTACCAGGTGAACTGCAATTTGCATCAAGCCCTGCTCGATGCCAAAATTCCGCACGATTTCACCATCCGCCCCGGTGCGCACTCGTGGAAATACTGGATTAATTCGCTCGACTACCACATGCTCTTCTTTAGCAAGGCTTTTTCGAAATAATGAATCACTTATCGCTTATGAAAGTTAGTTTATCGTATAGAATTGTGATTGCGCTCGGCTTTTTGCTGAGCACAAGTTGCACCCAAGCTGTCAACAAAGCAGCGAAGGCTGAAGCAAATCACGCCACCGACACCACCCAAACCGCTCCCGCGCCCAAACCGGCGTGGCACCCTGCCGCTGTGCAAGAGGTGGTGAAGGTGAATTCCGCCGCTATGGGCGAGGTGAGCAACACTGTTACCCTCCCGGCTACTTATATGGCGGCTTCCGACACCACCCACTATCCCGTGGTGTATTTGCTCCATGGCTTTGGCGACAACCACACCGAGTGGGCGAAGCAAACCGATTTGAAAGCCGCTGCCAATAAGTATGGCATTATCATCGTGTGCCCCGATGGGCAAACGAGTTGGTACTTCGATTCGCCCGTGAATCCGAAATTGCGCTACGAAACCTATATCAGCACAGAACTCGTGCAGTGGGTCGACTCGCATTATCGCACCCGCGCTCATCGTTCGGGCCGTGCCATCACCGGCTTGAGTATGGGCGGTCACGGTGCCCTCTGGAATGCGTTTCGCCATCCTGATGTGTGGGGCTCGTGCGGCAGTATGAGCGGAGGTGTGGATATCACCAAATTCCCCGACCGCTGGCATCTACATCACGCCTTGGGCAAATATGCGCAGCACAAGCAATCGTGGGCGGAGCATAGCGTCATCAATTTGGTGCCTTCGCTCCAAGCCGGTAAGCAAAACATTATCATCGACGACGGACGCCAAGATTTCTTCTACGAAGTGAATATGGCACTCCACCAAGCGCTCTCCCAAAAAGGTATTGCCCACAGTTTCACCATCCGCCCGGGTCAGCACAGCTGGCGCTACTGGTGTGAATCGCTACCGCAGCACCTTGCCTTCTTCAAAACCGCTTTCGATGGCAAACCCGTGAAGTGCATCACCACTATCGACGATAGTGCCCCGGCAAAGAAGACCCCGGCAAGCCCGACTACTCAAAAAAAAGCGCCCACCAAAAAAGCCCTTAAAAAAGACTCTCTATAATCGTAAAACTCCCTCATTCTCATCACTATGGAAAAGAAATATTATTTTGTGCAAAATGGCACCGCTTATGGTCCGATTTCGCCCGCTGAATTTCAGCGTTATGGCATCACCTCCCAAACGATGGTGTGTCCCGAAGGCGGAAACCAATGGGTGCCGGCTGGCACGCTGAGCGAACTGAGTAGCGTGTTTGGGCCCAAATCTGCCACTCCACCACCATTCAGGTCTGTCACTCCTCCGCCACCACCACCGACATCCAAGCCGGTGTCGGATGTGCCGCCTCGCTCCCCGAAAATGCCCGTAAGCGAGTCAGAAACTGAATTTGAAAAAACGAACAGAATGCCCTATATCATTGGCTCCGTGGTGGCAGTGGCTATTGTGGTGCTGATAGTGGTGTTTTTGGTGTTTGACCCTAATAAATCCAAACCCAACTACACCATCAACACTGACGAAGATACGGAGGAATACATCGCTCCTGATCAGGAGGAAGAAGTGGAAGAGGAAGAAATCTTTACCGGCGGTGTGGGCGTGGAACTCGCCCAAATGGCTTACCAAGGTTCATTCTTCGGCATCACCGAAAATGCCACCTCCTCCGAATTGAGTGCTCTGGGCGGCTACATGACGGGCATTCAGCGCAAGGTGGACTATGAAGGCTATCATTTGCAAATCTTCTTCGCAGATCCTTACACCTCGTATGTAACCGGCATTGCAGCAAGCAAAGATTTGACCTACAGCGACCAATCGGTCTACGATGCTTGCAGGGAATTCGAAGAAGTGATGAGCAAAAAGTGTGATAAAGCGCTCGACTCACCTCGCACTTACGTCACTTCCAACGGCTGCTACGCATCTGCCGGCTACGTGGGCAGTAAATTCTACGTGTATTTCTACTTTCCCAACGCAACCGGTAAAGATCCTGCACCCCGCAAATAACTACCACATCTAAAGCAATACAGGCGCCCCTCAAGCAGCAAAGATGCTCAAGGGGCGTCGGCCATATTTATGGCCATAATCAGTGAAATCTGTGTGAAGCCCTCCAGTCGTTGACCCCACACTTTTTCTATTGGTCCGACATTCGGCTTAGTCGGTGCGGGCAAAGTCGATAATGGCTATTGCCAGCACAGCCAGGCTTGCCATAAAGGAAGTGGCGTAGGTAATGATGTCGCGCACGGTAATCACATTGGTGTCTTGGTTGTGGCAATAATACACCCACCATGCCACCACGCCCAAAATCACCAAGCCATACACCAGCACCTTCAGCCACAAGCCGGAGTGATGTCGCTTTTCGGGTAGCCTATTGAGCACGCGAGGGGTAAACCATTCGTTGGCTTCAGGCTTCAAGCTCTCTTTTTTAAGCATTTCGGCCAACAGCATATCTTCTTTAGTTCGTTTCATATCTCTAATATTTCGAGTTGTAAAAATAACAAGACATTCGTCTTAACTTCTGAATAAACTCCTGAATACAGACATTCGTCTTAACTTCTTTAACTTCTTAACTCCTGAATTAACTCCTGAATTAACTCCTGAATTAACTCCTGAATTAACTTCCGAGTTGGTAATTCATCACTTGTCGCATCTTTTCTTTTGCTCTGTGAATGGCTGATTTCACCGTGCCTTCCGGCAGATTGGTGATGCTCACAATTTTTTTGATGGGCAAGTCGTCGATATAGAATAGGGTAATCACTGTTCGTTCCACAGGATTCAGTTGGCTCATTGCTTTTTTCACATCGATTTGTGCTTCGGTGCCTGAGGTGGATTGTGTTGAGCCCTCTTGCATAGTTTCGCTGATGTAGTCGATATGCTCCTCATGCCGTCGGCGTTTCTCGCTGTAAAATTCATTGTAGGCAATTCGGTAGAGCCAGGTGCCAAATCCTGATAGGCCTTGAAACGACCGGATGCCGGTGTAGGCCTTGATAAAGGTTTCTTGAGCCAAGTCGTCGGTGAGGTCCTCATCGCCATTGGTGAGGTTGAGCAAAAATCGCCTCAACCGGGGCTGGTAGGCCTCAACAAGCCGCCCAAATGCGCGTCGGTTGTCGCCCAACGCGCATTGTGAAACCAATTTCAGTTCTTCGAGTTTGCTAAGCATGATTTGGCGCTATGCTATTACGTGAAAAGCCTGAATTATTGTTGACTGTCGGGATTCGTAAACACGGGCGGTTGAGGCTCGGCGTTTTCTTCCTGCTGTGGCTGTGGTTGTGCCTCGGGAGCCGGCTGCTGCGGTTGTGGCTGTTGTTGTGGTTGCATAGCTTGCCACTGCCAGTATTCGCGATCTTGCTGCTGTTCTTTGTAGGTGATGAATGCTTTACCCAATCCCAACAGCACGAGCATCGATGTGAGTCCCACCATCGGTTCCGCTCCGGTGAAGAGGAAGAAAATCATCAGCGCAAGGCCCACTGCTATCAGTTTAATACTGCCATTATAGGCGTGATAATTCGATCGATAATACATGGGTGGGGGAGTGGGCTGTTGCGGCGCTTGCTGTTGCGGCGCTGCTCCGGAAGGTGTTGCTCCGGCGGGTGGTGCTGGTGGCGTGTTGGGCGTGTAGTTGCGCCATGCGTTGGGTTGTGAGGGCTTGGGCTGGCCACTTCCGCCTAATGAAGGGGGCAGTGGATAATTGTTTTCAATCGCCTTTTCAATGGCTTTATATTTGGAACGGCGATTCAAGAAGTAGAATAGCAAGCAGAGAAACACCACCACCACGATGCCGGCAAAAATGGTGTAGGTGGCGGTTTCTGCCACGTTCGCCCACTGGGTGGAAATTTCGGCGGCAGTCTTCCGATTTTTCACATCGTCATCTACGCCCACGAAGTCGCCGTCTTCGTCGAGGTTGCTACTCCAAATGGTGTCGTTGATGGCTTTCACCACCACCGATTTCACGGCAGAGTCGGTCACGATAGCGGTGTCGCCATTGTTGATAATGATGGTGGTATCGCCGGAGCGTCCCACTTTTGCTTCTGATGGTGTGCTAAAGAGGGTAATGAGCATCACCATTGCGGTAAACAGTACTTTTTTCATATTGGTTCGTTCGTTTTTTTGTTTTGTTCAATCGTTTTGCCGCCCGCTTTCTCGGCGGCTTTCATGTGTTAGACGACAAAGGTAACCCAAAAGGTTGCACCCCACCACAAAAATAATCACTTTTTTTTAAAAAAAAATCCCCGATGAGTGGAGGAAGATACTGCCGAGCCGGGCTGGCACAGTTGAAAAATATTTACTATCTTTGCACCAAGAAGCAAAACCATTCTATGAACTAACCGTAACTATTAACCCACTAAAACTATCAAAAAACAACTATGAACAACGGAATCAAAACGTCATTGACCCTTGGATTGTGCAGCGCTGTGGGCTTCGCTCCGGCTTACGCCAAAGCCAAACAAAAGCAAGAGAATGAGAAACCCAACATCCTCTTTATCCTTGCCGACGACCATGCCCGCACGGCAGTGAGTGCCTACGGCGGCATCAATGCCCGTCTCGCTCCCACGCCTAACATCGACGCTATCGGCAACAATGGCGCCATTATGCGCAACATGCTTTGCACCAACTCTATCTCCGGACCAAGCCGCGCTTGCTTGCTCACCGGTAAGTACAGCACCACCAATGGGTTTTATCAAAATGAGGGTGGCATCACTTTCGATGGCAACCAAATGCAATATCAAAAGGTGCTTCGCGACAATGGCTACACCACGGCACTGTTTGGCAAATGGCACCTGTTTTCAATGCCGCAGGGTTTTGACTACTACACCATCCACAACAATCCCTCGCAGCAAGGCACCTATTGGAATCCGGTTTTTAGCACCAATGGCACACAGCACAAAGAGAAGGGCTATGCCACACGCCTTACCGCCGACTTTGCCCTCAAATGGCTCGATGAACAGCGCGATAAAGATAAACCTTTCTGCGTGATGCTCCACTTTAAAGCGCCGCATCGTCCCTGGCAACCCGACACTTGCTACAAGCACCTCTTCGACGATGTGACCTTCCCTTATCCCGAAACATTCAACGACGACTATTCGGGACGCGAAAACACTATCGGCAAATCGATGGCCACTATCGAAAACCACATGTCGCGTGCCGATATGAAGCAAACACCCCCTGCCGGATTGACTCCAAAAGAAACCACAGCATGGCTCAATTATGGCGGTAGCGGTAGCAACCAATTCTGGACGCCCAACGACACGCTTCAAGGTCAAGCACTCAAAAATTGGAAATTCCAAACCTATATCAAGGATTACCTGCGCGTGATTCGCTCGGTGGACGACGAAGTGGGCCGCGTGGTGCAATACCTCAAAGACAACGGACTCTACGAAAACACGGTGATTATTTACATGGGCGACCAAGGCTTCTTCCTTGGCGAACACGGACTCTACGATAAGCGTTGGATGTATGAGGAATCGCTACAAATGCCTTGCCTCATCAGTTATCCAAAAGCTGTGAAAAAAGGACAAAACTTGAGCCAACTCACGCTCAATGTGGATATTGCACCCACTATCCTCGATTTTGCCGGCGTGGAAATTCCTGCCGATATGCAAGGCGAGAGTATGAAGGGATTGCTCACCGGCGATAAGAAGGTGGAATCCAATTGGCGTAAGGAGGCTTACTATCAATATTTTGAATATCCGAAGTGGCACAATGTGCAACCCCACTACGGCATCCGCACCGACCGCTACAAACTCATCCATTTCTACTACGATATCGATGAATGGGAATTCTACGACCTTCAAGCCGACCCCAATGAGCTGAACAATGCCATCAGCGATGCCAAATATGCCGACGTGATTGCCGACCTGAAGGTGCGCCTCAAAAATTTGCAAAAGAAATACAACGACGACCTTCCGCTCGACCAACGCCGCGAACTCACCACCAAATATATGATTAAATACGCCGACCAATAATCGCATCCGCAAAGCTAAGGTCCCCACCCCAAAAAGGGACCTTGGCTTTTTCCCTTTAAATAACGCAAGTTTCGCAAAAAAAAAGGAGTTTCGCATATTGTCACCTTTGTGTTCATCGCCAGGCAATAACTATCGTCTTAACTTCTTTAACTTCTTAACTTCCAAAGAATGTCGAATCGTAATGAAATAAAGATGGACCTCTATAATCCCTTTGCCCGACCGCTCTATGTGATGCTCAAGCCTGCCGGCTCGCTCTGCAATTTGCGCTGCAAATATTGCTACTATTTAGAGAAGAAAAACCTTTACGCCGGTTCCGCCAAGCAGGTGCTCAGCGATGCTTTGCTCGAGAAATTTATCAAGGAATATCTCCAAGCACAAACGCTCGATGTGGTGCAATTCACTTGGCACGGTGGCGAAGCGCTGATGCGCCCCATCTCGTTCTACAAAAAAGCACTCGAATGGCAGCGTATCTACGGCAGAGGGCGCCACATTGAAAATTGCATCCAAACCAATGCTACGCTCCTCACCCCGGAGTGGTGTCAATTTCTGAAGGATAACCACTTTTTGGTGGGTGTGAGCATTGATGGCCCGCAGGAGTTTCACGACGAATACCGCCGCTCCTCTGCCAATCAGCCCACTTTCTATAAGGTGATGAAGGGCATCCGCCTGCTCAATGAATATGGCGTGGAGTGGAACGCGCTTGCCGTGGTGAATGATTTCAATGCCGACTATCCGCTCGATTTTTATCATTTTTTTAAAGAAATCGGTTGTCGCTACATTCAGTTTGCCCCCATTGTGGAGCGCCGTGTGCACCGCAGCGATGGCTTGCACCTTGCTCCGGGTATGCAGGAGGGAGGTGAATTGCTCGATTTCTCGGTCACTCCCGAGCAGTGGGGCAATTTTCTGTGCACCATCTTCGACGAATGGGTGCGCCACGATGTGGGCGAATTTTTTATCCAACTCTTCGATGCCACGCTTGCCAATTGGGTGGGCGAAAACCCGGGCGTGTGCATCTTCGGCAAAGACTGCGGTCATGCCGGGGTGATGGAGCACAATGGCGATGTGTATGCCTGCGACCACTTCGTGTATCCCGAATATTTGTTGGGCAATTTGCACCATCACACCATCACAGAAATGATGTATTCGCCTAAGCAAAACGAGTTTGCCAAAATCAAAACCCAATTGCTGCCGCAGCAATGCCGCGAATGTGATTTCCTTTTTGCTTGCCACGGTGAATGCCCGAAAAACCGCTTCATTCGCGACCGTTATCAGCAGCCATACCTCAATTACCTTTGCGCCGGCTATCACCAATTCTTCTCCCATGTGGCGCCCTATATGGACTTTATGGCAAACGAACTCCGCAACCACCGCCCACCCACCAACGTAATGACCCAATTCCCGAAAAAATAGCCGTTAGCCGTTAGCCGTTAGCCGTTAGCTGTTTAGTGGTTGGAAGCAAAAAGACATTCGTCTTAACTTCTTAACTTCTTAACTTCTTAACTTCTAAGATCTCTTCTTAACTTCTAAAATCTCTTCTTAACTTCCCCAATCAACACCCTTTTCCGTAACATTATTGTTGAAAATATTTCAATAATTCAAAAAAAAGTTTAACTTTGTGCCCGATAACTAAGTTCCCGACTAATATTCACCTTTTAATCCATAATTCAGCAATCGGATTACGTAATAGGGATGCCGAGGGCCTCGAG
>JBJECV010000012.1:0-3484 GCA_051871435.1 Sodaliphilus sp. | reverse complement strand
ACAGTCGGTCCAACCTAAATTTCTATGATATTATAGCATAGCTGAATAGTTACATTTTCGCCAATAATACCAAACAATGCCACGCCCACCTGCGAGTCTTTGGTAACAGCCTTACCTTCTTCGTCGTAAACCACGCCATCGATATTAAGATTGTGGATAGCTTTTCCATTGCCATCGTAGGTAGCGTTAAAGAGGTAGCTACTATTGTTGCCCAAACCAATTCCAGCGAATCCGGTGGCATCGATATCGTTCATTTGCTTAAAGAAGTCGCCCTTAAACGATTGTCCATGATTCACGATACCGTCGTTGATGGCTTCCAAATCTTCCTTCGTATTGATTTGGAAAGGATCGTCTTCCGTACCGGCGCCGCTAAAGAGCGATGGGTTGATGGTGGAAAGAGCTGTCATTTTCAGAATGCTGTGGTCGTTTTCCGACAGCGCCACGAGCACTTCATTGGAGAACACATCTTTCACTTTCACGGAATCGCCTTCAATCTTCAAACCGGTGGATTCGTCAACAAATCTGCTGCCGTTGTACAATTTCCAGAGAATATTGTTTTGTGTTGCTAATTTGAAGGTGTGACGCACCTTGCCCACATTATCGGTTTCGCTGAAGAAAATCGGTGCTGCAGAAAGGTATGCCGCATTCGTGTTGGAGAATATTTTCAGGCGAGGATAAATGCCTTCAGTAAATTCCCACACTTGGGGGTCGAATCCGGCAATAGCAGTGCCCGAAGTGAGTTGGGCAGTGGAGAGGGTCATGCGTTGCACGGAATCGGGAGCTATCACGCCCACCATTTGCGGGTCGTAGTACACATTTTGGAACACGCTGTCGCGATACACTGTGCCAAACACGCCGATAGCGCTTTCGGTGGCGAGGTTGTGCACTTGCCCAAAGTTGAGACAGCGTTGCACTTTAGAAAGGTTGAACCATTCCTTTTCCGGGTTGGAAGAGCTGGTGCTATAAGCCGGCGTGCTCACATAGCCTACCACACCACCCACATGGTTGGAAGCAGCGCCGTTGAGCACAATGTTGCCATTGTAGCAGTCGTAAAGATTACCGCCATAAATATTGCCGGCAATACCTCCCACTGCTCCATTTGTGGTGGTGCCTTTGGTTTCCGACAGGGCTGAAATCGGTCCGGCATTGAAGCAGCGTTGCACAGTGGATTCCAGCACTTCGCCTACCACACCGCCCACTATGGGAGATGCCACTTTCGAAATGATTTGCATATCGCTATAGGAATCGGTGAGGAGCGATTGGCATTCGTTGCTCGGGAGTGTGGTACCTACCACACCACCTACCGATTTCCAAATAGAATTGGCCACGCCAATCACGGTGATAGTGCCGTGGGCTTGCAGATTGCTTGCCACTGCATAGCCGGCAATATCGCCTGCCACACCGGCATTTTCTCCCACGCCGATAATGTTGCCGCTAAACGAGCAGTTGTCGAGTTTCGGGCCATTGAAATAGCCCACCACGCCTGCAGCGCAATAGTTGGTGGCGGCAATTTGAGCATCCTCCACAATAATATTGGTGATGGTGCCGGCGCTCTTACCTGCCACGGTGCCGGTGAAGCATCCGCCGGTAGAAATTTGTGCATTGAGCATCTTGAGGTTGGAGATGGTGCTCACGGTGTCGGTCACCCCAAAGAGGCCTTGATAATTTTCATCACCCACTGCAATGGAGAGGTGGTTGATGGCATAGTTGTTGCCATTAAAAGAGCCGCGGAAAGGCGTATCCTCGCTTTCGCCCACAGGAATGTAGGCCAAAGTGGAAGTGCTCATATCAATGTCGTTGCCCATTTGAATATATTTGCCTTTGTAGTCGTTGCCGGCATTCACATCTTCGGAAAGGGCATTAATTTGCGATGCTTTGGTGATGATGTAGGGCGAAGATTCTGAACCGTCGCCGGTCCAATCTTGCACCGAAGCCTGTGGATAGGTTACCAGTCCGTTTTCAAAATTGATGGTTGCAGAGAGCACACCCAAAGCACGTCGGCTTTGCTGCGCTTCGCAAAACACGCCGTAGTTGCCTAAACTGATTTGCGTGTTGGTGCCGGTGCCGAGAATTTTACCTGCTTGAGCGGATTTGCTTTTTGCCCAATTGGCAGGATAGCATTTAAAGGGTCCGTAAAGCGAATTGGTGAAAATGAGTTGAGGAGCGATGCTCACGGAATGGTCGGGCTTGAGCCGCATTTTCACTGTGGCGCCATTGTCAACGAAATTGACAATTTCCAATTCGTTGTCAAAGGTTTGAGTAATCAGCACCGGGTAGGTGCGCACGGAGTCGGTGTTGGTGGCGGATTTGCCATCGTAAATCACCTCACTGATAGTGGCATTGGTGGGCTTAAAAACGCTCTTGGTGTAGATACCGAAAGAGCCGCCTTGCGCCTCTCCGCTCACAATGAGCACACCCCAAGCACCAAGAGTGATGGTGCCATCGTCGGCAATAGTGCCGGTGATGGGTGTGGTGGTGCTATAGAGGCGTTGGTCTAAGTCCATTGAGCATGCCCAAATAGGACCATAGGTGGAATGATCGTAAATCTTGCCGGGAGTAATAGCCACGGTGCCGGCAGCAAGGTCGTAGGTGCATTGCAGGGTGTCGGCCAAGCCCCACAAATTGTAGAGCAGGGCATGAGTATCGTCCACCTTTTGAATGGTGACCACGCCACCCACTTCGGTGGAGCCATCGGCATACTTCTCGTCATACTCCACTGCATAAAGCACATCAGGCATCGCTGCAAGGGCTTTTTGCGCCTTGCGAACGCCTTTGCGTTGAATCACTTGCCAAGAGCCGGAAGCAAACTTCTGCTGTTGGAGTGTCATTGCCTTTTCTGCTCCGACATTCACTTTTTCGGGAGCTGCTTCCTTTGCGGCAGGTGCGTGTCCTTTAGCCAAGGCTATTCGGTACGCTGCCGCTTTCTCAGTTTCCGCATCTCGTTGAGTAGTAGGGGTAAGTGTTACTTTTTGCGCCGCGCCGATGGAAGGATCGGCAGTGAGCTGTTGTGCCACTTGCTCCAACGACTGAGCCTGTCCCGTAGTGGCCATCATGGTCGCTGCGATTATGAGCAGGTAGTAGAGAAATTTCTTTTTCATAGTCGTTGAGAAATTAATTAAACAAAAAAAATAATATAGTCTATTAACAAACAGATTTATATCTACCTCTTTATATTTACCTCCCGGGTGTGTTCGTTATATTCCGCTCAAGAAGCAACGCACAAATTTATACAACTTCTAAAATAAATCAAAACATATTCCTCGTTTTAACACTAATGATACAACAATTTACGACATTCTGTCGAAAATAATTTACAAACTATCAAATTCGCCCATAATTATCATTGAAAATACCATATTTTATGCGTGGGCCGGAAGTGGGTAGCGCACGGCTCATCACAAATGTAAAGAACCGCTTGTTCCGGTTTGTAAGTAGGGAATTTCAGTTAATTCCCCAAAATTTCGTGACGGCAAGTGGCTGAGGA
>JBJECV010000011.1:9909-15994 GCA_051871435.1 Sodaliphilus sp. | reverse complement strand
ATCTTTCATTTAACTTTAGATAAAGGACATAGATTCCCTTAGCCGGTTTGGATGCGAATCGGGTGATTTGTTGGTATTGAGTGTCAGTTGTTTATCTTTTTTTAAAATCCTATTTTTTTTTGAGTAAAAAGTTGATGAGCATCCAACTTCCAACAAAAGATAGCGTGCTCAAGAAAAACCATACAAAATTTCGCTATAAAACACTAAATAATTTGAATAACAAGGCATTTTTTAAATGAAAGAGCCGTGCGGTGGGCGAATTATTTGGGGGAGAATGATGGTGGTGTCGGTAATTTTTATTAAGTTTGCATTCACGATTATTAAGCGCACAAATGTATGGCACGACAACTTTATCCCATAGGCATTCAAACATTTGAAGAGATTCGCCGGCTCAACAATCTCTATATCGACAAGAGTGAATACGTGTATCGCATCACCCACACCGACGGCAAGTATTTTTTCTTGAGCCGACCGCGCCGCTTTGGCAAATCTCTGCTTGTGTCCACCTTCAAGAGTTATTTTGAAGGTAGAAAAGACCTTTTTAAGGGCTTGGCAATCGAAAATTTGGAAACGGAATGGACACAGCATCCCGTTTTGCTCTTTGATATGAGCACTGCCAAGCACTTGGATGAACAAAGCCTTACGCAAGAGCTCAACTATCAACTCCTTGCCTACGAAAAAATTTATGGCAAAAATGAAGGGGAAATTAATTGTAATAATCGTCTGCAGGGAATTATTGAACGCACTTATCGGCAAACCGGCAAGCAAGTGGTGGTGCTAATCGATGAATACGATGCCCCTCTGCTCGATGTGGTGCATGAGAATGAAAATTTGCAGAAGCTACGTCACACCATGCGCAATTTCTACTCGCCGCTAAAAGCATGCGACCCCTATATTCGATTTGTGTTCATCACCGGCATTACCAAATTTTCGCAGTTGAGCATTTTTAGCGAGCTCAATAATATCAAAAATATCAGTATGCTCGAGCAGTATGCCGGCATTTGTGGCATCACCAAAGAAGAACTCCTTACACAAATGAAGCCGGATATTGATGCGCTCGCTCAAAAACTGAAGCTCTCCCCAAAAGAGACTTGTAAGCAGCTTTCCGACCACTACGACGGCTATCATTTCACGTGGCCATCGCCCGATGTGTTCAATCCGTTTAGCATTCTCAATTGCTTTAGCGACGGCATGTTGGGCGACTATTGGTTCGCATCGGGAACACCCTCTTTTTTGATTGAGATGATGAATAAATTCGATTTCTCTATCACCGAATTGGGCGATACCATTAGTGCCGGAAAAAATGATTTCGACGCACCCACCGAAACGATGACCACCATCACACCGCTCCTATATCAAAGTGGCTACATCACCATCAAGGACTACGACAAAGAAACCGACCTCTACACTCTCGCTATGCCCAATAAAGAAGTGGCAGTGGGTATGTATCGGAGTCTTTTGCCGCATTACCTTGAGCGCAACACCACCAAAGGGAATACCACCATTGCCAAAATGTAGGTGCTCATCAAAAACGGGGATATGAATCAGGCCTTGCAGCTGATGGCAGATTTTCTGCAAACGGTGCCCTACTGCCACAATGCACATTCGGAAGAACACTACCAGCAGATGCTCTACATTATGTTTGCCCTACTTTCCAATTATCACATCACTGTGGAACAACACACCTCTGCCGGACGCATCGATTTGGTGCTCGAAACCTCCCGCTTCCTGTATGTAATGGAATTGAAATTCAACAAAACTCCACAGGAGGCACTTCAGCAAATCTGTGATAAGCAGTATGCACGCGCCTATGCGCTCTCGAATAAGCAAATCGTGAAAGTGGGAATCAATTTCTCCACCGTCAATGGAATCAATGTTATGGAATGGGCTATTGAATAGCACTGACTCCTCTTACCGCCTCCGGCTTAGATGCCCGGAAAGCCGGCCATTCTTCAAACAGCTAAATGTTGCCAAATTTTGCGCATTTCGGCAAAAACGGGGTTTCAAATTTTGCGGATTTCGGCAAAATGAGGGTTTCAAATTTTGCGGATTTCGGCAAAATGATTATCTTTGCACCTGTAAAATCCTAAAAGTTAACTAAATATGGGTGCGTCACATATTTTTAAACGTAAAATCTATTCTCGCATGCTCGAATGGAAGCAGCGAAATGGTGCAACAGCCCTTTTGATAGAAGGCGCGAGGCGAATTGGCAAGTCAACCATCGTGGAAGAATTTGCCAAACACGAATATGAATCCTACATCATTATTGATTTTTCTAAAACTTCACCAGCGCTGAATGCTTTGTTTGACGATTTGTCCGATTTGGATTATATTTTCCTTCGCCTCCAGCTTATTTATAATGTGAATTTGAAGAAGCGAAAATCTGTGATTGTGTTTGATGAAGTCCAAAATTGCCCAAAAGCGCGACAAAGCATCAAGCACTTGGTGAAAGACCGTCGGTATGACTATATCGAAACAGGGTCGCTTATTTCAATACGACGAAATGTGCAATCCATCATCATTCCCAGCGAAGAAACGCGAATAGAAATGTGCCCAATGGACTTTGAGGAATTTAGGTGGGCATTAGGCGACACTGCCACCTTCCCATTGCTCCGGCAAATGTGGCATTTGCAGAAAAATCTTGGTGATGCTTCTCATAGAAAACTGATGCGTGACTTTAGATTGTATATGCTTGTGGGCGGCATGCCTCAAGCTGTGGCTGAATATCTTCGCTCCAACAATCTAAGTGACGTGGATATGGTAAAGCGCGACATTATTGCTCTTTTTGAAGAGGATTTACACAAGATAGATACTTCGGGTAGGGCTTCTGCCATATTTGATGCTATTCCGGCTCAGTTGAGTAAAAACGCTTCAAGATTCTCAATTTCTTCGGTTATTCCGGGTGAGAAATACGATCGTTTGAGCGAAATTGTGCAACTATTGGAAGAATCCAAAGTAGTGAATATCGCCTATCACTCCAACGATCCAAATGTGGGTTTGGCACTAACCAAAGACCCGCAGCGCTATAAGATGTATGTGGTGGACACGGGGCTATTTATTACATTGGCTTTTAAGTCGAAGCGCTTTACCGATAACGTGATTTATGAAAAATTGCTGAGTGATAAATTGCCGGCTAATTTGGGATATGTCTACGAAAACATGGTGGCACAAATGCTTAAAGCATCACAGTTGGACCTTTTCTACCACACCATCGCCAAACCTGACGGTAAGGGGTATTATGAGATAGATTTCTTAGTCGCTGATGGTAGCAAAATTAGTCCCATTGAAGTGAAATCATCGGGTTATATAACCCACACTTCATTAGATAAAATGTCGGAAAAATACGCCCATCGTATTGCCAATAAATATCTTGTCTATACGAAAGATTTCAAGAAAGAATCCGATATGTGGTGTGTTCCTATTTATATGGTTCCATTTTTGCAATGATGATAACTTCCGCCATTAGAAGCCGGGGAAGTCGGATTTGAGGATGGCTGTGAATTTTGCGGCGCCTTGCTTCGACAGGTGGTCGGCGTCGTAGAAGTCCACGCCTTGGAAGCGGGCGTCGAGCAAATAGTTGCCATAAAGTGCGCCGGTGGCTTTCTGAATGCGGGCAATGCAATTGTGCATCACCTCCAATTGGCGCGGGTTCACTTTCTCCACAAAGCCCTTCCACATAGGCGGCGTGATGAGTATCAACCTCACGCCCTTTTCCTTGCATAATCGGGCTATTTTCATCACGTAGGAGAAATTGCGCTCCACTTGTGTCCAATCTTTGCATCGATGATATTCCGCCACGCGGGTGGCGTTTCGCTCCATAAATGCGGAGTCGAATTGCGCGGGTGTGTCAAACGAATTGCCGAAGCCCACCGAATCACATTCTATGCTATATTCGCCGGTGAACGCATACCTGAGGGCGGGCACCAATTTGCGCGAGAAGGTGCTCACGTGGCTACACTCCAAATTATATTTCGAGCATTTGCTATGCTTGGGATAGTCCATATATATTCTATAGTAGCGGCAGCGATACCATTCTCCGGGCTCATCTTCCATGGGAGGGTCGAACAGATTGGCTTCATCTGCCACCATCACCACCGTTTTCAGATTTTTGCAGCGGTCGATGTAGGTGCTCAGTAGCCAATAATCATATTCCGGACCTTGCGACACATTCGCCAGCGAAAAGGCGTTGGAGCCCAGCATGTCGGGTTTTACGGCGTAGTAGGTGTGCGAACCGCCCAAAATCAGAGTGCGCACACGCGAGGCGTTTTTGTCCATCCAGGCTTTCTTGTAGGCATACGAATTGGGGTAGCCCCGCGTCACTATCTCTGCCACCGCTATGATGCCCAGCATCATAGCCAAAAACAATGCCGAATATGTGAGAAATCGCTTCATACTTCGTTAGAATTGGAAATAGATGAAATCTTGTTCGCCTGCCTGGCAAAAGAAGGTGATGCTTGCCAATGCCACATACAGCACCCATCGCATGGCGCGATATTGCATAAGCCCGTGCCCCGCCAATTCGAGCGGATGATTGTGCTCGCGCTTCACCCATTCCACCACCAATAGCAGGGCGCACACTGCCATGGCTTTCACACCCACGATGTCGCCGGTGTAGAATGAGGAGAAGGAAAATAATTGCTGATAATAATCGAATGCGAGCGAAAGATTGCCCTCGGCACGGAACAACACGCGTGCCAGCGACACCAAACCGAAGGTGAGCACCATCATCCCAAATTCTTTCGGCGAGGGAAGGATGCGTTCGTGGCCGGGACCGTGCTCGTATTTGCTCTTTAATCCGGTGACCACGTAAAAACTACACATCAGCCCGTGGAATATGCCATACACCACAAAGGTCCATGCCGCACCGTGCCACAGCCCGCTAATCACAAACACGGTGATGGTGTTCATCACCGTGCGCCACTTGGGGCAGCGACTACCGCCAAGGGGGAAGTACACATAGTCGCGAAACCACGATAGAAGCGACATGTGCCAACGGCGCCAAAATTCGGGAATATTCCGTGAAAAATAGGGATAATTGAAGTTTTTCACCAAATCGAAGCCAAACAGTCGGGCGCAACCAATGGCGATATCGCTATAAGCGGAAAAATCGCAATAAATCTGAAACGAAAACAGCACTATCGTGGCCCATAAATTGATGGTGCTCATCGACGAAAAGTCGCTCCATGTGTGGTTCACTACCGTGGCACACATATCCGCCACCACCATCTTTTTGAAAAAGCCCCATAGCATCTGACGGCAGCCGTCCACAGCTCGCGCATAATCGAAACTGCGCTTACTCAAAAATTGAGGCAGCAAGTGCGAGGCACGCTCTATCGGGCCTGCCACCAATTGCGGGAAGAAACTGATAAAGGCCACAAATGCCACAAAATCGTGAGTGGGCTTGAGTTTGCCTTTATAAATGTCGATGCTGTAACTCAGCGCTTGGAAGGTGTAGAATGAAATGCCCACCGGCAGTATCAAATTCGCTGTGGGCCAATCCAATTGGTAGCCAAAGAGTGCCACCAAGTCGTTCATACTGTCTACGAAAAAATTGTAGTATTTAAACACGCCCAAAATGGCGAGATTCACCAATATATTCAGCGTGGAAATCCATTTCTGCACACGCCGCCTGCCCTCAAAGTGCTCTATCCATATGCCGCTGGCATAGCTGCACACCGTGGTGAAAAATATCAAGCACAAAAATCGCCAATCCCACCAGCCATAAAACACATAGCTGGCCACAGCCACAAGCATATTCTGCCAACTCTGCCGGCGAAACACAAACCAGTAGAGCAAAAACACCAATGGCAAAAACAATATGAACTGTAGCGAAACAAACGACATATCAACCCACAAAGTTAATCCTTTTTCCCCAAACCACCAACATTTTCCCTCAACAGACACTCCCAAACCCTCAAAAAATACCTATATCGTAAAAATAAGTTAATAATGTTAAATCGACAAAAGTGAAAAATTATGCCCATTCCATCCGTTATATACCCATATCCCACATATCTCCTATGGAAAAGCCGGCAACTGTTAAATTTTTAGGACAGTAGGGACAGTCCCTCTGTTTGATTCTATA
>JBJECV010000011.1:0-9809 GCA_051871435.1 Sodaliphilus sp. | reverse complement strand
TAGGACAGTAGGGACAGTCCCTCTGTTTGATTCTATAACAATTATTAACAAATGGTGAGGGTGGCTGGTGCACAAACTTGGGCCAAAAGCGACGATTGTGTTGAAATTATGTTTATCTTTGTGGAGTATGAATCTTTTTAGCCGAATCCATAGCGCTATTTTGCGCCGACCCGAGTGCCTGATGTGGGCGTCGGTGTCGGCGGTGGCACTCTACTTGATGGCAAGTGTGGTGTTTGGCTTTGATGTGTGCGACACGGGGCAGTATCTCACCATGTACGATAATATGTTTGCTGCGCCTGAAAGTGTCGGCTATCATTTTATGTATTATTTGAGTGGTGTGGTGGGAGGTGCGTTTCTCGCCTTATGTCCGGCTATGGGTGTGTTGGGCATACGTCTGTTGGGACTTGTGTGCTTGGTGGTGTGTATGTGTGCTGTGTGGCGCATACTGAAGGCATACATTTCTCCCTCAGCTATTATTGTGGGCAATGTGCTCACTATGGTGGCTTTCGTGGCAATGCCCGTGGCATTTTGCTACGATATTCTTTCCATCATGCTCTATCTGCTTGCCCTCGAGCAATTGCTCAAAGGTCGCACCCTGTCCGTGATGGCGGGAGGCTTTTTGCTGGGGTTGAATGTGTTTTCGCGTATCCCCAATGTGTTGGGCTTGGTGTTTGTGTTCACTCCGCTACTGATGGCATGGCTTAGCGCATCCTCCAAAAAGCGAGGACTTTATCTGTCGGCTATTTCCCTTTCGGGTGCACTCACCGGAGTAGCAGCAATGGTGGCGATGATGGCGGCGCTTGGGCATTTGAGCATCTTTCTCGACAGCCTTGCTTCGCTGCAGCAAGTGGCAAGCGACTCTTCGGGAGAATCAACCCACAATCTGTTTTCGCTCATTTTTCAGCAATTTCGATTTTACAAAATAGCGTTTTTCACATGGCTGAAACTCGGTTCCATCGTGGCGGTATACACGGTTTTGCGTAGTCGCATTTTCACGCCGATGGTGCGTTTTGTGATGCTGTGGTGTGCCCTCGCCGTGGCGGGGTGGATGATGTGGCGCATGCAGCCGTTGCCACCCATTTGGGTGCTTTGTGCTGTGGGTTGCCTCACCGCCATTTTCACGTTGCGAGGCAAAGCATGTGGTGTGAGCGTGGTGGCATTGGCGCTGATGCTCATTTTTCCGATGGGGTCGGATGGCGTGGCAAATAATGGTTCCATCATTCTCTTCCTTGCCACACCCATAGCCATTGCAATGTGTATGGAGCACACCCGCATGTTTCGCTCCGGCTATTTCATCTTGGTGTTTGCGCTGATATGTGTGGCAAAAACGGCTCTCGGCGGCACCTATTTCGATGGCGGTGCACTGTGGCACAAAACCGCGCAGGTGGATTCTCCAAAGGCTCGGGGCATTTTCACCACCGAGGAGCGCGCCGCTATTGTAAATGATGTGCTCACCGGCATCCGCCCATGGGTGGCAGAGGGCGACACCATGCTGGTGTATGGCGGCATGCCGATGCTCAACTATCTCACAGCCACACGTCCCGCCATCCACTGCTGTTGGCCCGAAATGCTGAGCAGCCAAATGCTACAGCGGCGCCTCAACGAAATGCGCACTTCTCCAACGTTGCTCCGCCAAAAATTTGTGACGATGGGTCCCGAATTTTCAATGCCCACTCCCAATATGCTCCGCACCTACGGCGATGCCAAAAGCTGTTTTTGCATCGACACCAAAATTGCCGTGCTCAATCGCTTCCTCGCCGAGCGCCGTTACCAAAAGGTGTGGGAAAACGCCCACTTCATCCTCTATCGCCCCGCCAATTGAGTGCACGCACCCCGCGAATAGTCCAAAATTCCCGAAAAACAGCTCTGTTACGTACAGAAAAACGATAAAAAATCGTTTTACTGAACAAAGTATAAACAATTTTTGTTCAGAATAAGCCCTCCCCTTGGTACCCACAAGTCACAAAATATGACATTTTGACATATTTTAATGCCCCGTTTTGCGCTTTATTTCGGGGATTATTACTACCTTTGCATCCCTATTGTAATGAAACTGATAGTTATGCAAAACGATACCCCCAACCAAGCCCCCATTAAGCGCACCGTGCTCGACTACGACGACGTGTGCCAACTCGCACCATTTTTCAAAGGAAAGGAACAGCTGGTGAATCGCCTCTTTAAATGGCTCGCAGTGGATAAGGTGAATTGGATTCACGACCATAATTTCGACACTCCGGGCGTGCCGTTCACCCAAGGTTTGCTCCGCGACCTTAATATCACTATCGATATTCGCGGCGAAGAGGTGCTGAAAAATTTGCCGAAAGAAGGCGGATTTATCACCGTGTCGAACCACCCATTTGGTGCCCTCGATGGCATTATGCTCATCAAAATAGTGGGGGAATACCGCCCCGACTTTAAGGTGATGGTGAACATGATTCTCAACCACATCACCGCCATGCGCCCCAATTTCATCGCTGTCGACGCCCTCGCCAGTGCCGACCCCGCCAAGCGCGCCGTGTCGATGCAGGGCATCTCCACGGCATTGCGCCACGTGAAAGAGGGACATCCGCTCGGCTTCTTCCCCGCCGGCGCCGTGTCGAAAATTCAGCGCAATTTGCGTATCGAAGACCGCCTCTGGCAACCCACCATCATTCGCTTGATAAAAAAACTCAAAGTGCCGGTGGTGCCCATCTATTTCCATGGCCACAACAGCACTTTCTTCAACATACTCGGCTTAATCGACTGGCGATTGCGCACGCTCAAATTACCGTCGGAGGTGTTCCGCCGCCACGACCAAACGTTCCGCGTGTCGATTGGCGAACCCATCACCCCGGAGCAGCAAGCACAATGCCCCGACCTCGAAGCCCTCGGGCAAATGCTGCGCAACGCCACCTACAGCCTGCGCAAATGGTAATTAACTAAAATCTATCGCATTATGATCACACTTAGCAAAGAAATTAAAGCCGCTCAACAGCGATTCGGCATCATCGGCAAATCGCCGCTCTTCACCACTGCCATCGAGCAGGCACTGAAGGTGGCGGCTGTCGACCTCTCGGTGCTTATCATCGGCGAAAGCGGTTCGGGTAAGGAGGTTTTCCCGAAAATCATTCACGAAAACAGCAAGCGCCGCCACGAAAAATATATGGCGGTGAACTGTGGCGCTATCCCTGCCGGCACCATCAATAGCGAACTTTTCGGCCACGAAAAGGGCTCGTTCACCGGCGCTATCAGCGACCATAAGGGCTATTTTGAAGACTGCAACGGCGGCACGCTTTTCCTCGACGAAGTGGCTGAATTGCCGCTCGAAACCCAAGCTCTCTTGCTCCGTGTGCTCGAGTCGGGCGAATATATGCGTGTGGGTAGTTCGGAGGTGCGCAAAACCGATGTGCGCATTGTGGCTGCCACCAACAAAAACCTCGAAAACGCCATCAAAGAGGGCAAATTCCGCGAGGACCTCTACTATCGCCTCTGCTCCGTGCGCATCGATGTGCCGCCATTGCGCAAGCGTGGCGACGATATTTGGCTGCTCATCCGCAAATTCAGCCACGATTTCTCGGAACGCTACCGCACCCCGGAGGTGGAATATTCTCCCGATGCCAAAACAGCGATGCTCAATTATCGCTGGCCGGGCAATGTGCGCCAACTCAAAAATGTGGCAGAACAAATCGCACTGTTCGAAGCCGGCAAAATCTTGGATAAAGAGGGCGTGGCACCCTACATACCGCAAGCCAGCGGACTGGTGTCGAAGAGCGATGCCGAATTCGACTACAAACGCGAGCGCGAATACATTTTCAAACTCATCTTCAAGCTCCAAGCCGATGTGATGAGCCTCCAAGAATCGCTTCAAAATCAGCATGTCCCTTCGCAGGAGGTGAGCACTTCGCTGATGGCAGATTCCTATATCAATGATGTGCAAATCATTAAGCGACCCACCAAAATCGCCGCACCACAGCATCTCCCCTCGAAGGAGGAACACAACATTATCGACATTTCCAACAACGACGACGCTTCCGCATCCGAAGTGGAATCTGCATACTCGCTGATGGATGCGCCTCACGTGAAAACCCTCGAGGAAACCGAACGCGAAACCATTACCCGTGCACTCGACCGAAACGGCGGAAAACGCAAAAAAACCGCCGAAGAACTCAATATCTCGGAGCGAACTCTCTATCGCAAAATTAAAGCCTACGGGCTGGAATCAAGAAACCAACACAAAGAATAATGAAGCATTCTCACAGCATCATACAGCGATTGGTGGCGATGGTGACGCTTATCACGATGGCGTCGGCGTGCACGGTGTATAATTTCTATAAATTCAACGGTGCATCAATCGACTATAATGTGTATAAAACCGTGTCGATTAGCGATTTCCCCATTCGTGCAGCGCTGGTGTATCCGCCATTGCAGCAAACTTTCGAAAACAAACTCACCGACATGGTGGCGCAAAACACGCGCCTGCGGGTGATTGATTCGCCCAACAGCGACCTCCGCCTCGAAGGCGAAATCACTGCCTACAATCTCACCCCGCAAGCCGTGGGCGAAGATGCCTACGCCAGCAAAACCCGCCTCACCATCACCGTGAGAGTGAAATATATCGACAACAAAAATCCATCGCTGAGCAACGACCAATCGTTCTCCGCATATCGCGACTTCGATAGTAGCCAAATGCTCACCGATGTGCAAGACGAACTCTGCTCGCAAATTTGCGACGACTTAAAAGACCTCATTTTCAACGCCACTTTCGGCAATTGGTAACTTCATTTTTTTTGCATCAAAATATGCTCTCGGAATTTCAACATTATCTGGCTAATCCTCAGCTCATTACAGCAGAATGGGTGGAGAAAATGCAGCAACAATACCCCTATTTCACCCTGCCCGCGTTGCTCTACCTCAAGCAACACGGCATAGAGGGCAGCGATGCCATGCTCGGGCGCCTCGCCATCAGTAGCCCCGACCGAAAAGTGCTGGCAATGCATTTGGGCAACTATCCCGAGGCTTTCCGCAATTTCTATCCGGAAGAGCAGCCGCAACAAGCATCCACCGCCAATGCCATCGATATGTTTTTGGATGCGTTTGGCTCGGGTAGCGAAAAGGAGGTGGAAGTGCTCGAAAATATGATTTTCAACCCCACGCCCGATTATGCCGACATTCTCGCCGCAGAAGCCAACGACGCCGATATCCCCGCCGAAGGCGAAAGCACCCAAGATGCACTCATTAGCAGCTTTATCGCTCGCCAACGCGAAAAAGAACAGCAAGTGGCCGCCTTACCACAGCAACACGTCGACAGCGAAGAAGCCGCCGAAATTGCCGACACTCCAATCGCGCAACCCACTGAGCACGACCCATCTATGCTCAGCGAAAGTTTGGCAAAAATCTACATCCAAAAGCGAAATTATTCGAAGGCACTTGAAATAATTGAGAACATAAATTTGAATTTTCCGGAAAAAAGTATTTACTTTGCAGACCAAATTCGTTTTTTGCGAAAATTAGTACTCAACGAACAAACAAAAAAATAAAGATTTTTATACATCAACCAACATGGAAGTAGTATTCAGTATTTTAATTTCACTTGCAGCATTGTTGCTCATTGGAGTGGTTCTTATTCAAAAATCTAAAGGTGGCGGTTTGGCTGCCAATGTGAGCAATTACAACCAAATTGCCGGTGTGCGCAAAACCACCGACTTTGTGGAAAAAGCCACTTGGAGCTTGGCTATCTTTATCTGCGTGCTCAGCATCTGTGCTTGCATCTTTGCAAAAAATGCTTCTAACTCGCAATCAGCCGCTCTCTCCACTCCACAAACCGAACAGCAACAAGGTACCGGCATCCCCACTTCCGGTCAAGACCAACCTGCTGCTCCGGCAAAGAAGTAAGCGCAAAGCCTTACTTCCCACCAAAATATCACTTAGCGCCCGTGCCATTTTACACCGGGCGCTTGTTTTGTTTCCCTTCACTCTCCCCAAAATAGGCGCTTCAAGCACCCCCACAATGGCTCGATAGAAAATTAGTGGGGAGCAACCACACTATAGCCGGCAAAAATGCCACCCACCGGGGATATTAACTAAAGTAACTAAAACGTCTTGACACACAGCCACTTCTCTCTTCAAGGATGGGCCGGAGGTGGCTTCTCCAACCGCCGTCGGAGACGGCTTATTGTGGTTAACTCCATGCAAGCGAAGGCGCAGCCGAAGCGCAGCTTGGAGATAGCTGCAGCCAAGGTATGAGCCTCGTGAGAGGGTCGGTTGTGGCATCCCCACCCACTTGGCGTTCCACACACCACCCCGCCGTCGGAAACGGCTTATTGTGTCTCCAACCGCCGTCGGAGACGGCTTATTGTGGTTAACTCCATGCAAGCGAAGGCGCAGCCGAGCGCAGCTTGGAGAAAGCAAACCGGATGGTATGAGCCTCGTGAGAGGGTCGGTTGTGGCATCCCCACCAACGTGCTCTGTTAACAAAACCGTCCCTTTGTTAACGCAATCGAAAAATTTCCAAAATTTGGGGATTTTCGGCATTTTCTGCAAAATAAATTTGGGGATTTTCGGCAAAACCACCCTTCTCCCCGTGTTCATAACCATTTTTTTTAGCATTTGCAGTCTTGCTGAATCCCGTTGCGCCCTCTCTTTCTTTGTGATAACAAAAGTTAATGCAGGCACGATTTCCGGCTCAAAACCACCTACTTCCGAAAATAATCCTTACCTTTGCGTGATTTTTTTTATTTTTAATGTAGTTTTTCGCTACCCTTTTTCGTCTATTAGGCAGATATCGCGCTTTTCATAGCGCCATAAATCACGATTATTACATATTACATAACTATATTCAAAATCATTATTCAAATTATGAAGTTCAGAAAACTATTGGCGTTTGCCTTTGCTCTCGTGGCTATCTCTTCGCAAGCACAAGCCATTCCCGATGTGCCTGCCGACACCGCCATTCGCATGGGTAAACTCGCTAACGGACTCACTTACTACGTTCGTTACAACAATTATCCCGAGCACCACGTGAATTTCTACATCGCTCAGCGCGTGGGCTCTATCCAAGAAGAAGAAAGTCAGCGCGGTTTGGCTCACTTCCTCGAGCACATGGCATTCAATGGCTCCGACAATTATGCCGGTAATGGTGTGATCGACTACACCCGCACCCTCGGTGTGGAATTTGGTCGCGACCTCAATGCCTACACCGCTGTCGACCAAACCGTGTATAATATCAACGATGTGCCTTCCACTCGCCAAAGCGCACTCGACTCTTGCTTGCTTATCATCAAGGACTGGTCGAATGGCTTGCTCCTCGAAGACAAGGAAATCGACAAGGAACGCGGCGTGATTCACGAAGAATGGCGCCTCCGCTCTTCTGCCAGCCAACGCATGTTTGAACGCAACCTCGAAAAACTCTATCCGGGCTCGAAGTACGGCAAGCGCATGCCTATTGGTTTGATGAGTGTAATCGACAATTTCAAATACGAAGAACTCCGCAACTACTACAAAAAGTGGTACCGCCCCGACAACCAAGCCGTGATTGTGGTGGGCGACATTGATGTGGACTACACCGTGAAGAAAATCGAGGAAATGTTTGGCACCATCCCTGCCGCTCCTGCCGATGCAGCACAAGTGGTCGACGAACAAGTGCCCGACAACCCTGAAGCTATCATTGTGGTCGACAAGGATAAGGAACAACAATACGATTTGGTGCAAATCATGTTTAAGCACGAACCGTACCCCGAAAATATGAAGAGCAATGGCATGTATTTGTTCTACGACTATGCCATCTGGTGCGTGAACCACATGATCAACCAGCGCCTTGCCGAAAAGGCACAAGACCCCGACTGCCCGTTTGTGCAAGCCAGTGCCTACGATGGCTCTTACATCTTCGCCAAAACCAAAGATGCCTTCACAATCGGTTTGCTGCCGAAAGAAGGTAAAATGAATGAGGCTGTGCAAGCTGCCACTGTGGAGGCTTTGCGAGCACAAAAATTCGGCTTCACCGCATCTGAATATGCGCGCTGCAAGGCTGAATATTTGAGCCAACTCGAAAAGCGATACAATAATCGCAGCAAAATCAACAGCGACAACTTCGGACGCATGTGCGCAAGCCACTTCCTCGAAAAAGAACCCCTCACTTCTATCGAAACCGAATACGAGGTGATGAGCCAAATGGTGCCGATGCTCCCCGTGGAGGCCGTGAATGGCACAATGCAACAGCTGATTAACCCCACCGACACCAACTTGGTGGTGATTAACTTCAACCAAGAAAAGGAAGGTGCCGTGTATCCCACCGAAGCCGCACTTAAGGGCGCTATCGATGCCGCTCACAGCGCCGACATCACTGCGTGGGTCGACAATGTGAAGGATGAACCCCTCATTAAGCAATTGCCTGCCAAAGGCGCTATCGTGAGCGAAACCGAAAACAAGGACTTTGGCTTCAAAACACTCACCCTGAGCAATGGTGCAAAGGTGGTAATCAAGCACACCGACTATAAAGACGATGAAATCTTGATGCAAGCCGAATCGAAAGGCGGTAGCTCGCTCTACGACCAAAAGGACTGGGCGAACACCCAACTCTTCGACTTCGTGGTGGCTTCAAGCGGCCTCGGCGAATTCTCTTACACCGAATTGGATAAGGCGCTCGCCGGCAAGCAAGCACACGTAAACCTCACACTCTCTGATTCTTACGAACGTCTCGATGGTAAGTCTACCGTGAAGGACCTTGAAACACTCTTCCAACTCACTTACCTGAGAATGACTGCCGTGAGCAAAGATGAAAAGAATTTCAACAGCATCATGAAGATGCTCGAAACTGCTCTGAAGAATAAGGATTTGCAACCGGAAGCTGTGTTCCAAGAACAAGTGGAATACACCATCCACAATAAGAGCTGGCGCAATGCTCCATTCGGCGTGGAAGAACTCAAAAATGTGAACTACGACCGTGTGCTCGAAATCGCAAAGGAACGCACCGCTAATGCTGCCGACTTTACGTTCTATTTCATCGGTAACTTCGACGAAAACATCCTCCGCTCCTACATTGAGCAATACATCGCTTCGCTGCCCGCCGACCCCAAAAAGGCTGAAAACTACAAGAATGTGGCTGAACGCCCCAATGGCGAACTGATCAATAAGTTCACCAAGAAAATGGAAACACCTAAGGCAATGGCTCGCATGTACTGGTACAGCTCTACCACGCCTTACACTCTCGAAAACCGTATCCTCGCAAGTGCCGCCGGACAAGTGTTGAGCAAAATCTACCTCCAAAAAATCCGCGAAGAAGCAGGTGCTGCCTATAGCGCAGGTGCTGCCGGTGGTGCCACTATTGTTGGCGACCGTGTGTTCACCTCTATCAGCGGCGGATGCCCGATGAAGCCTGACTTTGCCGACATGGCGCTCAAAATCATGCGCGACGAAATCGTGAACATCTCTAACAGCGTGGACCCAACCACTCTCAACGAAATCAAAGCGCTCATGATTAAGGATGCTGAAGCCAACGAAAAAGAAAACACTCACTGGCTGAGCGTAATCAATATGCTCGTGAGCCGCAATATCGATACCCAAACCAAATACAAGGAAATCGTGAACGGTCTCACTCCTGAAAAGGTATCGGCTTTCGTGAAGAACGTAATCCTGAAGGAAGGCAACCACGTGGAAGTAATCATGCTCCCCGAATAATCACCCCTTCCTGAAGCATCTTACAAAAATCCTCGGCAGCCACACAGGCATAGCCGAGGATTTCTTTGTGTCACCACGAAATAGAAATCAAACCCCACTATCAAAAATAGCCGCCACTATCGGGGAGGATGAGCGGCGGCTTGATGATTTTGAGAACT
>JBJECV010000010.1:0-16073 GCA_051871435.1 Sodaliphilus sp. | reverse complement strand
GCTGCGCCTTCGCTTGCATGGAGTTAACCACAATAAGCCATCTCCGATGGCGGTTGGCGTTTGAAATAATCGGAACGGTTGGCGTTTGAAATAACCGGAATAGCCGGAAGGCATAGAACCCCTGAGAGGAGATTTCCGGGGGGGTAAGTATTGCGCCCCTACGATTGGCGTGTAATCGGCTTTGTTTTAGTGGTTTGCACCCATTACATGCCGGAGGCATGTCCCTTCCGGTGGGTGGCATTTTCGTTGGCTTTAGTATGGAGCCCTCACTATTTTTCTACTGAGCCTAATTTCCCCAAAAATAACCACTATCAGTATCCTTATATCAAATAGCCGTGGCGTTTTTACTGTAAATCGAGCCGTTTGTTTGTGCGGTTAAAAGAAAATGTTTATATTTGCAACCGTTGTTGATTCAACCGTGGTTGCAAATAAAATATAAGTAAGCTATGAAATTTTATAATAGAAAAATCGAGATAGCCGAGTTGAAGCGCATCTGCCATCTGTCGTTTACGCACAACTCTCGCATGACTGTATTGACGGGGCGTAGGCGCATCGGTAAGACGAGCCTGATAAAGAAAGCGTTTGAGGACAGCGATGCCCCGATGCTGTATTTTTTCACAGGGCGTAAGGCCGAAGCCGCCCTTGTAGATGATTTTGTGGGAGAGATACACCACAAGCTACACGGATATGTGCCCGAAGGATTGAGGTCGGTGACAGGAGTGCTCAGGCATCTGTTTGAACTCGCAAAGACCAATAAGTTCACTCTTGTGATTGATGAGTTCCAGGAGTTTATCACAGTCAATCCGTCGGTGTTCAGCGACTTACAGAATATGTGGGACACCTACCGCTTGGATACAAAGATGAACCTTGTGTTAAGCGGCTCTGTGATGTCGATGATGCGTCGGATATTCACTGATGCTCACGAGCCATTGTTCGGACGAGCCGACAATATCATCAACTTGCGACCTTTCAAGATAAAGGTGCTGAAGGAGATTCTGAAGGACTACAATCCGGAATACACCAACAAGGATCTTCTGGCATTGTACTCCATAACAGGTGGAATACCAAAGTATATAGAACTATTTTGCGACAATGGTTATGTGACTGAAGAGTCTATGCTTCGCTTCTCCGGTTCGTGTATGTCGCCCTTTATTGACGAAGGGCGCAATTTGCTCATCACAGAGTTTGGACGTGATTACGGCACTTATTTTTCTATTCTTCTTGCCATTGCCAAGGGGCGCACATCCCAGGCAGAAATCACAGCGACTTTGGGCGGAATAGCTATTGGCGGTCATCTTGAACGATTAGAAAACACATATCAACTCATATCGAAATTCCGTCCTGTGATGTCGAAACCAGGAAGCAAAAACACCGTGCGTTTCCGCATAAGCGACAATTTCTTGCAGTTTTGGTTTCGCTTTATTGAGCGCAACCGTTCTATGATTGAGCTCGACAACTACGACGACTTGTGCAAAGTTGTTATTAGGGATTATCCCACCTATTCCGGACTGATGCTTGAAAAGTATTTCCGGCAGAAGCTAACGGAGGAAGGCGGATTCCGCGAAATGGGCTCCTGGTGGGAGCGCAAGGCAGGAAAAGAAGCCAATGAAATAGACATAGTAGGCATACGTGCAGAAGGGAAATCCGCTCTCGTGGCTGAAGTGAAACGAAATACTTGCAACTACGACAACAAGTTGTTGATGGCTAAAATCGAGCACATAAGAGCAAAAATATTATCCGGATATGACATAGAATCCCGACTTTATACCATCGATGATATGTGATGCACCGCTCGATGAATGTTAGAACGATTCTCTCTCGGCCTTTCCTTTAGGGAAAGAAGTGTGAAAAGTTTTGATTTGCTCAAGAGAAAGCAGTAACTTTGCGGTGATGATAAATTTTACCCCTATAGCACGCAAACACTTTGTGGCGCGGCTCTATGAGCAGTTGCGCTACAAAGATTATGCCGATGCCGTGCAGCAAGGCGAATTGGTGAAACTCATTGAGCATGCCTCGCTCACGGAATTCGGGCGTGCACACAAGTTCTCGAAAATGCGCACCTATCGAGAATTTGCCTCACAAGTGCCCCTACATCGCTACGAAGACCTCCGCCCTCAAATTATGCGTATGGTAAATGGAGAGGCCGATGTGCTGTGGCGCGGCAAATGCTTCAATTTTGCCCAATCGTCGGGCACCACCGATGGCAAGAGCAAATACATTCCCATCACCACCGAGTCGCTCAAGCGCAACCACTATCAAGGGGCGAGCGACGTGGTGTCGCATTACCTCAATCTCAATCCCGAGAGCCGCCTGTTCAGTGGCAAAGCATTTATCTTGGGCGGGAGTTTTGCCAACCAATTGGATTTAAAGCCCGGCACCCGTGTGGGCGATTTGAGTGCCACCCTCATTCAGCAAATCAACCCGATAGCCAACCTCTTTCGTGTGCCAAGCAAGCGCATTGCCTTGATGGAGAATTGGAGCGAAAAGCTCCCTGCTTTGGTGGCTGCCGCACAGCATCAAAATATCACCAACCTGTCGGGCGTTCCGTCGTGGTTTCTCACCGTGCTGAAGGAAGTGATGGCGAAAGCCGGGGTGGATTGCATCCACGAGGTGTGGCCCAATTTGGAGGTGTTTTTCCATGGCGGCATCGCCTTTGCGCCCTATCGCGAGCAATACGAAAAAATATGCGATATGCGCAAAATGCACTTCCTCGACACCTACAATGCCAGCGAAGGATTCTTTGCCACGCAGAGTTCGTGGGATTCCACTGCCATGCTCCTGCTGCTCGATATTGGTGTGTTCTTCGAATTTATCCCCCTTGAAGATGCACAGAGCGCATCGCCAAGGGTGTATCCTGCATGGGAAGTGGAGGCGGGCAAAACCTACGAATTGGTGATTACGGCGTGCAACGGACTATGGCGCTATCGCATTGGCGACACAGTGACCATTGCCCAAACACAACCCTTGAAAATCACCATTGCAGGGCGCACCAAGCATTTTATCAATGCTTTCGGCGAGGAATTGATGGTGCACAACGCCGATGCAGCCATCACCAAAGCTGCCGTGCTCACGGGCGCACAAGTGCTCAACTACACCGCAGCTCCGGTGTATGCCGACACCCGCAACCGCGGCCGCCACGAGTGGCTTATCGAGTTCGCCAAACAACCCACTTCCACCCATGCGTTTATGAAATGCTTGGACGAATGTTTGCGTGCCGAAAACAGCGACTACGATGCTAAACGCAGCGGCGACATCTTCCTCGACCCGCCGTCGCTTGTGGTGGCACGAGAGGGCATTTTCGACCGATGGCTCGCTTCCACCGGAAAATTGGGCGGGCAGCGCAAAATTCCGCGCTTGTGCAACGACCGCCACATCATCGAGCAAATGCTTAAAATGCAAAACGAATGAACGAACAACGATTTAAATGGATTTGCGTAATATCGACGCTTCCGGTGCTACTTTGGCCCTTTGCTTTAGCCTTGCAGCCGCCCGCCCACTCTGCGCTTCAGCGCTTCGTGGTGATGGGTATACCGGTGTATGCCATGGTGTGTGGCTATTTGGCAAACTACGCCTATAAAGAGCGCCCGGAAGTGGCATGGATTCTGATAACAGTGCTCTGGCTATCGTACGCCGGTTTCCCATTTATAGTGAACTGAAGGAATATCAAGAAGTTAATTTGGGAAGTTAAGAAGTTAAAGAAGTTAAGAAGTTAAGACTAATGTCTTTTTGCTTCCAACCACTAATCCAATCTCCAATTTCTAATTTCCAATCTCTAATTTCTAATTTCCAATCTCTAACTTCTAATCTCTAATCTCTAACTTCTAATCTCTAACTTCTAATTTCTAATTTCCAATTTCTTATGAAGAAATTTTTACATACGAATCTCGGGGCGGCAGCGGCGAATATGCTGTTGGCTTATGTGGTGTGGATGCTCTCGCGCTTGGTTTTCTTTTTCGAAAACTACACCACTTTTGCGCCCTATTTCTCTGCCGATTTGGCTTGGAATGTGCTCAAAGGCGGTTTGGTGTTCGACACCTCTGCCTTGCTCTACGTCAACAGTCTATATTTGGTGCTGATGCTCTTGCCCCTTGGCAGAAAAGAAGTACCTGGCTTTCATCGCGTGCTCAAATGGCTCTTCGTGGCGTTCAATGCCGTGGCTTTGGCGCTGAATTTAGGCGATGCCGTGTATGTGGCTTACACCGGCAGACGCTCCACCGTAACCGTGTTTTCGGAGTTTGTCAACGAAAACAATATCACTTCTATCTTCCTCACCGAATTTGTAAACCACTGGTATTTGGTGCTGGTGTTTGTGGTGCTGGTGATGCTGATGGCAGTGTGCTATCGCACGCCGGTGAAATGTGTGTGGGGCAAGCCTTGGCGCTATTATCTCACGCAAGCCATCGCTATGGGGGTGGTGGCACCGTTGGCAATTGTGGGCATCCGAGGGAGCGTGACCGCCGGCACTCGCCCCATCACCATCAGCAATGCCAACGAATACGTGAATCGCCCCATCGAAGCCACTTTGGTGCTCAACACACCTTTTTCCATTATCCGCAGCATCGGCAAAAAGGTGTTTGTCACGCCCAATTATTTGCCTATGGCTGAAATGAAACGCGCGTTCCAACCCGTGGTGATGCCTTCGCCCGGCACCATGGCGGGCGCCAAAAAGAACGTGGTGGTGCTGATTGTGGAGAGTTTGGGTAAGGAATATGTGGGCAGCCTCAATAGCGAATTTATTGGCGGAAACTACAAGGGTTACACACCTTTTGTGGATTCGCTACTCACCCGCAGCCTCACCTTCAAATATTCCTTTGCCAACGGCAGAATTTCGATGGACGCCATGCCGAGCATCCTTTCGGGCATCCCGATGATGGTGGAGCCGTTCTTTCTTACCCCGGCGTCGCTCAATGAGGTGGGCGGCCTGCCTAAGATGCTGGCGCCGAAGGGCTATTTCAGCGCGTTTTTGCACGGCGGACACAATATTTCTATGGGATTTAGCGCCTTTGCTCACGCCATCGGCTACAACAAATACTTCGGACTTGATGAATATTGCGATGCACCGAAATATGGTGGGATGCGCGATTTCGACGGCAAATGGGCAATCTGGGACGAACCTTTTTTGCAATTTTCTCTCGAGCAAATCAACACCTTCCGCCAGCCGTTCCTCGCCACGGTGTTCACGGCTTCATCGCATCATCCCTACAAGATTCCGGAGCAATATGCCGCCACGTTCCCCGACGAGGGCGGGCAACCCATCCATAAATGTGTGCGCTATACCGATATGGCGCTGCGAAAATTCTTTGAAGCTGCACGGAAGCAACCGTGGTACGCTAACACCATCTTCGTGCTCGTGGCTGACCACACCAACCAAAATTCGCACCCGTTCTACAAAACCGACCAAGGGCTCTATAGCATTCCCATCATCTTCTATACGCCCGATGGTAGCATCGCCCCGGGCGTGCGCACCGACGTGATTGCGCAGCAAACCGACATCATGCCCACGCTGATGGGCATATTGGGCTACGACCGACCCTACGTGGCTTTCGGCTGCGATTTGCTCCACACGCCGGCTGCCGAAACGTGGGCATTCAATTACAATAACGGCATTTATCAATACTTCAAAGGCGACCTGATGCTCCAGTTCGACGGCACCCGCACCAAAGCCGTGTACCGCTTCAAATCCGACCCGCTTTTGCACCAAAACCTCGTGGGCAAACTCCCCGAGCAGCCCGCTTTAGAGCGCGAACTCAAAGCCCTCATCCAGCAATACATGCACCGCATGAACACCAACACCCTCACCACCCCGTAACCAAAACGACGCAAATTTTGCAACGATTTCTGGCAAAAATTTGCGCATTCGATATGTTTTTTGTAGTTTTGTCGCAAAATCTGCGACGATATTACATATTTTTTGTCGCATAGCCTCACACTAAGCGTATGATATATATTCACGAAAGAGAAAATTGGACGCAGTTTCGTTGGGACGAATCTCGTTTGTCGCTCCTGCAAGAGCAAGTTTGCCGCAAGCAAGGGATGCTTTATGGCAGACTGAGTTCGCTTGGATTCGATAGCAAATTGCGTGCTATGGCAGAAAATATCACGCTCGATGTGGTCTATTCTTCCGAGATAGAAGGCATACGCCTGAATGTAGACCAAGTGCGTTCATCCATTGCCCGAAAATTGGGAATAGAGAATGTGAAGTACACAGCCCCTTCACATTATGTTGATTCTGTGGTGAATGTGATGCTCGAAGCCGTGCAGCACCCCAATCGTCCTCTTACCAAAGAACGGCTTTGTGCTTGGCATTCTGCTTTCTTCCCTTCGGGTTTTAGCGAGGGTTATAGCATTGAGGTGGGGAAGTATCGCACCCACGAGGAGCACATTGTGAGCGGGATGTTTGGCCGCGAAAAGATGCACTACATTGCTCCTTCGCCAGAGCGCGTGGAAGCCGAGATGCAGCTATTCATGGATTGGTTTAATGGTCAAGGGCAGGTGAGCAGTGTGATTCGTTCCGCCATTGCCCATTTTCGCTTTATGTGCATACACCCGTTTGAAGACGGAAATGGACGTATGGCTCGCATACTTTCCGATATGCTCTTGGCACGGGGAGAGGGGAGTGAATTTCGTTTCTACAATGTATCTTCTCAAATCAATAAATACAAGAATCAGTATTACGATATGTTGGAACGCTCGCAGCATGGCGATGGCGACATCACAGAATGGCTCGTATGGTATATGCAAAAATTGGTGGACGCCATCGATGAAGCGGATGCGTTGATTACCACCATTCTCAACAAGAGTTTCTTTTGGCAGAAAGCCTCTGCCGTGCCAATGACGGAGCGGCAAACCAAGGTGCTCAATCTCTTTCTGGATGGCTACGAGGCTAAAATCACGTCAAAGAGTTGGGCTGCTCTCGCCAAATGTTCGAAAGATACCGCCATTCGCGACTTGCACGACTTGGTGGACAAACGCATTTTGCGCGAAGACATCCCCGGCGCTAAGCGCCCGAGCTATTCCATTATATATGATGCCGACGATATCACGCCGTATTTCTCCCATGTAAGCATTGTCGATGAGGAAGGAGCTTCTTATCTCTGCGCATTGTATGAAGGAAAGTCGCCGGTGAGAGAAAGAATTTTGCGCCTTGATGCTGAGCGTTTCAAAAAAGGCGAACAGCCCTTGTCGAGACTGCTTAGCAAATACTGCTCCTACATCCTCACCGCCAAATAACTGTCACAAAAGTAGGATTTGCACAAGTAGTGATTTTTTGTGGAAGTGTTGCATATTATATTATGAAGCATCTCGGTTGTTTGCATATCAGCGGGGATTTGGTTATTTTTGTGACGAAATATAAATGATAAGATTGATGGAAAAACGTAGAAATACATTATTCACAAACACTTATATTGCTCCTGGCGTGGCTGTGGTGTGTGATTTGGCATTGGCTTTTGCGGCTTATTTTGTGTGTCGGTTGGTGTTTTTGTTGGTCAATTTGGATAGTTTTTCCGCCAATCTTTCGTTTGCTCACCTTAGTGAGATGCTGCGAGGCGGTTTTTTGTTCGACACTTCCGCCATTATGTACACCCATGCGCTGTGGTTGGTGCTGGTGCTACTACCTCTTCACCTCAAAGAAAAGCCGATCTACCACACGGTGTGCAAATGGCTCTTTGTAGTGGTGAATGCCATTGCCGTGGTGATGAATTTATGCGATTGCGTGTATTTTCAATACACCTCCCGCCGCACCACCAGCACGGTGTTTAGCGAATTTGCCCACGAAAACAATCTGGCGGGCGTGTTCGGCACCGAAATCGTTCGCCATTGGTATTTAGTGCTCATCGGCATCGCCCTCATCTACGCCATGTGGCGCCTCTATCGCAAGCCATGCATCGCCAAAAAGCCGATCGCGTGGTGGCGCTATTCGCTGGCGATGCTGTTGTGGCTGTTGGCGATGGCGCCGGCTGTGGTGGGCGGTATGCGCGGCGGATTGGCGCACTCGGTGCGCCCCATCACGGTGAGCAATGCCAATGAATATGTGGACCACCCCAACGAAGCCGCTATCGTGCTCAACACCCCATTTTCGCTGCTGCGCACCATTGGGAAAAATGTGTTCGATGAGCCGCACTATTTCCCCTCCATTGCACAAGCCGAAGCCATCTATTCGCCGCTACATCAGCCTCAAGCGGGCACACAGCCGCTCCGCAAAAATGTGGTGGTGATGATTGTGGAGAGTTTGGGTAAGGAATATGTGGGCAGCCTCAACGGCGAGTTCGTTGGCGCCGATTACAAGGGTTATACGCCCTTCATCGACTCGCTAATCACCCGAAGCCTCACCTTCCAATATTCCTTTGCCAATGGCAGGAAGAGCATCGATGCCATGCCGAGCATTCTTTCGGGCATTCCGATGATGGTGGAGCCGTTCTTCCTCACCCCGGCGTCGATGAATCGGCTCACCGGTGTGGCGGGGTTGCTGGGCGAAAAAGGCTACCAAACGGCTATGTTTCATGGCGCCGACAATGGTTCGATGGGTTTTGCCGCCTTTGCTCGCGCCACCGGTTTTCAGCGCTACTACGGGCGCACCGAATACAATGCCGACCCTGCGGGCAACGGCGATGCCGATTTCGATGGTATGTGGGCGGTATGGGATGAGCCCTATTTTCAACACGTGGTGCGCCGTGTGAATGGCTTCCGCCAGCCGTTCCTCGCCACGGTGTTCACGGCTTCGTCGCATCATCCGTTCAAGGTGCCGGAGCAATATGCCGCCACGTTCCCCGACGAGGGCGGGCAGCCCATCCATAAATGTGTGCGCTACACCGATATGGCGCTGCGAAAATTCTTTGAAGCAGCACGGAAGCAACCGTGGTACGCTAACACCATCTTCGTGCTCGTGGCTGACCACACCAACCAAAATTCGCACCCGTTCTACAAAACCGACCAAGGGCTCTATAGCATTCCCATCATCTTCTATACGCCCGATGGTAGCATCGCCCCGGGCGTGCGCACCGACGTGATTGCGCAGCAAACCGACATCATGCCCACGCTGATGGGCATATTGGGCTACGACCGACCCTACGTGGCTTTCGGCTGCGATTTGCTCCACACGCCGGCTGCCGAAACGTGGGCATTCAATTACAATAACGGCATTTATCAATACTTCAAAGGCGACCTGATGCTCCAGTTCGACGGCACCCGCACCAAAGCCGTGTACCGCTTCAAATCCGACCCGCTTTTGCACCAAAACCTCGTGGGCAAACTCCCCGAGCAGCCCGCTTTAGAGCGCGAACTCAAAGCCCTCATCCAGCAATATATGCACCGCATGAACACCAACACTCTCACCACCCCGTAACCATTCAACCTAAATATAACCAAGGCAGAATATAGAAAGGACGTGTGATGTGGCTACGTGTGGCGAGGCGAAGAAGTGTAGTGTGGCGAAGCGAAGAAGTGTGGTGTGGCAGCCATCCCATCGGGATGGGATGTGTGTAGGCCGGTATGCAGATGCGATGGAATGGAGCGCCAGCGGAATGGAATCGCATCGAAATGCCGGTAACGGATGCCACCCAACCGGGTGCATGCCTTTAGGTATGCGACCACAAGAGCACTTCTGCTACAAAGGTTTGAAAACATTGCAAAGGGACATTGCAAAGGGACGGTTTTGCAATCTAAATTCGCATATCACGCTATATATTAACAGATTAGGTGTTATTATTAAGCATATTTTTACCTGTTAAATTATACTAAAAACAGCCCAATAATCGCATGTAATAATCTGCCATTCAATATATTATGCTACTTTACATTGCAAAAGAAGCGTCCCTTTGCAATGTGGAAAATCATCGCTATAGCTCCCCCTTCCCTTCAGGGAGGGGCAGGGGGTAGGCTTTTTTCTTGTTGACTCGTTGACTCGTTGACTCGTTGACCCCCAAAAAGCCTTAATAATCGCTAAACCACTTTGGCTTAATCAGCAGGCCGATGCGCAGGCGCGAGTGGAATTTGTTGTAGTCGAGCAGGTTTTCGCCATAGCCATTGTAGTAGTGCAGCATCAAGAATTGGTTGTCGTGCTTACGGATGCGGAAACCGATATCAATGATGGTATTGCCATTAAGGTTAAAGCCTTTTCGCTTCACGAAAGTGCCGCTAAACACCCATTTCTGATCGTTGCTCAAAATTTGGATACCGGTCTGACCAATACCGCTATATTCCAAAATATCCTTATTTTGCTTGCTGTCGATATAGGTGACCCAATATTTGGCATGAATCATAATGTTGGGCGTTACATAGATATTGCCCGCCAGCGAGAGCTTGTTCCAACTGCGGTCGTACATCTTGTCGCGGCCGTTCGACTCGTGCTCCAGCATCACGGTCACCTTACCCACCACGCGGTTTTTGTTGATTAGCACCTTGGTGATACCCAAGCCCGGATTGAAATTGAAATCGTGCATGGGCAGCGACTTTTCAAACACGTTCCACATACACTTTTGCGAATAAAACAGGTAGGCGTAGGTGTTAAATGGCAACACACTGTTGGTGAGGCGCTGGGCAACACTCACCTGAAATTTCACATCGCTATTGTGGTTGTCGGGCTTCGAGCCAATCGACGTGCCGCCCACAAAATAATTGTCTTTATAAATGCCAAAAAACGGGCCCTTATCAAATTCGCGCAACACGCTGTCGGGATTCGATTTGTGCTCTTGCTCTATGTCCACAATCTGCGCTTGCCCACCAATAGCGGCAAGTGCAAACAGGAGCAGTGTAATCAATAATCGTGTAGTCATATATCACCGAAAGATAGTAGTATATATAGTGCGATGCAAAATTAATGCTTTTTTCGCAAAACTTGTTATATTTTTTTCGCATATACTGGTCCGATTAGGAAAGCCCACCACGGAAATTTTTGGGGTCAACGAGTCAACGAGTCAACGAGTTAATGAGTTAATGAGTTAATGAGTGGGATGGAGCGGCTGTGGGCGTGCGCCGTAAGGTGAGAATGTTTCTTAAGTTTCGGAAGTAAATAAAGGATTTTGCAGCGGTGTAACCATCACTTTGCTCATCGTCGAGCAATGACTATCGTCTTAACTTCCAGCGAGCGAAGCGAGCGATAACTTCTTAACTTCCAAAGATGAATACTTCCGAAACTTGAGTAATTTTATTCAATAATTTCCCAATGTCCTCCCCTTGTCTTGCCTATACGCCGTATTTTGCCCGCCTCCCTCAGAGCGGCAATGATGCGGTTGACTTTTCTTTGTGAAAATCCTGTTAGCTCAGCCAACTTCGGTTGAGAAATATAAGCATTTTTTATAATAGCATCGAGGATGATATTCTCGCCATTTTTCTCGCCATTCTCGCCATTCTCGCCAACTTGTCGAGAAAGTGGGTATAAGAATTTTTGGTGAGATATGCTTTTATTATCGCCGTTATTCGTTAAATTTGCACAAGAGATTGATTTTTGAGTCAACAAGTCAACGAGTCAACGAGTCAACAAGTCAACAAGTCAACAAGTCAACGAGTCAACGAGTCAACGAGTCAACGAGTTAATGAGTGGGATGGGGCAGGTGCAGAATGTGATATTGATGATGGAGCGGCAGCGGAAGTTGCTGATGGCTGAATACGAGGCTGAAAAAGAAGAGTTTCGCCGTCAGACGGAGGCTGTGGGCGTGCGACGTAAGGTGAAGCGCGGCGACTGCTGGTTGCCGGTGCACATGGGCAAGGCGTACTACAATTCGCTCAATCAATTTGTGGTGGAAGTGTTCCGCACGGAAGATGCCGACATTGAGCACAATTTCGAGTTTGGACGCCGGGTGATGTTTTTTCGAGTGCTTACCTCCGGCGAACTCCAATATTTCTCATTTTCCGGCACGGTGAGTTATGCCGAGCCCACCCGCATGGTGGTGGCGCTGCCCGATAGCGCTTGTGCCGAAAAATTGGTGGACGTGGCGGATTTGGGCGTGCAATTATCGTTCGACGAAACCACCTACCAACTGATGCTCCGTGCGCTCTCCGATGTGATGCACGCCAAGGATAACCGTTTGGCATATCTGCGCACCATTTTTTATCAGCACGCCGATATTCAAAAATTTTCGTTCTCACCCACCCCACTGCCTTGGCTCAATGCGTCGCAGCAGAAAGCCGTCAACGAGGTGCTTTTGGCGAAGGATGTGGCGGTGGTGCACGGACCGCCGGGCACCGGCAAAACCACCACCTTGGTGGAGGCTATTGTGGAAACGCTACATCGCGAAAACCAGGTGATGGTGTGCGCACAAAGCAATATGGCGGTCGACTGGATTAGCGAACGCTTAGTGGACCGCGGAGTGGCGGTGTTGCGCATCGGCAACCCCACCAAGGTGAACGATAAAATGCTGTCGTTCACCTACGAACGCTCCTTTGAAGCGCATCCCGATTATCCGCAATTGTGGGCACTTCGAAAAGCCATTCGCGAAATGAAGGCGAAGCGCAAACGCTCCAATCAAAGCTACCACGCCCAACTCGACCGACTCAATAGCCGGGCCGTGGAACTCGAAATGCGCATTAATGCCGCACTGTTTGGCAGCGCCCGAGTGATTGCTTGCACCTTGGCGGGCAGTGCCAATAAGGTGTTGAGCGGTATGAAATTTGCCTCCCTCTTTATCGATGAGGCGGCGCAAGCCTTGGAGGCGGCGTGCTGGATTGCCATCAAAAAGGCGAACCGCGTGATTTTTGCCGGCGACCATCAGCAATTGCCGCCCACCATCAAAAGCATCGAAGCCCTGCAAGGCGGCTTGGGCGTAACGCTCATGGAGCGCATCGTGAAGAGCAATCCGCAAGTGGTGTCGCTCCTGAAGGTGCAATATCGCATGAATGAACAAATCGTCAGATTTTCAAGCGATTGGTTTTATGGCGGCGAAGTGGAAAGTGCACCCGAAGTGAAGCATCGCAGCATCCTCGATTTCGACACACCGATGGAGTGGATTGATACCTCCGATCTCGATTTCAAGGAGCAATTCGTGGGCGAAAATTTCGGACGCATCAACACCGACGAAGCCATCCTTACCCTCCAAACGCTCCAAACCTATTTCACCAAAATCGGCAAACAGCACATTCTCGACGAACGCATCGATGTGGCCATCATTTCGCCCTATCGTGCGCAGGTGCAGCTGCTGCGCAAAATGCTGCGGGGCACGCCATTTTTCAAACCCTTCCGGCACTTGATTTCGGTGAACACCGTCGACGGATTCCAGGGGCAGGAACGTGATGTGGTGCTCATCAGTATGGTGCGCGCCAACGACCAAGGGCAAATCGGCTTCTTGCGCGACTTGCGCCGCATGAACGTGGCCATCACCCGCGCCCGCATGAAGCTCATCATCCTCGCTTCCGCCGCCACCCTCACCCGCCATCCCTTCTACGCCCGCCTCCACGCCCACATCCAATCCCTCACCACACCAGATTAGCTATTTCGCAAGTCAACGAGTTGCGAAGCCTATCCCCGGCCCCTCCCTGAAGGGAAGGGGGGTAAGGTTTCCGGGAACGCCGACGGTGCAAATGTGGGGACGCAATCGATTGCGTCCCCACATTCTGCAAACACCCAATTTCCAGTTAAAATTAGTCTTTCACATGTTTCACCCCCTCCCTTTAGGCGCCGCATGCCTTAGCGAAACTGTGTCAAAAGGGCGTTGTTTTTGTGGAAGGTCGCGTTGTTTTTGTGGAAAGTCGCGTTGTTTTTGTGGAAGGGCATCCCGTTAGGGATGCGATGTGTGTAGGCCGGTATGAGATGAACACGGAGCGCAGCGAAGGGTTCATCTCATGCCGGTACCCGATGCCCCCCACCGCAAGCATGCCGTAGGTATGCAACCCCATCAAAGTGTGTTACGCATTCCCGCAGGCGAGCGTCAGCGAGCCAATTCCGAGTTCTCCGAGTTCTCCGAGTTTTCCGAGTTTTCCGAGCTCTCCGAAACAAACCGGTGTTTCAAGTGTTCCGGAACCTCCCACCCATTCCTTTAGGGAAGGGCCGAGGGTAGGCTTTACCCCACCGCCGTCGGAGACGGCTTATTGTCGTTAACTCCATGCAAGCGAAGGCGCAGCCGGAGCGCAGCTTGGAGAAAGCCAAAACCAAAGGCATGAGCCTCGTAAGAGGGTCGGTTGTGGCAAGTCACAACAAGGCGTTTCAATTTCTCTGACCGGTCCGACTCTTCTTAATAAATCTGAGATCTGTGTGAGGCAAATCTTAATTCGCTTTTTCGTCGAATGTGCATTTTATGAATAAATTCGTGGACGATTGCTAAAAATCCGAGCCGAATCGTGGATTTTTTTTGTATTTTTTGTAATTTTGCGTGATTAAATATACAGGGCACAAACGCCCCACTTCAGAAACTAATAACAAAAATGAGAAAACAATTACTTTATTTGGCAATGATGCTGATGCCGCTCTGGGCATTGGCAATCAATGGTGATGCCGCCACCAAAACAGCCGCTCTACGCGCTATGGTAGCCGACAAAGCAACACCTGCGGCGGTGCAAACGCCGGCTAAGACTCGATTGAATGTGCCTCACAAGCAAGCCTATGCGTGGGCCACACGCGAGCGCGATGGCAAAAAGGGATTGGTGTCGTTTTTCCTCGACACGCCCAAAGAGCTCACCGTGCTCCACACGATGGAAAACTCTGCATTTGCCGGCACGCATGGCACCGGCACCGACTATTTCTTTTTCCGCTATCAAGACGACCCCGAAAACGCTACCCTCATTCCGCTCGCTTTTTCGAAAGTGGATGTAAGCACCGGTGCGGTGACCGATGTGGCGAGTTGGGCTACCGCTGCCTTTATATGCAACGATATGACCTACGATTTCTCCACCGGTTATGTGTATGCCTTGTGCCGCGCCATTTACACCGACGATATTCTGAATTTTGATGTGGAATATTCGTTGATTTTAAAAGTAAATCCCAAAACCGGCACCTACACCGAGGCGAAGAGTTTTTTGAGCGATTATTCCGGTTTTGCCAACCCGGTGTACCTTACCCTTGCCGCCGATATGGATGGCAATCTGTATAGCGTGACCAATGGCGGCGTGTTGGTTAAATTTGATGTGAAAAACGATTTCCAAGAAACCGTGATTGGTTCCACCGGACTGGCACCGGGAAATTATATCCAAAGTATGGAATTCGACCATGCCACCCGCACTCTCTATTGGCAAGCCGATTTCTCCAAAACCAAGAGCATGCTCGCTGTGGTGGACACTGCCACCGGCAAGGCTACCACTATCGATGAAGTGGGCAATGATGCGCGCCTTGCCGGCATCTACGTGCCTTTCGTGAGCCCTGCTACCACTGCCCCGGGCGCTCCTACCGCACTGAAAGCCACCGCCGATGCCGACGGACAGGAAAAAGCCACCATCACTTGGACCAACCCTTCGCGCACCTTTGGCGGACAAACCATCGGCAATTTGTTGGGTGTGAAGGTGAAGCGCGGCGATGAAGTGATTAAAGAATTTTCCGCCCCCACACCTGGCGAAGAAATGAGTTTCACCGACGAAAATTCCTCCACCGGCATGGTTACCTACAGTGTGGTGGCAAGCAATGGCTCCGGTGAGGGGATGTTGGCTTCCACCGATGTGTGGGTGGGCCACGATATTCCGGCTGAAGTCACCAAACTCGGCATCACCAACACCGCTGAAGGTGGCGCCGAACTTTCTTGGATTCAACCCACCGCCGGCGCCCACGGCGGCTACATCGACACCACGTCGCTGTGCTACAAAATCACGCGTATGCCGGAAGGCGTGGTCGTGGCTGATGATGTGAAGGGCGATGCCTATGTGGACAATTCGGTGCAGAGCATTGGCGAATACTACTATGTGGTGACCTCCAAAACCGCCGACGGCGAGGGCGACAGCGCACGCTCGGCAAGTATGTTTGTGGGCAGCACCGCTGCTTTCCCCTACACTTGCTCTTTCAATACGCAAGCCGAATTCATGTCGTGGTACGTGATTGACAACAATGGCGACGGTAGCACTTGGAAGTATAAAAAACCCGTGGATAAGGGATACGCCATGTATGGCTACAACAATAATAACGCCGGCGACGACTACCTCGTTTCGCGCGATTTATACCT
>JBJECV010000009.1:0-49676 GCA_051871435.1 Sodaliphilus sp. | reverse complement strand
CAGACCTCCACACGGATACTCATTCAGACCTCCACACGGATACCCATAGAGTGAGTTCCGTGTGAGGTGTTTCCTTATTGACTCAAAAATTTCAAAGAACTTGGGGTCAAAGATACGGTGGGAGGTGGGGTGTGTCAATCCCAATACGGTAAGATGGCATCGGGAATTTTTTGTGTTGATGATAACAGAATCTGGCATCCACCTAAAGCGCGCTTCAAGAGTTATGGCTTTGGCATATTTCCCCCACACTTTTTCTACTGAGCTAAAGCTAATGCATTATGAATTATGGATTATGAATTGTGCATTAAAAAATGGGCTGCTGTAGGGCAGTCCATTTTTTTGGAATATTTTTCGGGGGGAGGGAAATTTTAGCCTTTTCTTACTATGCCGCGAGGGGAATTTTTCACGAAGTTGATGATAAGATCGCGTTCTTCGGAGGCGGGCAAATCGGTTTCGATTTTTTTGATGGCGGCGCTGAAATTTAAGTCAGAGAGATATAGCATGTGGTACACACTATTGATTCGAGCGATTTGTTCGGCTGTGAAACCACGGCGATTCAATCCCACGGAATTGATACCCACATAGGAGATGGGCAATTTGCCAATCATCACATAGGGCGGAATGTCTTTGTTGACATGTGCGCCACCTTGAATCATCACGTGAGGACCAATGTGCGTGAATTGGTGCACGAGCGAACCGCCGCCTATGATAGCCCAATCATCGACCACCACTTCGCCTGCGAGCTGCACAGCATTCGACATGATAATGTGGTCGTGAAGGAAGCAATCGTGTGCCACATGACAATATGCCATAATCAGGCAGTGATTGCCCACCACGGTTTTCCCTTTAGAAGCAGTGCCGCGGTGAATGGTGACAAATTCACGAATGTGGGTGTGGTCGCCAATGATGGTGAGCGTGTCTTCTCCCTTGAATTTGAGGTCTTGCGGAATGTCGGAAATCACAGCCCCTGAATGGATGTGGCAATGCTTACCGATTCTGGCACCGGAATGAATGGTGACATTGCTATCAATAATGGTGCCATCGCCAATTTCTACATTCTCGTCGATGGTGACAAACGGCCCGATTTTCACATTTTCTCCAATCTTCGCGCTTGGGTTGATAACGGTAAAAGGATATTTTTCCATTATGAATAGAGTTGTATAGTAGGGTTTTAAACTTAGTGATTCTTTACGATTTGTGCCATAAATTCAGCTTCCGACACGATTTTTTCACCCACAAAGGCATATCCTTTCATCACGGCGCATCCTCTTCGGATAGGGGTGATATAGGAAATGTGGAAGATGAGGGTATCGCCGGGCACCACTTTCTGCCGGAACTTCACATTATCGATTTTCATAAAGTAGGTGGAATAGGTTTCGGGGTCTTCCACTTGCGAGAGCACGAGCAATCCTGCCACCTGTGCCATTGCTTCCACTTGAAGTACACCGGGCATCACGGGTTCGTTGGGGAAGTGTCCCATGAAAAACGGTTCATTTGAGGTGATGTTTTTCACGCCCACGATATGATTTTTGCCCATTTCAATCACCTTATCCACCAATTGCATGGGATAGCGGTGAGGCAACATTCTGCGAATGTCGTTGATATTAAACAGCGGTTCCTTGTTGGGGTCGTAGACGGGAGCTTGCACATTTTGGTATCGGAGTTCCTTGCGTATTTTTTTTGCCAACGTAGTGTTGATGGTGTGCCCCGGCTTTGTGGCCACGATTCGTCCTTTGAGCGGGCGTCCAATGAGTGAAAGGTCGCCCAGAAGGTCGAGGAGTTTGTGGCGAGCGGGTTCATTTTTATAAGCAAGAGGTTTGTTGTTGAGATAGCCCAACTCGTATTCATTCTTGCGTGGCACTTGCATCAAATCAGCCAATTTATCGATTTGCTCCTTAGGCATTTCTTGGTCGTGAATCACGATAGCATTGTCGAGGTCACCGCCTTTAATAAGGTTCATTTGCAGCAGCGGCATCACTTCGCGCACAAACACAAAAGTGCGGCTGGAGGCAATTTCCTTCTTAAAATCCGCCACATGCTCAAGGGAGGCGAATTGATTGCTCAACACCGGAGAATTAAATTCAATCATCACATCCATCGACAAGTCATCGTCGGGCAGCACAATGAGAGAAGATCCGGTTTCGGGGTCAAACACTTTGATGCGTTTTTTTACCACATAGAATTCTTTTTCTGCATCTTGCTCCTCAATTCCTGCTTCGTCGATTTTGTTGCAATACATAATGGCGCTACCATCAAGGATGGGCAATTCGGGGGCATCCACTTCGATTAAGCAATTGTCGATGCCTGCGGTGTAGAGTGCAGCGAAAGCGTGCTCAATGGTGCTCACTTTCACCGATTTATCGCTTTTACTCGACACCACTGTACCGCGGGTGGTTTCGGTCACATTTTCTGCCAAAGCATCAATCACAGGCTCACCCTCCAAGTCGATACGCTTGATTTTGTAGCCGAAATTGACGGGAGCCGGCTTAAAAGTGGCAGTGATGTGAACACCGGTGTGCAAGCCCTTGCCACTAACAGAAAATTCGGATTTTAATGTACGCTGTTTCATTCCGTTATCTCAAATATCTTTATTAATCTTTTTGTAAATTTTCAATGTCTTTTTTCAGTTTGGTTACATCGGCGAAAAGCGAAGCCAACCGCTTAAGATACACTTGCTGACGAGCAAAATCCAGCGCATTGATGGCTGGGCTACCAATCACTCTTTGCTTAGAACCCACGCTATTAGGCACGCCTGATTGAGCGCCAAATCCATTGCCATCGCCCACGGTGATATGACCGGCAAAGCCCACTTGTCCGCCCACCATATTATATTTGCCAATTTTGGTAGAGCCAGCCACGCCCACTTGTGCAGCCATCACGGTAGATTCTCCAATTTCCACATTGTGACCGATTTGAATAAGGTTATCGAGCTTGGCGCCTTGCTTAATCACGGTAGACCCCATAGTGGCGCGGTCGATGGTGGTGTTGGCACCGATTTCCACATCGTCTTCGAGCACCACGATGCCGATTTGTGAAATTTTTTCGTAGGTTCCATCGGACTTGGGAGCAAAGCCAAAGCCGTCAGCACCAATCACGGCTCCGCCGTGCACGATGCATCGGTTGCCGATTTTGCATCCGTGATATACCTTGGCACCGGGATAGAGAACGGCTTGCTCGCCAATGGTTACCTCCTCGCCCACATAGGCTTGTGGATAGATTTTGGCACCTTTACCAATTTTGGCACCTTTACCAATGTAAGCAAAAGCACCCACATAGGCATCTTGAGGCACCTCTACGCCTTCAGCGATAAAGCAAGGTTGCTCCACGCCCACTTTTTGAGGAGCTTGAGCAGAAACCATATTGAGCAAGTCAGCCAAAGTTTTGTAGGGGTCTTCCACTCTGATGAGAGTAGGTTTGATAGGCTTATCGGGCTGGAAATCGTTTCTCACGAGCACAGCCGAAGCATTGGTAGTGTAGATGTAATGGGTATATTTTTCGTTTGCCAGAAAGGTTAAGCACCCTTCGGTAGCTTCTTCAATTTTTGAATAGTTGTTGATGCTTACCGATGCATCGCCATCCACAGTGCCGTGGACCATTGATGCCAGTTGAGCCACTGAAATTTCCATATCTTTGAGATTTCTTTTTATTAAGTTTTTATAAACAATGTGTAAATATTTTGCAAATTTGCGAAAAATTCGTGGTTTGGGCAAACAATATGGGAAAAATCGCACAATCCGTTGAACGAAAAACGAAAACTCCCCGGTGATATGATAACACCTGAAGTAGGTTAGTGGTGCTTCGCACTTGGTTAGCCGCTCGCAAGCTCGCTTGGTTAGTCGCGCTTCGCACTTGGTTAGCCGCTCGCAAGCTCGCTTGGTTAGTCGCGCTTCGCACTTGGTTAGAGGTTTCTTCTTGCGTGAAACACTTGAAACACTTGAAACACCTGAAACACCTGAAACACTTGAAACACCCGAGAAACACCATAAATTTGACGATTATTTGCAAGATGTGAAAGAACTTGGTGCAAAGATAATGTAAGTGAGGATGTGTTATCAATCCCAATACGGCTATTTGCATTATTATTTTTTGATATTGCAGGGAGAAGATTCATCTTATCCGAAAAATATTTTTCTATGTTTGTAATATTTCTTATCTTTGTAGAGATAATAAAAGCAATGAGCGATTCGATACACAACAGTGCCATTATCAAAAACTTCACTGCATTTCTTGAGAAGGGCAACTACAGAAAGACCCCTGAGAGATTTGCGGTTCTGAATGCTGCGCTTGCATTTCCGGGTCCATTTGCTGCTGACGATTTGTGTCAAGTGCTTCAGGACGATACTTTTAGGGTGAGTAAATCGTCGGTGTATAGCAATTTAGAGCTATTGATAAAAGCCGGTGTGTTTTGCCGGTTTTTCAACGAAGGGTTGAATCAATTGCAATACACCCGCAAGAGCGACGTAAAATTTATTCATTTGGTGTGTTTGCATTGCGGAAAGGTGAAAATGGCGAAAGACATAGCTTTGGCAGAAGAGCTTCACGCCAAGCGCTACACAGCTTTCAGCGAGCAATATCGCATACTGTGCGTGAATGGGGTGTGTAATTCTTGCGCACGAAATATGAAGAAAAAAATCAAAAAAATAAAATAACAAATAAATCAATTATGAAAGTTGACGTTCTTTTAGGCTTACAATGGGGTGACGAAGGAAAAGGAAAAGTGGTGGATGTGCTCACACCACGCTACGATGTGGTGGCACGTTTTCAAGGCGGTCCAAACGCCGGGCACACCCTCGTATTCGACGGTAAAAAGGTGGTTCTCCGCTCCATTCCATCGGGCATATTCCAAACCCATCAAGTGAATGTGATAGGCAATGGCGTGGTGCTCGACCCAATACTGTTTACCGAAGAGGCACGCGATTTGGAAAAGCAAGGCATCGAGATTAAGAAGGTGCTCAAGATTTCAAAAAAAGCACATTTAATATTGCCCACTCACCGCATACTTGATGCTGTGAACGAGAAAATGAAAGGCTCCGGCAAAATCGGCACCACCGGCAAAGGCATCGGTCCGACTTACACCGATAAAATCAGCCGCAACGGCTTGCGCATCGGCGACATTCTGCACGGATTTGAAGAGAAATACAATGCCGCCAAAGAGCGCCACATTTCGCTACTGAAAGCCTACGGCGAAACGCCCGATTTTGGTGAACTTGAAACCAAATGGATGGAAGGTATCAACTATCTGAAAGACTTCGACTTAATAGATAGCGAATTTTTTATCAATAAGCAACTGAAAGAAGGAAAGAGCATTCTTTGCGAAGGTGCACAAGGTAGCATGCTCGATGTGGACTTCGGCTCTTATCCATTCGTAACGTCGTCGAACACGGTATGTGCCGGCGCCTGCACCGGTTTGGGATTGGCACCGGGCAAAATAGGGGAGGTGTATGGCATTTTCAAAGCCTATTGCACCCGTGTGGGTAGCGGTCCGTTCCCCACCGAGCTATTTGATGCCACCGGTAGCACCATTCGCGAAATAGGGCACGAATTTGGTGCCGTAACGGGCAGAGAGCGCCGCTGCGGATGGATCGACCTTGTGGCACTGCGCTACACCATTATGCTCAATGGCGTAACTCAATTGATTATGATGAAGAGCGACGTGCTCGACGGATTTGCCACCATCAAAGCCTGCGATGCCTACAAAATCAACGGGCAAGTGACCCGCGATTTCCCGTTCTCCATCGACCAAGATATCACCCCGGTGTATACCGAACTGAAAGGCTGGAACACCGATATGACCGGTATCACCAGCGAAGAGCAATTCCCACAAGAATTCAAGGATTACATTGCTTACCTTGAAGAAAAACTTGAGGTGCCTATCACCATTGTGTCGGTGGGTCCCGATCGCCAGCAAACCATTATACGCAATTAAACTATAAAACCCTAAATTTGAAACTAACACTATGGCAAAAGTAAAACCATTCAGAGGGCTGCGTCCTCCCAAACAATTTGTAGAGCAAGTGGCTTCCAAGCCCTACGATGTGCTTTCGAGCGAAGAAGCAAGAGCAGAAGCTGAAGGCAACGCAAAATCGCTCTACCATATTATTAAACCGGAAATTGACTTTGCCCCCGGCACCGGCGAACACGAGCAAAAAGTGTATGACCGTGCGGTGGAAAATTTTCAGAGATTCCAACGCGAAGGTTGGCTTGTGAAAGACGAAAAAGAGCAATATTACCTCTATGCTCAAACGATGGACGGCCGTACGCAATACGGCTTGGTGGTGGGAGCGAGTGTGGACGACTATTTGACCGGCAAGATAAAGAAGCACGAGCTCACTCGCAAAGAGAAAGAAGTGGACAGAATGCACCACATAGAAATTAATAATGCAAACATTGAACCCGTGTTTCTTTCCTTCCCCACCAATGAAGTGCTTGAGCAAGTGATTGCCGACACCGCTCAAACTGCTCCGGAATACGACTTTGTGGCAGACGATGGGATTGGACACACCCTGTGGTGCATCGCCGACGATAAGGTGGTGAGGACCATCACCGATGCTTTCGCCAAGATACCGTATCTCTATATTGCCGACGGGCATCACCGCACAGCCGCTGCCGCTCATGTGGGCGAAGCAAAGGCAAAAGCCGACCCCAACCACACCGGCAATGAAGAATACAACTATCTGCTGGCTGTTTGCTTCCCCGAATCGCATTTGAAAGTGATGGACTACAACCGCGTGGTGAAAGACCTCAACGGACTTAGTGACGAAGAATTTTTGCAGAAAGTGGCGCTTCACTTCGATATAGAAGAAAAAGGCGAAGAGATTTACAAACCTGCGAAACTGCATAATTTTGCCCTCTATTTGTCGGGCAAATGGTATTCGCTCACCGCAAAAGAAGGTACCTACGATGATTCGGACCCCATTGGTGTGCTCGACGTGAAGATTTCGTCGGACTACATTTTGCGCGACATCCTCAATATTCAAGACCTGCGTACCGACAAGCGCATTGACTTTGTAGGAGGTATTCGCGGATTGAGCGAGCTTAAGAGTAGGGTAGACTCGGGCGAAATGAGATTGGCATTGGCATTGTATCCTGTGACGATGCGCCAGATTATCGACATTGCCGATTCCGGCAATATTATGCCTCCGAAAGCCACCTGGTTTGAACCCAAATTGCGCTCCGGGCTAATCATTCACCAATTAGATTAAAATCAGCGATTTACAACGAACTGTTTATAGCTGTGTTTCTTTCATTTTTAAGAAACACAGCTATAATCCCAACTACTATTCAACATAAATCATAAAAATCAACCTCACTATGAAATTAAAAAGTTTATTACTCTCGCTCTCGCTATTGCTCTTGTGCTGTGTTGCGCTCCAAGCCCAGAAGTTTGCCATTCTGAGCGACATCCACGTAACTCCCGGCAATGCCAATGAAGCCAAACTGAAAGCCGCTGTGGAAGAAATTAATAGCAGCGACGTGGATTATGTGCTCATTACCGGCGACTTAACCAACGAAGGAAGCGACGAACAACTCCGAAATGTGAAATCAATTTTCGACAAGATGACAAAGCCACAATATGTCATTCCCGGCAATCACGAAAACACTTGGAGCCAAAGTGCTTGCAAAACGTACAACGACTTGTGGGGTGCCGACCGCTTTGTATTTACTACCGGCAAATTGGTGGTGATAGGGATGAACTGCGGTCCGTTTATGAAAATGGGCGACGGCCATATCAAACAAGAAGATTTGATTTGGCTCGACAAAACCCTTTCCGAAACCGTGAAGCCCGGCATGAAAGTGCTGAGTGTGAACCATTATCCCATTCTCGATGATTTAGACAATTATCGGGATTATGTAGACATCCTCAAAAAATACCCGGTGATTACACACCAATGCGGTCACTATCATAGATGGCGCCTCTACGAAACCGATGGCATCAACGGGCTGATGGTGCGCGCTTTGGATATGGGCAATAAAGATTATGGCTACACCCTTTTGGATGTGGACTTGAATAAGAATTGGATACATGTGCACAACAAGCCAATTGGCAAAGAGCCCATCCCTATGTATGCCTACAAAATCAACACCGATTTCTACACCAATGCTACCACCGAAAAGAAAGCCAATAAAGAAGATGCACGCTTTGAGGTGGAAAAAGTGTTTGCCGACAATGCTACCATTTTCACCCGCATTGGCATCGACGAGGCCAATATCTATTTTGGCAATTCATTGGGATATTGCAAAGCACTCGACAAAGCCACCCGTGAAGAAAAATGGGCTTATAAAACCGATGCTATACTCTTCTCGCGTCCGGCTGTGAGTGGCAAATATGTGGTTGTGCCCACTGCCGACCGCCGCTTAGTGTGGCTCAATAAGAGAACCGGCAAAGAAACATTCGTGCATAAAGCCGACGGTCCGTATGTGGCTGATGGCGTGGTGGAAAAAGGAGTGCTCTATCAAGGAGGCTACAAAACTTTCCAAGCATGGGACATCGCCAAACGCAAAATGCTATGGCAATTCACCGACATCAACAACTATTGCCAAGCATCGCCCGTGATTGATGCCAACGACGTGATATTCGGTGCTTGGGACACTTATCTGCGCGCACTCAATAAGAAAAACGGCGCATTACGATGGAAATGGAGCAATGGAAGTACAGCAAATTTGCTCAGCCCCGGAAATGTGGTGCCCGTGGTAACTGCCGACAAGGTGGTGGTGGTAGCGCCCGACAGAGTGGCAACAGCCATTAATCGCACCGACGGTTCCACCATTTGGCGAGAAAAAAATCAGTATAAAGTGCGTGAAAGTTTGGGCCGTAGCGCCGACGGTAAAGTGGCATACGCCAAAACTATGGACGGCGAGCTCGTGGCAATGAGCACGGACGGCGACACCTACAAATTGCTCTGGAAAGTGGATTTAGGATTAGGCTATGAACATGCGCCTTGCATTGTGATAGAGCACGATGGATTTGTGTATGCCGGTAGCCGCCACGGTCAGCTTTCAATTGTGGATGCAGCCACCCACGAGCTTGTGGTATCGTACGCAATGGGCTCAAGCGAAGTAAACGGATTCGACATTGATGCCAATGGCGACGTGTACTGTTCGTTGATAGAAGGCACTATTTTCAAGATTAAAAAGAAGTAGGAGTTTGCCTATTTGAGCGATTATCTGTAAATTTGCATCAGATATCTCTACATAATAATTATAACTGCTACAATTAAAGATGAAGAAGAAAGTAATGCTCGTGTTTGGAACTCGTCCCGAAGCTATCAAGATGGCTCCGCTTGTGAAAGAGTTTCAAAAGCACCCGGAAGATGTGGAAACGGTGGTGTGCGTCACCGGACAGCACCGCGAGATGCTCGACCAGGTGTTGAGAATTTTTAATGTAGTTCCGGATTATGATTTAAATATTATGAAATCGGGGCAGGATTTATTCGACATCACCTCGCGTGTGATTTTAGGCATGCGCGAGGTGCTGAAAGAAGCGCAACCCGATGTGGTGCTGGTGCATGGCGACACCACCACCAGTATGGCAGCCGCATTAGCCGCTTTTTATCTTCAAATACCCGTAGGTCACGTGGAGGCAGGATTGCGCACCCACAATATCTATAGCCCATGGCCGGAAGAGATGAACCGCCAAATCACCGGGCGAATCACCACTTTCAATCTGAGTCCCACGCCATTGAGTAGGCAAAACTTGCTCAACGAAGGCGTGAGCGAAGATAAAATCTTCGTAACGGGCAACACCGTGATTGATGCGCTTCACATGATGGTGAAACGAATCAAATCCGATGCCGCGCTATCAGCCACGCTTGAAAGCGAGCTACAGTCGCGGGGCTACGATGTGGGCAGATTGGCAGATGGCAAGCGCAGAATGGTGCTCATCACCGGGCATCGCAGAGAGAACTTTGGCGAAGGCTTTTTGCATATTTGTCAAGCCATCAAAACCCTCAGCGAGCGGTATCCCGAAGTGGATTTTGTATACCCCATGCATCTCAATCCCAATGTGCGACGCCCCATAAAAGAAGTGCTGGGCGATGCGCTCACTGCCGACAACAATCTCTTTTTCATTGAGCCGTTGGAATACCTCGACTTCGTGTTTTTGATGGAAAAATCGAGCATTGTGCTCACCGACAGCGGTGGTATTCAGGAAGAAGCCCCGGGATTGGGCAAACCCGTGCTGGTGATGAGAGACACCACCGAGCGGCCCGAAGCACTTGAAGCCGGCACCGTGAAATTGGTGGGCACGGACTACGATAAAATTGTGGGTAACCTCAGTCAATTGCTTGATTCTCGCGAGCACTACGAGCAGATGAGCAAAGCCGTGAATCCATACGGCGACGGCTTGGCATGTAGCAGAATTGTGAAGCATATTATTCAATCAATCAACCAATAAACTAATAGTATATATAGTAAGACAATGAAGGGAAAAATTCTTGTTACCGGTGGATTGGGATTCATAGGATCCCACACCACAGTGGAATTACAGCAATCGGGCTATGAAGTGGTGATTATCGACAACTTGTCGAACAGCAATATCGACGTGCTGGATGGCATTGAGAAAATCACCGGCGTGCGCCCTGTGTTTGTGGAAGGCGATTGCACCAACATCAACACCCTCCACGAATTATTCAAAGCCAATCCCGGCATCAACGGCATTATCAATTTTGCCGCCAGCAAAGCCGTGGGCGAATCCATCACCAAGCCCATTCTATATTATCGCAACAACCTCAACATCTTGATTAATCTGTTGGATTTGATGCCTGTGTATGATGTGAAGGGCTTCGTGTTCTCCTCATCTTGCACCGTGTATGGCGAACCCGACGTGAACCCCATCACCGAAGATGCCCCCACCAAAAAAGCCACTTCGCCTTACGGCGCCACCAAGCAAATGGGTGAAGACATCATAGCCGATGTGGTGAGAAGCGGTGCTCCCATCAAAGCCATCTTGCTGCGCTATTTCAACCCCATTGGGGCACATCCATCAGCCGAAATCGGCGAATTGCCCAATGGTGTGCCACAAAATTTGGTGCCCTACCTCACACAAACCGCCATTGGTGTGCGCAAGGAATTGAGCATTTTCGGCGACGACTACGACACCCCCGACGGCTCGTGCATCCGCGACTTCATCAATGTGGTAGATTTGGCAAAAGCACACGTGGTGGCATTAGAGAGAATGCTCGAAAACAAGAGCGAAGAGCCGCTTGAAGTGTTTAATATCGGCACCGGCGAAGGGCTGTCGGTGCTCCAGTTGCTCAATGCCTTTGAAAGTGCCACCGGCGTGAAAGTGCCCCACAAAATTGTGGGTCGCCGCGAAGGTGATATCGTAAAGATTTGGGCTGACCCCAAAAAGGCAAACGAAGTGCTTGGATGGAAAGCCGAAGTGCCCATTGAGGATACTATGCTCAGCGCATGGAACTGGCAAAAACGACTTCGCGAACGTGGGGTGATGTAAAGGATTTTTAATCCAACTACAAAAACTTGCTAAAAATCACGCTATCCAATGAATTTGGGTAGCGTTTTTTTGTTGAAATTTCACCAATATTTCGTAAATTTGTAAGTTAATTGTCGCATCACGACTTTTTGATTGAAAATTATTAATAATTTCAAATTATAGCATATATGAAATTCAACATTCAAAGTAAACTTTTGCTCAACCACCTCTCCTCGGTGAGCAAAGTGGTGAATTCAAAAAACCAGCTGTCGGTGCTCGACAACTTTTTATTCAACCTTGAAGGCGATAAACTGGTGATTACCGGTAGCGACCAAGAAACCCGCCTCACCACCATCGTGCAAGTGCAAGAACCTGAGGGTGCAGGCAAATTTGCTGCCAACGGCAGAAAACTTTTAGACCTCCTGAAGCAGCTTCCCGACTTGGCGCTTTCATTCGATGTGAACGATGAAAACTTGGAAATCAACATCACCCACATGCATGGTAAATTTAATTTCATTGGTGTGAATGGCAATGAATTTCCTGCTAAGGCTGCCTTGGAAGATGAGCCCAAGCAGTTCACTCTGCCTTGCAAAACCGTGGTGGAAGGTATTAATCAAACCATCTTTGCCGTGGGAGTGGAAAGTATGCGTCCGGTGATGATGGGTGTATTTTGGGATATCAAGCCAAGCGAAATTGTGTTTGTGGCTTCCGACACCCACAAATTGGTGCGCTACAGAAAACTCAACCTCGACATCAACCAAGAGCTGTCGTTCATTCTGCCCACCAAGCCGGCATCCATTTTGAGCAGCATTCTTGAAAAGAAAGAAGGCGATGTGAGCATCACCATCGACAGCAAGAGCGCCACATTTGAAACCGACGATTATTCACTCACATGCCGCTTTGTGAACGGACGTTACCCCAACTACAACTCCGTGATTCCCACCGCCAACCAATTTAGTGTAAGCCTCGACCGCGCACAATTGCTCAATGCCTTGCGCCGTGTGTCGGTGTTCACCAGTTCGAGCGGTTTGGTGAAATTGGAAATGCGTCCCGACGAATTATTCATGTCGACCCAAGACGTGGACTTCTCTACTTCAGCCGAGGAACGCATTCTCTGCGAATACAATGGCGCAGAAATAGCCATCGGCTTCAACGATGAAAACATTATCGACGTGCTCAACAACATCGATTCCGAGCAAATTTATTTGAAATTAATCGATTCCACCAGAGCAGGACTATTTTTGCCGGTAGAGCAAAAAGAGGATGAAGAACTCCTCGTGCTCTTGATGCCTATGATGCTTTAATTTCGGTTATTCACATTCAGAAATTTAACTTATGAATTTAAATCTGAAACGTCCGATTGTGTTTTTTGATCTCGAAACCACCGGGCTCAATATCACCAAGGACAAAATCGTTGAAATTTCATATATCAAGGTGTATCCCAACGGCACCGAGGAGCAGAAAACACTTCGCATCAATCCCGGGATGCCTATCCCCAAGGAATCGACCGATGTGCATCACATCACCGATGCCGATGTGGCGGATTGCCCGAAATTCAACCAAGTGGCAAAGGAATTGGCGGCAGTGTTCGAAGGATGCGACATTGCCGGATTCAATAGCAACCGCTTCGATATTCCGATGCTACAAGAAGAATTTTTGCACGCCGGAGTGAGTTTCGATTTCACAAAGCGCAAATTTGTGGATGTGCAAACCATTTTCCACAAAATGGAGCAGCGCAACCTCACGGCTGCCTACCGATTCTATTGCGGCAAAGAGCTGGAAAACTCTCACTCAGCCAATGCCGACACCCGAGCCACCTACGAGGTGCTGAAAAGTCAGCTCGATAGGTACCCGTCGCTTCAAAACGATATCGACTACCTTGCGGCATTTTCTACACAAAACAAGAATGTGGACCTTGCCGGCAGATTTGTGTACAACGATAAAAACGAAGTGGTGTTTAATTTCGGCAAATATAGAGGTAGGAGTGTGAAGGAAGTGCTGCAAGTGGACAGCGGCTATTATGGCTGGATGATGAATGGCGACTTCCCGCAAGACACTAAGAATGTGCTTACCAAAATCAAACTCCAATCGAAATAATTTAAAATCAGCAATTGGCTTATGAATCGTTTAAAATTCTTTTTACTATTGATGGCGATGGCCGGTGCCTGCATGATGGCCCACGCCCAAGAATTGAATTGCGAGGTGGAAATCAATTCCGCCAAAGTGCAAAATGCCAACAAAGAGATTTTTACTACGCTTCAGCAAGCCATTGCGGAGTATATGAACACCACCAAGTGGACCGATGCTCAATTTGGAAACAATGAAAAGATTCAATGCAAATTGTTTCTCACGGTGAGCACCTACGATGAAGGCACCGGCAAGATTTCCGGTGATTTGCAAGTTCAATCCCAGCGCCCGGTGTACAACAGCTCGTACACCACCACCATCATCAACTTTAAGGACACAAAGGTGGACGTTACCTACGAGCAAAACGAGCCATTGGTGTACTCTGAACAAGATATGCAAAGCAATCTCACGGCTATCTTGAATTTTTATGCCTTCTTAATTATCGGAATGGATTTCGACACATTCTCGTTGCGCGGCGGCGACCCTTATTACGAGAAAGCAGCCAATGTGGTGAGAATGGCACAAAGTAGCGGTGAAAGCGGCTGGAAAGCATTTGAAGACACCAAAAACAGAAGTGCCGTGCTGAGTGCCTACACCGACAAAGCTACTTCGGGCATACGCGAAGTGCTCTACAATTATCACCGCTTGGGACTCGACCAAATGGTGGTGAGTGTAGACAAGGGTAGGCAAGTGATTACACAATCGTTGGAAACACTAAAGAAGGTGTACGACGTAGCGCCAATGTCGGTGTGCTTGTCGATGTTTAAGGATGCTAAATTGGATGAATTGGTGAATGTGTATTCCAAAGCTAATTTAACCGAAAAGGCAGCCGTGTACGAAACCCTTTATCCGCTCTGGCCCACCGAACAAGCCCGATTAGACAAAATCAAAAAAGAAGAACAAAACAACTAAAGCAGCTATGCTTACCCGACTGTACGTATCCAACTATGCACTTATCCATGAACTCGAAATAGAGTTCCGCCCCGGAGTAACCATTATCACCGGTGAAACCGGTGCCGGTAAATCGATTCTGCTGGGCGCATTGTCGCTTATTTTGGGAGAGCGAGCCGACTCGCGTGCGGTGAGAGATTCCGAAAGCAAAGTGGTGGTGGAAGCATCGTTTGATATCGCAGCCTACGAATTGGGAGATTATTTTGGCGAGAACGAAATTGATGACTGGGGAAATGAGTGCATCATTCGCCGCGAAATCAGCGCCTCCGGTCGTTCACGCAGTTTTGTAAACGATAGCCCGGTGAGTCTGTACATTCTTAAAGATTTGGCTTCAAGACTGGTGGATATTCACTCTCAGCATAGCAATATGCTCCTTTCCAAACCCACTTTCCAACTCTCTATATTAGACAGCATTGCCCGAAACAAAGAAGTGGCTTCGAAATATCACCACGAATATATATGCTATAATCAACTTCAGAAGCAACTTCTCGACACAAAAAGCAAACTGGAAAAAAGCAAGGCGGAAGAAGATTACATCCAATTCCAACTTCAGCAACTGCAAGAGCTAAAACTCGCAGAAAATGAAGATATTGAATTGGAAAATCTACAGAAAAGGTTGAGCAACATTTCCGACATCAAGCAAAATTTGTGGGCCATTCACTCCGCACTTAATGCCAACGACAATTCCATTTTGGAACAACTCTCCACCATTGCACATCGCATACAGCTCACGGAGCCCAACCTCGCAGAGATAGAAGGCATGAGCGAACGCATGGATGGGATAGTGGTGGATTTGAAAGACATAGCCCAAACCATTTCATACGTGGACGATCAATTAGTGGACGACCCGCAACAATTGGAGACAGTGGAAAGCCGGCTCAACGCTATCTACCAACTCGAGCGAAAGCATAATGTGCAATCCGTGAACGAACTGCTCTCTATTCAGCAACAATTTGAGCAGCAATTGGCATTGATTAATCATAGTGCCGACCAAATTTCAGAAATAGAATCGCAATTGGGCACTAAGCGCAAATTGCTTACTGAATTAGCCCAATCGCTCACCGAATCAAGAAAAAAAGCTGCCCAAGTGTTCATCACGCAAATTCTGCCTTTGGCACAGGCCCTCGGCATGAAGAATTTGGCTTTCGACATTCAATTCCAAGCCACGGATTTCACTCCATCGGGCGTGGATGCGGTGGAATTTTTGTTTGCCTTCAACAAAAATCAAAATCTGATGCCGGTGAAAGACACCGCCTCTGGTGGCGAATTGTCGCGCCTGATGCTGGGCATTAAAGCCATCACAGCACGCACGATGAATCTGCCCACCATCATTTTTGACGAAGTGGATACCGGAGTGTCGGGCGATATTGCGAACAAAATCGGCGAAATGATGAGCGAAATATCGGCGCGCATACAGGTGATAGCCATCACGCATCTTCCTCAAGTGGCAGCCCATGCCGATGCCCACTTGATGGTGTATAAAACCGACAACGAGCACACCACTATCACCCAAGTGAAAACTCTGGATGAGCAAGAACACGTGCTCGAAATTGCAAGAATGCTCAGCGGCAAAAATGTGAATCAAGCCGCCATTGAAAATGCAAAATCATTAATTGGACTGAAGAAATATGACAGATAAATCACAATTGGTGTTTGGCATTCGTGCCGTGATAGAAGCCATAGAATCGGGCAAGCAAGTCGACAAGGTGCTGATGAAGAAGAACCTTGGCGGCGAATTGGCGCATGCTTTGCTCGAAGCCACCACAGCACATCACATTCCGGTGCAACGTGTGCCCATAGAGCGCCTCAATCGCATCACCCGCAAAAATCACCAAGGGGTGATAGCCTTTATGGCGGCTGTAGACTATTATCATGTGCACGACATTGTGCCCGCACTCTACGAAGAAGGCATCAATCCCTTTATCGTGGTGCTCGACGGAGTGACCGATGTAAGGAATTTCGGTGCCATAGCACGCACTTGCGAATGTGCGGGTGTGAATGCCATTGTGATTCCGGAGCGCAACAGTGTGAGCGTGAATGCCGATGCCGTAAAAACCTCTGCAGGAGCCCTCAACTATCTTCCGGTGTGCCGCGAGCGCAATTTGGCTAAAGCCGTGAAATATTTGGCTGAAAGCGGATGCAAAGTGCTGGGCGCTTCGGAAAAAGCCGACATCAACTACACCCAAGGCGATTTCACCGGACCGGTGGCAGTAGTGCTCGGGGCAGAAGACACCGGCATTTCACCCGATATTCTCAAACTCTGCGACACCCTCGTGGCAATTCCGGAATTCGGGCAAATTAATTCGCTCAATGTGTCGGTGGCTGGCGGAATTATGATTTACGAAGTGGTACGCCAGCGCTTAAACGACGGGCAGAACGTAAATTCATAAACTTTTATTTGATTACATTCGCAATTTAGGATAACTTTGCAAAAAAATTCAATACATAGATGATTAATCGAATCTTGATTAGAGCAAAAGTCGTGCAAATGCTGTACGCCTACATGGTATCAAAAGAAGCCATGACCCTCACAGCAGCTAAAAAAGAATTAAAAAAGAGCTTGGATAAATCCTATGAGCTCTACAATGCGTTGCTGCAATTGATAATCGTCCTCTCCGAAGTGCAAGATTTGCGCCTTGATGAGGCTAAACACAAATTTCTCCCCACCGAAGAAGACCTGCATCCCGATATGCGCTTTGTGGAGAATGAGTTGGTTGAAAAACTCCGCACCGATACCACACTTGCCGACTATGTGGAAAGCAAAAAAATCAATTGGCGCAACGATGAACTCTTCGTTCGCCTACTCCTCAACAAGGTGCTTCATTCCGAGCCCTACACCAAATATATGGCAGGGGAAATTACGGTAAGCGATATGTGGATAAAAGTGATGAACACCATCATCCTCACGGATGAAACCCTTTTGGAGCACTTGCAGATGATGAGTGTGTACTTCACCGACGACGATTTGCAAATAGTGGGCGAATTTGTGATGAAAACCATCAAACGATTTGCCGATGGGGTAAAATCTCCCATTCTACCACAATTCAAAAACGACGAAGATGCCCAATTCGGCGAAGAGCTATTCACCAAAATTGTGAACGAATTGGAAGAAAACAATGCACTGATCGATCAATTCGTGCAATCCGAAAAATGGGATGTGGAACGCATCGCATTGATGGACCGCTTGGTGATGGATGCAGCCTTGTCGGAGATTCGTCATTTCCCGAACATTCCCGTGAATGTGTCGCTCAATGAATACATAGAATTGGCAAAACTCTACAGCACGCCCAAAAGTGGAAAATTTGTGAATGGCATCCTTAATGCAGCAGTGAAAGACCTGCGTAGCCACAAGCAAATTATTAAATAAAATAAGACTATTATTAATTTTTAAGCTAAGATAATTATGATTTTGAACTACATTTTGCTCCAAACCCAAGCCCAACAAGGAGGAAGTGGTATGGGTAGCATTTTGATGATTGTGGCACTGATAGCCATTTTCTATTTCTTTATGATTCGCCCACAAAGCAAGAAACAAAAAGAAATGAAAAAATTTCGCGAAAACATGAAATCGGGCGACAAAGTGATTACCGCCGGTGGCATCCATGGTCGTGTTCGCGAAATCAAGAAAAACGGCACTACCGTGCTTGAAATCGCTGATGGGGTGAAAATCACCATCGACTCCACTATGATTTATCCCTCTATGCAAGACGCCGTGCAAACCGGTTCCGACGTAAAGAAAGATTAAGCATTTTTTCTAAAACATAATGGTCGGTTTGGAATACTTTTGTCAAACCGACCACTTATAACATTTATCGGTGAAGTTTTTCAGCAAAATACCCAAAAGAATACCTAAGAATAAGGGCACTTATAAAGTGTTTTTATTGTATGTGTATTTCTTTCTCTTTTCTTTTTTTGCGTGGGGGGTGATGAAATCCTACACCACCGATGTAAAAATCCGGCTATCCATTGTGGGCGTTCCGAGCGAAGTAACCATCGTTGATTCAATTCCGCCCACAGTGAAATTGCAAATGGAAGGAAAGGTGTTTTCCCAACTCTACTACAAATTTTTTCCACCGGAAGCAAAAATCAATTTTCCCGCCAAGTTTCAGAAGAGCAATTCGCAGTTGGTGATTACAGCCGACGATATTTATGCCGCTGTGAATCTCAACAATTTGGAACGCCCTGTCACTGCACCCAAAAGCCCGGCAGGTTTTCCTCTTACATTTACTGCGGTGAGCCATGAGGGGAAAAAAGTGCCGGTTACTTTTGCCAATAGCATTCGCTTGCAACTTAATCCGGTGAACATTTCAATGGTGAATTGGCCGGTGTGTAGCCCCGATTCGGTGGTGATTTACGCCAAGAAAGAAGTGCTTGAAACCATTGAATCGGTAGCGCTTCAGCCTTTCACAGTGAAAAACTTATCCGACACCATCGTAACTGTTCCGCTCAAGCCCATTCCCAATGTGAGATGCGAAATCAAGCAGGTGACAATGCGTTTGAAATTGGAAAAAAACTATCTGAAGCGTGCTTCAATCCCCATAGAGCCCAAAGAGATTAAAGGGCAAAGAATCTTTTATCAGCCCGCCACAGTGGACATTCTCTACTATGTGCCCGAGAGTTTTTATCATGCCAAAGCTCCCACTGTAGCCGTTTTTGCCGAGGACATCGATTTAACGAAAAAATCGGGTAGGGTGGCAGTGCGCAAAGCAGAAGAATTTCCGCATCGAAAGATTTACAAAATTCTCACCGATTCGGTCAACTGGATGATAAAGTGATGATTGTAGCTATTACTGGAGGCATAGGCTGTGGGAAATCGGTGGTTTCGCAAGTGCTTCGCTTGCTGGGGTATCCGGTGTATGATTCCGACAGCCGCGCAAAGCAGCTGATGCGCCATTCCCCCACCATACGCAAGCAATTGGAAGAACGCTTTGGCAAGGCTATCTTTAGCGAAGGAAAGCTCCAAACGCGAGTGCTATCGGCACTGGTGTTTTCGGAAACATCAGCGCTTGCCGATTTGAATGCCATCGTGCATCCGGCGGTGCGCGCCGATATGCTACAATGGGCGAAAAAGCACGATAAAATCGCATTTGTGGAAACCGCCATCCCGTATGCCAGCGGCGTGCATGCCATTGTGGACCACTTGTGGAAAGTGACTGCTCCCACCGCCATTAGGGTGGAGCGCGTGATGAAGCGCAATGCCATCTCGCGCGAAGAAGTGCTCCGACGCATAGCCGCGCAAGCCGCTGAAGAACAAAGCCGAAACGGTGATGTGGAACTTGTGAACGATGGTAGCACTGCGCTCATTCCACAAATCGTAAGTAGGCTTCAACTGTTAAAGTAACTTTACTTGCCTCCTAAAATGCTCCGAAAAGGCAATTATTAAGATTATTTTCACTAACTTTGTGGAGATAATACTGAATCATTTGTAACTTATTTATAGTAAATTTTTATGTTGAAATCTATTTTGAATATCTCCGGTAAGCCCGGTTTGTACAAACTCATTTCTTATGGTAAGAATCTTGTGATTGTGGAAAGTTTGGTCGACAAAAAGCGTTTCCCGGTTCATTCTCGCGATAAAATCATTTCTCTCGGCGATGTGGCTATCTACACTACCGGCGACGACAAACCCCTCACAGCGGTGCTCGAAAGTGCCATTGCAAAATATCCGGAAGGTGTGGACGCATCGGCATATAAAACCGACGAACAGCTCCACGAATTTATGGCTTCCGTTCTTCCGGAATACGACGAAGAGCGTGTGTATAAAACCGATATCAAGAAATTGATTTCGTGGTTCAACACACTTGTGCAAGCCGGATACACCACTTTCGTGAAAAAAGAAGAAGAAAGCAACGAAGAAGCAGAATCTGCTGAAAAATAAGATTTTTCCTTTTTTTTAATGCTAAAGAAAGATGCTCTTGAGCGATGGCGCTCACTTCTTTCTTTAGCATTTTTCATTCAAAAACCTATGCGCTCGCTCTTTTGGCACAAACACTCGGCGAATTTGATATCCATCATGGTGGTGATGGCGCTGATGCTGTGCGGCTGCCATAGCAAAAAGGAAGTGGTGCGCCAACCACCCACCCAAAAGAGGGTGGAAAAGGTGAGCGACGATTGGAAAACACTCAATATTCGCCTTACTTCTCGCGACAACAAACAGCTCTATCGCGAAATTAAGGGCTGGCTTGGCGTACCTTACCTGTATGGAGGCAACACGAAGAGTGGGGTGGACTGCTCCGGATTTGTGTTGCAAATCTATAAAACGGTTTACCATAAGCGGATAGAACGTAATTCCGCTAAAATTTTTGAGAAAAACTGTAAGTTGATTGATGTGGACGATTTGCGCGAAGGCGATTTGCTATTCTACAAAACATCGAAAAAAACCTCTCGAATCACCCATGTGGGTATTTACCTGAAAGACAACAAATTTGCGCACGCTTCTTCGTCAAGAGGTGTGAGAATCAGCGACATCACAGAAGATTACTTCATTCGGCATTTCTACGCTGCGGGGCGTGTGGTGAAATAACAGCTTGCGCTATTGCACCACGAGAGTGTGCTCTCGCAAATCGTGGAATGGGATGCCCATTTGATTGCACTGCCGGGCAAGTTTATGAATATTCGGCTCGTAAACATCGCCGGAAACCACCACGCATTTGATATGATAAAGCGAATCTAATTCGGCAATGGTGGAATTGAAATTGCGGGTGATTACACAGTAGTCGATGTCCAACTTTTTAGAGGCTTCCACCCGTTTCCATCGTTTGCGACCTGCCACTAAAAAGGTCTTTCCGTAGATATAGGCAATGGGGGCATGAATCACGGTGTTTTCGATAGCAGTGCTATCGGTGGCTTCCACAAAGTGGGAGATGCCGTGCTTGGCAAAAAAGCCGGAGTGATAGTCACGAAACTCGTCGGGATTGAAGGCGAGGCGATTGTCGTCGGGCACCCAATAGTAGGCGGTCGACAAGTGGTAGAAAATGATGGGCGTGTGATGGAATGATGCTGTTAGCACACACCCTTCACGAGGGACGCGGTAGTGAGCTACGGAGTGCAGCACGATGCCCACGGCGCATATAGCGATGCTCAGATTGAAATAGCGCCATTTTCGAAATTTGAAAAAGAGGATTAATAATAGGGCACAAGCGAAATACACCGCTACATCCACCGAGGAAAAATACACCTCCTCAGAATATGCTCCGGGGATGGCGGACACTGTAGATGCCACACCTTGAAGGTAGCTCACCATAGCATCAGCCACTTGGCTCACGATTTCAATGTTCACATTCACCACAGCGAGCATGATGATGACCACCGCCACGCCCATAAAGATAGTGAACACGGGAATAGACAGCAAATTGGCTACCACGCCTGCCCACGAAATGGAATGAAAATGATAGGCGGTGAGTGCGGTGGTGGCGATGGAGGCAATGATCGAGATGGCGATGAGCGATAGAATATAGCTGAGCCAAGCATGGTTGGTGCGTAGTAGCTGATTGTTTGTAGCAAGCAAAAGGATGAAAAGCACGGTGATAAAGCTCAATTGAAAACCGGCATTGAACAATGATTCCGGTGAAAATGCCAGTATCACCAATGCTGAAGCCATCAGCGCGTTGATTGCCGACGATTTCCTACCGAAAATAAAAGTGGAGAAGGAGAAGCCAATCATAATGGTGGCTCTCACCACCGATGGCGGCAATCCGGTAAGGCAGTCGTACAGAATCACTATTGCCAACGACAGCACAAATCGCCATTTCTTTAAGCGATAGAAGTCTAATGGCCACAGAATGAGCCATATCAGCGTCATCATAATGCCGATATGCAAGCCACTCAATGCGAGCAAATGCGACAAACCCGCATGTGCATACTCGTTTTGAGTTTGCCTATCAATGTGTTTCTTATCGCCCAAAATCAGCGCAATAATGTAATGCTTGGCGGTGGAAGATATTGATGAGGTGTAGACGGCATTTTTTAAATTGCGCCTGAGATGCGCCATTCGGCTCATAAAAGAGGACGTGTGGCCGTATTTCACCACGGCATCCACATCAATGTGCTGGCTGTAAATGAGTCCTTTGCGCTTGAGAAGTGTTGCAAAATCGGCATCGCCGGGCATGTGTGTATCCCCTATGGGTTGTAATGCCAAAGAAAACGCTATATTATCGCCTTCACGAAGCTGATAATTGCATCCTCGTGTAGTGAGCCGGATGGTAGTTCCTTGGGCGTATTCGCTTTTCATTTTCACCACCATATAGGTGGATTGCTCTTTAAATTCAATGTTTTCGATGGTGCCATAGCCCACCGTGCCATTGATTTTATGAAGCGGCAGCGTGGGAGGCTGGTGCACCAAAAAAGTGGCGCAACCCAATGCCATAGCAATGATAAAGATAGGCGCGAAATAATACGGGCGATAGGCTTTTCGCCGCTCCAGCGTACGTGATATGATATTCAACAGCACATAGAGCAAAGCACCTAATAGCACCGTACATAGCACGCTCCATAATGAGATATTCGGGCAGAAATTCCCCAACACTATCCCTCCGCAAAAAGGAACACAAATGCGGATAAGAGGGATTTTAGATAGGGGAGAGGCGTTCATGAAAGGATGGCATCACATTTCAGTGGTCCAAATTTCGTAAGCGGCAAAGGCTTGCAACAGAAGCATTTCCAACCCGTTTTTCACTTCTGCTCCCGCTTGTTGCGCCTTCTTCATAAACAAAGTGACGTCGGGATTATACACCAAATCGTAGCACAAATGCTTGCGGGAGAGGAATCGATAGGGGAAGTCGGGACAAGAGTCCACATTGGGGAACATACCGAGAGGAGTGGTGTTGACAATCACTTGGTGTTCAGCCACCATGGCCTTGGTGAGTTCATCGTAGGTGTGGGTAAAGGCGGATTTTTGGCGCGACACATGCATCACATCAATGCATAATTGCTCAAGGGCAAAAGTCACGGCTTTCGAAGCCCCGCCGGTGCCAAGCACCATGGCTTTTTGATGGTGCGGTTTCAGCAAGGGCTTGATAGATTCGGAAAATCCAATGGCATCGGAATTGTAGCCCTTCAACTGAATTTCATTGTCCTTATTCCCTCTGGTGATTTTAATCACATTCACAGCTCCAATGGCTTTTGCCCCATCGTCGATGGAAGTGAGATAGGGGAGCACTTGCTCTTTATAAGGGATAGTGACATTGAGGCCGCAAAGATTGGGGTATTCGGCAATCACTTCCATCAATTTGCCAATATCATCAATTTCAAAATTCATATACTCGGAATTGATATTTTCCGAAGCGAATTTTTCATTAAAGTATTCCATCGAAAACGAATGACCCAATGGATACCCAATCAAGCCATAAAGTTTTTTCTCTTTTTCAAACGATTCCATCTGCTTTCTGTTTATCTGTGAATGTGTCTACAAAAATACAACAAAATTATCTAAAAAAGATAAAATCAAAAGCAAAAAAGAAAACAAGTGCATCAAAAAGGGTGCAGTTCTGCGAGATGACGAAGGGATTGGGCGGGATTAGGAGAATGGAGCGCTGCTTGGTGGTTTGCAGTGCCCCATTTATGAGAAAGCGGATTCCTTCGGCAAAAGTGAGCGATGGACCCGATTTATTTCAGATTTTCTCGCACTTCGTTGAGATATTGCGCCATGGCTTGGCTGTCTTTGTTTTCGATAATGGTTTGAAGACGGTCGAGTTGTGCTTTGATTAAATTCAACTGATGTGGTGTGCGAGGATTGAACAAAATTTCTTGAAGGAGGTAGTCGTCTTCCGACATCAATCCGTGTGCTATAGCCATGTGTCGCTTGAAGGTGGTGCCGGGAGCGTCTTGGTGCTTCATCACGCTGGCAAACACGAGGGTGCTGGCAAATGGGATGGAGAGGGAATAGGAGATGGTTTCGTCGTGCTGGTCGAAAGAATATTCACACACGTGGAGATGTAGCATTTGGTATAAATCGCGGAAAAACACTTTTCCCAAATGGTCGCTTTCGGTGATGATGATAGCGTTTTCGTTGCTCAAATTGCTAAGCGAAGCGAATGTGGGACCAAACATAGGGTGTGTGCTCACGAAAGGATGGCCACAGGATGCATAAAATTCGGGCAGTCCGGTTTTCACCGAGGCAATGTCGGAGATGATGCATGTGGGCGGCAAGAAGGGCATCACTTGACGGAACGCCTCGATGGTGTATTTCACCGTCACGGCATTAATCATCATTTCCGGTCGGAATGCTTCAATTTCTTCCATTGTGGTGAAGCGCAGCGCATTAAAAGTGAATCGCAAGCGTTCTTTGTCGGTATCGTAGATGGCCACTTCGTGGTTCATGCTCAGCACGTCGCAAAAGAAGGAGCCCATTTTTCCTGCTCCCAAAATCAATATTTTCATGTTAAAGAATTTGCTTGTTGACTACATCAATTTGTTGGCGAACCGATTCTTCGTGCACGGCTTGCATCACCACTTGCATAAATTCGCCGGAAAGTCCCATTTCTTCCGCTTGGCTCACACGCTTGCTCATGATATCGCTGTAGCGATTGTTTTGCACCACTTGCATGTTGTGCTCTTTTTTATACTGACCGATTTCTCTGCACACTGCCATTCGTTTGCTCAAGATTTCGATGAGCTCGTTGTCGCATTGGTCGATGTGCTGGCGTAGGAGCGTAAGATTTTCGGTAGATTGCTTGGTGTCGCGGAGCACGAGCGTGTTGATAATGAGGTTGAGCGCCTCGGGCGTGACTTGCTGATTGGCATCGCTCAAAGCACATTCGGGATTGCAGTGCGATTCAATAATCAAACCGTCGAAACCCATATCGAGTGCTTGCTGCGACACCGGGCCGATGAGTTCGCGCTTTCCGCCAATGTGTGAAGGGTCGCAAATAATGGGCAAGTTGGGAATGCGGCGGTGCAATTCGATGGGGATATGCCATTGTGGTTCATTGCGGAAGAGGTGTTTACCGTAGGTGCTAAATCCGCGGTGAATGGCACCGAGGCGTCGGATGCCGGCGTTGTAGATACGTTGCAAAGCGCCTATCCAAAGCTCAATGTCGGGATTCACAGGGTTTTTCACCAGCACGGTGGCATCGGGATGTGATTGTAGGGCATCGGCAATTTCTTGCATAGCGAAAGGATTGGCACTTGTGCGCGCGCCTATCCACAGGATATCAATCCCGGCATCGAGGGCTGCCGACACATGCTCGCGGTTAGCCACTTCGATGGCGGTGTACATACCGGTTTCTTTTTTTACTTGATGCATCCAGAGCAAGCCTCGCATACCTATACCTTCGAAGCCGCCCGGCTTGGTGCGAGGTTTCCAAATACCGGCGCGGAAAATTTTGATGCCGCTCTTAGCCAGCCCCTTAGCGGTGGAGAGCACTTGTTCTTCACTCTCAGCACTGCAAGGCCCGGCAATCACGAGAGGTTTATTGGAGTCAACACCTTCAAAGGTGATGGGCTTAAGATCGGAAAATAATTTTTGATCTGACATAATCTATCTATTTTGTTTTGTTTTTTAATTCATTAATTCGATGTAGGGCTTCTGTCAATTTTTCTTGGGTAGCGCATAGCGAGATGCGGATATAGCGGTTGCCATTACTGCCGAAAATGAAGCCCGGCACAATGAACACTCGTGCTTGATAGAGCACTTCATCAGCCAATTCGGCAGCCGAAGCATAGCGGTCGGGGATTCTTCCCCACAAGAAGAGTCCGCGCTGCTCAGGGCAGAAAGTGCAACCTAACGCCTCCATAATTTGCTCGGCAATGATTCGACGCTCGCGATATTCGCGATTCACTTCCTCATACCATTCATCATCGGCTTGCAAGGCTTTCACAGCGGCTTCCATCATAGGTTTAAACTGTCCGGAATCAATGTTGGATTTCACCTTCAAAATCCAGTTGATGAATTGCGTATTACCGGCAATCATACCCATACGCCAGCCCGGCATATTGTGCGATTTACTCAAAGAGTTCATTTCAATGGCAATGTCTTTTGCGCCATCAATGGAAAGGATACTCAATTGCTGCTCATGAAGTATAAAACTGTAGGGATTATCGTTCACAATCACGATATCGTGTTTCCGTCCGAAATCCACAATTTTCTGGAAGAGCTCTTTCGAAGCGCTTTTTCCGGTGGGCATGTGTGGATAATTCACCCACATCAGTTTGATTTCTTCAAGAGGAAGCGCCTCCAAAGCCTCAAAATCGGGCTCCCACCGGCTATCTTCGGTAAGGTTGTAAGTAAAGATTTTGGCTTCAGCCAATCGGCTCACAGAGGTGTAGGTAGGGTAGCCCGGGTTGGGGATAAGCACGCCGTCACCGGGATTAACGAAAGCCAATGTGGTGTGCAAAATTCCTTCTTTTGAGCCGATAAGTGGTTGAATTTCAGTGTCGGGATTAAGCGCCACATGAAAGTATTTTTCATACCAATCGGCATATGCCTTTCGTAGCGAGGGAAGCCCCACATAGGGTTGATAGCCGTGAGCAGCGGGTTGCGAGGCTTGGCTACACAAGGTGGCAATCACTTCGGGGTGGGGTGGACGATCGGGACCGCCAATGCCGAGCGACACGATGTCGGCACCTTCGGCATTGAGTTTTGCAATTTCTTTGAGTTTGGTGGAAAAGTAATATTCTTTCACTTCCTTCACTCTATTGGCGGGCTGTATGTTACTCAAATTCTGCATATTCTCCAAGTATTTTAAAATCGCTAATCAACGGACGCACCGCATCAATCGATTGGCGATAACGTGTATAATCATTAAAAGTGAGGTTCACATAAAAGCGATATTCCCATTCTCTGCCGATGATGGGCAACGACTGAATTTTGGTGAGGTTTAATCCGTAGAACGAGAAAATCACGAGAATCGCCGACAGGCTACCTTGAGAGTGGGGTAGGGTGAAGGCGATGGAGGCTTTATTGATGGCTTTTTGGTCTTTAAAAAGGTCGGCATTTATGGGGTCGGTCACCACCAAAAAGCGAGTAAAATTTCGCTTATTAGTTTGAATATCGTCTTCCAGCACATTCAAGCCATAGAGTTCGGCAGCAAACCGGCCACAAATGGCAGCATGACCGAGCAATCGCTTTTCGGCAATGGTTTTGGCACTGCCGGCTGTATCGTAGGTTTCCACCATCTTCATACGAGGGTGCATGAGCAGGTATTGCTCACATTGGCGCAATGCCATAGGGTGGGAATTGACCTCCACAATATCGTCGATCGACTGCCCCGGCAATGCTGCGATGGAGTGAGAAATGTATTTTTTATATTCACCCACCACGGTCATATTGCTTTGGCGGAGCAGTTCGTGATTTTGCAAAAGGCTACCGGCTATGGTGTTTTCAATCGCCACAATGCCCAGCATAGAGGCATCGGATTTGAGCAGGTTGAACATATCGTGAAAGGTGTCGCAAGGCACGGTTTGGATATCCCTACCTTGAAAATATTCGCGTGCGGCAGCATCATGAAAACATCCCGCTACGCCCTGTATCGCCACTCTTAATTCCATCAATCTACATTAAAAAATCCCGTCGTGTAGGGCGGGATAGTGAATTAAAAATATCATTTATGATTAACACATTATTATACCGCCTTTATTTTTGCGAAATAAAAGAAAAATAAAATCGATATGAATAATAAAATTTCATCTTGTGATTCGGTTTGCTAAAGAAACTCTCATCTTTACTGCAAATTTAATAACATTTTTTGACATAGCAATAAAAAAAGACACATTTTCAACCAATATCCTAAAAAAATGTGGAAACTATCAGTCTCCAAGAGGCTGAGAAAGATTTAAAGCCCGATAAGGATTATGAGATTATGAGATTATGAGATTATGAGAGGAAGATATTTAGTGGAGGGGTAACGAATTATTTTTTTTGAGGGGGAGGAGGGGATGAAGGGATTTGGTGGGGGAGTTCGCGGCTTAAAATAGATTTTCTTTTATTTAACATAATATAAATTATGATTGAATTTTATCCAATAAAAAAGCATCACTGAGGATGCTCTATTTTGAAAAAATCCAGAATAGCTCTGAATTTTGGGCTGTGGCGAGGTTTGGCAAAAAAAAAATGATGTCGCGGTTATGGCAAATTTGCCATTGCGTCCATAGCGATATTTTAGCTCATGTGGATTTTAGTGCTTAAACATTCTTTCCATGGCTCGCTTGTCTTCTCGCTCTTTGATCGACTGCCGTTTATCGAACATCTTTTTACCTCGCGCAATGGCAATCACCATTTTTGCAAAACCTCTTTCGTTCAAAAACACCCGTAGCGGCACGATAGAAAAACCGGGTTGCTCAGCTGCTTTGGCAATTTTTTGAATTTCTTTTCTATTGAGGAGCAATTTGCGGTCGCGATGCGTGATATGGTTGTTGTACGAACCTTGCGAATACTCGGCAATATACATATTTTTCACCCACACTTCACCATTTATCACCAAGCAGTAAGTATCGGTCAATCCTGCTTTTCCTTGACGAATGGACTTAATTTCGGTGCCAGTGAGCACGATGCCCGCATCAAAAGTTTCAATGATTTCGTAATCAAAAGAAGCTCTACGGTTTTTTATATTTATATTCACTGTGGCCATGAGATTTAATTTTTAAAAGCGAATCATTAATTCCAACAATTTCCTAATTAAATAAGGAGCAACAAGAATCATCACCGAAGTGATAGTCACCACCTTTCTCACATCTTTTCGCTCTGTAACTCCAAGATAATCAATTCCTTTACTCACTATCACCGGAGCATAGAGATAAAGAAAAAACATAGGTGTAAACAAATATGCCATACAATTATTCACAATCTCAATAAAGATGAGATACATTAAATTATATGCCACAAAATTGTGCATACGCACAAGGTAGGAATTCGTTTTCGTTAACTCTCTGCAAAAAGTGCCCAATGCCAATCCGGTAATAAAAAATGTGGCAAAAAAGCCCGAAAATTCGGCTATCGCGTGCACAATGCATTGAAACAAGGGCCATTCCACTGAATCATAGAGCATTGGGGCAAACGATGCAGCCGCCAAAATCATCAGCAAAGGATAAAAACCGCCCTGAAGCACTTTGCGAGTGGTATGCCCGGATTTATTGATATCGCTCCAACCCAACTGAGGCGATACGGTGATTAAAAACAAATTCTTTATTACACTCATCATCTTGATCAGAAAAAATTTCTTACAAAATTAACATTAATGCCCGAATTAATAAAATCCTTCGGCATTTTTTGCTAATTTTGTTGTCGGAATATGAAAGTGGAACTATTCATAGCACGACGACTGAAATTGGGCAATGGCGAAAAATCGGCATCGCCCAGCCTCAATGTAGCCACCATTGGCATGGTGCTTGCCATTTTGATTATGATTCTTTCGGTGGTGATTGTGCTGGGATTTAAGAGCGAAATCACCCGCAAAATTTATTCCATCAACCCCCACCTCAAGGTAAGCAATGCAGCCTTAGGCATCGATGAAAATTTCTCTACCGTGAATGCTCACGCGGTGTTTCAAGGAATAAAGGGAAATCCCGAGCTGATGAGCGCCGTGCAGAGTATGAGTTTGATGGCTGAGAAACCCGCCATTTTAAAAACGGACGAGGATTTTAAAGGTGTGATTTACAGAGGTGTGGACGATGGCTACGATTTCTCCTATTTGCAAAATTGCTTAGTGGAAGGTCGCTTACCAAACCTCGCCGACACTGCCGATACCCGAGAAATCATCATTTCTCAAAAATTGGTCGACCAACTCCGATTGAAGGTGGGCGACAAGCTCTTTTCTTATTTCATCGACAATCAGGTGAAAGCCCGCCGTAGCATTATTGTGGGCATCTACAACACGGATCTCGATACCTTCGACAAGTCGTATATCATCGGCAATATCAAATTGCTGCAAAGTGTGAACGATTGGGACGGATTTACCGGCAACTATGTGGGCGTCAACCTAAAGACAACAGATAATCTCAACTCCGATGCCCGAAGCCTCTACTCCACTCTCGCCCTCTCCACGATGGAACACAACTACCCCACCCTTCATGTGGTGGAAACCATCACGCAGAGCAATTCATCGTATTTCACCTGGCTGAGCATGCTCAACATGAATGTGGTGATTATTCTCACGCTGATGATTATCGTTTCATCTTTCACTTTAATTTCGGCATTGCTAATGATTATCCTTGAGCGAATTAGGATGGTAGGCATCTTAAAATCGATGGGCTGCCCCAATAGCATGATTCGTAAAGTTTTTATTTATCTCACCGGAAAATTGGTTTTGCGCTCCATCTTCATTGGAAATGTGGTGGGCATTGGGCTGGCACTCATTCAGCAGCACTTCCACATTTTGACCCTCAATCCCGAGGCCTACTATATGTCGTATGTGCCCATTGAAATCAACATCCCTGCCCTACTGCTACTGAATTTGGGCATCATCGTGATTTCGCTCATCAGTCTGATCGGTCCAAGCCACATCGTGTCGACCATCAAGCCCACCACCACCATGAAATTTGAATAAAAATCATTTATTCATAATGAATTACAAATCCATATCTCTATCACAAATTTAAAGGGCGGCATCTTTTGATACCGCCCTCTATTCACATTGTATATTCTAATGCATTAGTCTAATTTCAGCACTGCCAAGAACGCTTTTTGCGGCACTTGCACCGTGCCGATTTGCTTCATGCGCTTTTTACCGGCTTTTTGCTTTTCGAGCAACTTACGCTTACGGCTCACGTCGCCGCCATAGCACTTGGCCGTAACATCTTTGCGCACTTGCTTCACCGTTTCGCGCGCCACAATCTTGGCTCCGATAGCCGCCTGAATGGCAATATCATATTGCTGGCGCGGAATCAGTTCTTTTAATTTTTCACACATGCGACGCCCTAACGACACGGCATTATCCACATGGGTGAGCGAACTCAGCGCATCCACCGGCTGACCATTGAGCAAGATGTCGAGTTTGATGAGCTTGGATTCGCGATACGAACTGATATAGTAGTCGAATGAGGCATAGCCCTTAGAGATACTCTTCAGTTTGTCGTAGAAATCAATCACTATCTCGCCCAAAGGAATGTCGAACGACAATTCCAAGCGATTGCCGGAAATATACTCCTGCTTGGTGAGCACACCGCGCTTGCCCAAGCAAAGGGTGATAATCGGGCCCATATACTCCGAAAGGGTGATAATAGAAGCATGAATATAAGGCTCTTCAATTTTCTCTATCAATGTGGGGTCGGGTAATCCGGCAGGATTGTGAACTTCGGTTTCCACGCCTTTTTTATCGTACACCTTATACGACACATTAGGCACGGTGGTGATTACCTCCATATTAAATTCGCGGCTCAATCGCTCTTGCACGATTTCCATGTGGAGCAGTCCCAAGAAACCACAGCGGAAGCCGAAGCCCAATGCCACCGACGATTCCGGAGTGAAGGTAAGGGCAGCATCGTTGAGCTGAAGTTTTTCGAGCGACGAGCGAAGATTTTCGAAATCTTCAGGCTCGATGGGGTAAACGCCGGCAAACACCATAGGCTTCACCTCTTGGAATCCGGAGATGGCTTTGTCGCAGGGACGAGAGGTGTGGGTGATGGTGTCGCCCACCCTCACTTCTGCCGAGTTTTTAATACCGCTGATAATGTAGCCCACATTGCCGGCACTCACTTTAGCCTTTGGCTCAAGATTCAATTTCAGAATGCCGAGTTCGTCGACATCGTATTCGCGGCCGGTGTTCACAAATTTCACCAAATCGCCTTTATGGATGGTGCCATTAAGCACCTTGAAATACACGATAATGCCGCGGAAGGGATTAAACACCGAGTCGAAAATCAACGCTTGCAAAGGCGCCTCCGGGTCGCCTTTCGGGGCTGGAATACGCGCCACAATGGCTTGCAGAATTTCGGGGATACCTTCGCCGGTGCGCGCACTTGCTCGGATAATATCTTCCGGGTCGCAGCCAATGAGTTCCACTATTTCGTCTTCCACCTCATCGGGATGGGCGCTATCCATATCAATTTTATTAATCACAGGGATAATTTCCAAATCATTGTCGAGCGCTAAATAGAGGTTGGAGATGGTTTGCGCCTGCACGCCTTGTGTGGCATCCACAATCAGCAAACATCCTTCGCAAGCAGCAATAGAGCGCGACACCTCATACGAGAAGTCGACGTGTCCCGGAGTGTCAATCAAATTGAGGGTATATTGCTCGCCATCTTGCACATAATCCATTTGAATGGCGTGGCTCTTGATAGTGATGCCACGCTCGCGTTCCAAATCCATATCATCGAGCACCTGATTTTGCATATCCTTGCCGCCCACCGTTTTGGTATACTCCAATAATCGGTCGGCCAAGGTACTCTTTCCGTGGTCGATATGTGCGATAATGCTGAAATTTCTGATATTCTTCATTCTATGATTCAATTTTAAATGCAAATTTACGAAAAAAAACTTGATTTTTTTGTACTTTTGCTCTAAAACAAACATAACTCTATGGCACTACATCAAACTCTTGGCGCCGCCGGCGAACAATTCGTGTATGAATACCTCATTAAACAGGGATTTATCGTGAGAGAAAAGAACTGGAGAATGGGGCATTTAGAAGTGGATATCATTGCCGAGCGCAATGGCACATTTCACTTTGTGGAAGTGAAAACACGCGCCACACGCGGTGCTTTCGACCCTCGCCGGTCGGTGAACCGCAAAAAGCAGGAAAACCTTATCAACGCATCGCGATCCTATTGCAGAATGTACGGGCGCATGGACGTGAATGTGCAATACGATGTGGCGCTCATTTTCGGCACACCGGGCAATTTTGAAATGGAATATATGCCTTGCTATTTCAGAATGCCTACGCGCCGATTTCGATAAGCCATCATGAAAATGGAAAGCGAGTGGGAATTTGCTTCTCACTCGCATTTATTTCGACATCAAAAGATGCTATTTGTGCAATTCTTCCAATAATTTGTGCACATCGTCGGCAAAGGATTTTTCCACGCTGATGCGTTGTTCCACTTGCTTGCAGGCATGTAGCACGGTGGCGTGGTTTCGGTTCAATCGCATTCCGATATTGGTGGAAGAAAGTTGGGTTTCCTTTTTAGCAAAATACATCAGTAGCTGGCGTGCATCCGAAATTTCACGTTTTCGCGATTTTCCGTAGAGCAGTGCCGTGTCGATATCGCAGTAGTTTGCCACCTTTTCGGCAATTTGCTCGAAGGTGACTTGGCGTTTGCTCATTCTCACCGAGTTAGCCACCACAGCCTTCGCCAAATCTACCGACACTTCTTGGTTGAGCATCGTGGCGTGGGCAAGTAGCGACACCACCACTCCCTCAATTTCTCGAATGCTTTCGGTTACATTATTGGCAATAAATTCAAGCACATCTTCCGAGAATGCCAAACCATCTTGCGAGGCTTTTAGTTCGAGCACTTCGCGACGGAGCTCATAGTCCGGCTTCGACAATTCCACCGTCATACCCCACTTAAAGCGCGAAATCAATCGCGGTATCATGCCATCTAATTCGCTGGGGCGGCAATCGCTCGACATAATCAGCTGCTTGTCGTGTCCGTGCAAGGAGTTGAAAATGTGGTAGAAGGTGTTTTGAGTGGCTTGCTTGCCGGCGAGTTCCTGGATATCGTCGATAATCAGCACATCGATGCTCTGATAGAAATTGATGAAATCGGGCACCCTATTGCTGCGAACGGCAATCGAGTATTGATTTTCAAAAATTCGCGAAGTAACGTAAAGCACACGCAAGCGCGGATTATTTTCCTTCATCTTGATGCCAATGGCTTGAATGAGGTGCGTTTTGCCCACTCCGGTGGGTCCGAACACAAACAAGGGGTTGAAGGTTTTGCATTCAGGCTTTGTGGCGATGGCTTTACCGATGCTCACGGCGAGCTTATTGCTCATGCTATCGCAATAATTTTCGAAGGTGTAGCGCGGATTGAGTTGCGGGTCGATATCGTTTTGCGCTTCTGCGTGATAATATTTAGGCAAAGTGCGCTTTTTCAGCATCACCGACGCATTATCATCAGCCATAGTGATGGTTTCCTTAGCGGCAACCTCCACATTATAATATAGCTTCCTAAATTCGCTGCCATACACTTTTCGCAGTGTGGACGACAGCAAGCTGCAATAGCGCTCTTCTATCTGCTCTATAAAAAACTGTGAAGGCACACGCAAGGTGAGCTCCCCATCTTTGAAACTATACACACTAATGGGAGCGAACCAAGCATTGAATTGCTCAGCCGACAAGTTGTCGCTCAAATATTGCAGACATTTTTGCCATTGATCCGTATGTAGTGCTGTTTCTTTCATTAAGTTTTGAAATAGGGGCGTTTTTACAACACTACAAAATTACACTGAATATTTTTCAAAAAAAAATTGACGAAAAATTTGGTTTTCTAAAAATCGAGTTATTACAATTGAGTAACAGTGATTTAACCATTATTTACCATTTTTCAAAGAAATTCAGCCTACAAATTCATTTACCGGGTTAAATATCAATAATTTAAGCCAAAATAAGCACTTTAATATCCACCCCACTACCCCATCGCGAAACCTATCACAATTTGCCTTGCAATAGTTTGAAGAAAAAAAGTGCGCGTTGCGTTATTTGGAATAATTCCGAATAAGGCAACGCACACTATTCGTCATTTATCAAAACACCTTAATGGTGACATACTTCTTGGGATTGCGCTTCACATCTTGAAGCAGCGAATCGAGGCTTGCCACTGTGTTGGTGGCATTTTGATAGAGTTTCTTATCGTTCATCAGCATGCCCAAAGAGGAGTTTTCGCTATTTAATTGTGCGGTGAGGCGTTGCACATTTGCCAAAGTGGCATTAATGCGATTGAGCGTGGTGTCTAACGGCATTTGGTTGAGCGAGCCGGTGAAGGTGTTGAGATTTCCGGTGGTGGTTCTCAAATCGGAAGTGAGGGCTTCGGCATTAGCCATGGTGCCATTCACATGATTAAGCACACCTGGTAGCGAGCGATTGAGCTGTGTCATCAGTGCGGAAAGTTCGGCTGCACTGGCGGCAAGTTCACGAGTAATAGCGTCGGTTCTCGCCACCGACGCATGGAGGGCAGGATTGGCAAGAAGCTGATTCACACTTCCCATAATAGAATCCACCTTCGGCAAAATTGATGTAACAGCCGGCATCATTTCATTGCCCACTTTGTCCATCAATCCCGCTTGCATAGCTGTGGGAATAGTGGAGCCCTGAGGCATATACGTTTTGCTTGCGCCCAAATTCAATTGGAGCACGGCGCCGCCGAGCAGTTCGCTGGCAAAAGTAATGGTAGAGCCATCGGGAATTTTCAGTCCTTTATCAAAACTCAGTTCCACCAATATTTGATTGGTATCGTAGTCGTAGGTGATATCCCTCACTTGCCCCACCTTAAACCCATTCACGTTCACCGGAGAGGCAACGGTAAGTCCGTCCACTTTCTCAAATTTGGCATAATAGAAATTTGCAGGTTTCAGCAAGTTAATACCTTTCAAATATTCAATACCCCAATACAGCAGACACAAGCTCACAATCACCGTAAGCCCGATCTTGATATTTCTCTTAGCAGTTGGATTCATCTTTTAATAATATATGTATGCTCTTATTTTTTTAATCTATAATTGTGCAAAATTAATAATAAAAACACAAATACACTATTCCATTTCGTGAGAAAAGTAGTTGATTACCGAATTCCACCCCATTTTCAGCCCAAATTTACACTAATTTTCTCCCCGATTATTGTCCCATAGAAACCAATTACAGAAATAGAGTGTTGGGGCTTATGTGGGTTGGGAATCTGTGATGAGCCGTGCAATATAGGTAGAATAAGCTTGGCCAATGGGGAGGTCTGTATCGATGTAGAGCACACGACGCGTGCACAGCGTGGTTTTGTTTGCGATTGGATTGTAGCCTTCACGCTGTTCGTTTCGAAAATAGATGCCTACGCCCCTTTTTTGCCATGTCGGCAGATTATTGTAGTTGATGCCTCTCTCAAAAAGGATTTCATTTTTCTTGCTATTAGAAATGCCGGAAAGTTGCTTCTGAGCATTTGCAGCCGACACACCATTTTTTCTCAAAGCCCAATAGCAGTGAGAGTTGAGCGAATTGCGGTGCGCATCTTCTTGTCTCCATCTAAAATAATCCACCACATTTTCCTCTCTTGGCAAAGGCACTAATCGGCAATCAAACACCGCAGCCTTACCCATCGCTGTGGAAAAAGCCACCGACGCTTCGGCGGCAAGAATGGAGATCAATTTTCGTTCTTTTCTGCTGAAAGCACTTTCATCAATATGGAAAAGCAGTGAAATTTCATCGCTTTGTGTGTAGCCATACACAATTCTGAACCCACATTCCATCAAATGCTCGGTGGTGGCAATCATAGCGTCTCTAAACTTGATGTCGAAAGGTTTTTCCAAGTCCCATTCCTTTTTGGTGAGTCGAGTAAATCCATGACCATCAAGTCGTGCCACAATATATATGCCCTCGAGCATCGTTCTATCGAGCGATTGTTCAAATCGGCGCATTTGCTCGTTTAATGTATCAAAATCCATTTTATTCCCTCCAAGGTGTAATTTCAAAATTATTGTTGTTGATTCTCACAAAATACAGTTCATCAAACCCTTCGTCGGTAGAAGGCATTTGAAGTTTGTTGCTCGTGGCGGCAATCGCCATCGACGGCACTTTGTTTCCCCTTTCCACATTCCGCTGCACACATTCTCTCACGATACTTTGAAAAAAGATGCCTATAATATGATAAGAATGCACTTTCGCCGGGGTGATGTATCTGGCGCGGTCGGATTTTTCGGGATTAGTGTTATCCACCACAAACGACCAGCCATTTTCCAAACATTCATTCAAAACCATGCGTTCTCTATTGCGGGTGCGCAACACATCAAGGCTGATATATGTATAATTGTTGGAGGCCAGCATTTGGTGATAGAATGTACTCTTCCCACTCGCTTGCAGTCCCATCAATATAACAGCTTGCTTGACGGTGTGTTTGAAAGGTAATTCTCCCATTATTAAATCAATAAAAGTAGTTATCAATCTATTTTATTTGTGTTCACCATTATCAACTACAATTCACATGGCAAAACTACGAATAGTATATGAAAGAAAGAAGCACATAAAGATTAAAATATATTAATTTTTAGCGATTTGTGGGGGGGGGCGGATTCCCAAAACTGCAATTTGAATGATAGTTGGGATTTGCGCTTGTTTAGGGGAAAAGTTTTGATTTGAAACAGTTGAAACTGGAAGCCTACCCCCCCCTCCCTCCCTGAAGGGAAGGGAGTGAGGTTTCTGCATCTGCTGAAACACCTGAAACACCTGAAACACTTGAAACACTCGTTGACTTCAATATTTCAAAGAACTTGGGGGCAAAGATATGGTGGGTGGTGGGGTGAGGTCAAGCCCAATACGGCAAGGTGGCATTCGTTTATGTTGATGTGATGATGTAGTTCGGCTGAAGCGGGCCTCCAAAGTACAAGGTTTTGGGATGTTGAACCCACTGTTTCTCTGCTGTCTCCAAATTGGTGAGTTTGAAAGAGTAATGAGCAAAAAAAAGCCTCTGCTTTGGTGAGTGGAGGCTTTTAGTATGGTGGAAATTGCTATGTGTTAAAACAATTTTTCGGGATATACTCCGGTGGCGTGGAGTTCTGCGAGTTTGTCGACCACGCCTTGGCGGTCGTCGCTATAGGTAACGCCAAACCATTTCGATTCGGTGGTGAGCACCTTCACAGAAGCAGTGCCATTGTTCACCAATTCGTTGATGAGCGTAGGGATAAAGAATTCGCTCTTGGGGGTGTTGATATGTTCGCTCAAGAATTTCACGAAATATTCTTCGCTATGCTTGAAATAGTCGGGAGTGAATCCCCAGAAGTTCATCGACACGGGAGTGTCGGGATCCAACACTTGCTCTACCCCATTTTCATCCACGAAGGCAATTTTGTGGTCGGCGTTGTAGCCGATGCTGGTGCGTTCCACCACGCCGGTAAGGTATTCGCCTTCTTTTTCACACACGCCTCTCGACACAGTTCCGCTTTCGCTCAAGGTGTTGCCCACCTTAAATCCCACCATAGAATACTTATTAGTGGAACCTTCTGCGAGGTTGGAAAGTTCTTGCGCCATCACTTCAAAGCTATTGCGGCCATAGTAGTCGTCGCTATTGATAATGGCAAATGGCTCGTTGATTACGTCTTTGCCCATCATCAGTGCATGGTTGGTGCCCCAGGGTTTGGTACGTTCGGGCGGGCAAGTGAAGCCTTCGGGAAGTGCATCCAGTGCTTGGAACACCACCTCGGTGGGGATATGATTTTCGTATTTGGAGAGCACTTTGGCGCGGAAATCGTCTTCAAAGTCTTTACGGATTACGAACACCACCTTGCCAAAACCACTTTTAATGGCATCGTAGATAGAGTAGTCCATAATTGTTTCTCCGTTTGGTCCCAGCCCGTCGAGCTGTTTCAACCCGCCATAACGGCTTCCCATACCGGCGGCAAGAACGAATAATGTAGGTTTAGTCATAATGATAGATGTATAAAAGTTGATTTAGTTGTTTGTTTTGATTATTCTTCTTTGTGTGCACCTTCGCTAATCACCACATCAATAATGATGGGCTCGATGCCATATTTTTCGTGGAATTTGGCTTTAGCGGTAGCCACAAAGTGGTCGTAGAGCGATTCTTTCACCAAGTTGATGGTGCATCCGCCGAAACCGCCACCCATGATGCGCGACCCGGTTACGCCACATTCTTTTGCCAAATCGTTGAGGAAGTCGAGTTCTTCGCAGCTCACTTCGTAGTCTTTCGACAGTCCGTGGTGGGTTTCATACATGCGTTGTCCCACGGTTTCGTAATCACCTTTTTCAAGTGCATCACACACATCGAGCACGCGTTGCTTTTCACCAATCACATACACGGCGCGCTTGTAGTCTTCATCGCTAATGTTGGCTTTTTGGGCTTCAAGCATTGCCATATCGGCATCGCGGAGAGTGTCCACGCCTAAGGTTTTTGCTACGCGTTCGCACGATTCACGGCGCTTGTTGTAGGGCGAATCCACCAGTTCGTGCTTCACTTGCGAATTCACGAGCACCAATTTGTAGCCCACGGGCTTAAAGGGGAAATATTCAAATTCAAGCGAGCGGCAATCCAATCGCATCAAGCAATCTTTTTTGCCAAACACGGAAGCGAATTGGTCCATAATGCCGCAATTCACACCGCAATAGTTGTGCTCGGTGGATTGTCCGATTTTTGCCAATTCAAACTTATCGATTTTATTGTCGTTGAACATATCGTTGAGCGCATAGGCGAAGCAGGATTCCAGGGCTGCCGACGACGACAAGCCGGCTCCGAGAGGCACATTGCCGGCAAACACGGCATCGAATCCCTTCACTTCAAATCCACGCTTCATCACTTCACGACACACGCCAAACACGTAGCATGCCCACATTTCTTTCGGCTTATCTTCTTCCTTCAGTCCGAATTCTATGTATTGGTTCATGTCCACGGAAAAGAGGCGCACTTTGTCGGTGCCGTTGATGTTCACCGCTGCCATGATGTATTTATCGATTGCGCCCGGGAACACATAGCCGCCATTATAATCGGTGTGCTCGCCAATGAGGTTGATACGTCCGGCTGATGCATACACCACCGGTTGAGTAGCAAATCGGTCTACGAATGCGTTGATAAGTTGTTGTTTCATTGCTGTTGTTAGTTTATAAAGGATAGTTTATTCAATTGGTTTTTTAAACCACGAATTTAATCATTTTTTGAATTTTCAACAAGTTTGGAGCGCAAAAAATCACCTATAATGTTTACTTTCAAAAAACAACCGCTTCTTTCGTGGCACTGGTAGGCTTACAGCAATTCTTCCACTTTTTTCTTCAAGTCGTCTTTGGATATAGAGCCCACATGGCGTCCTTTTAATTCGCCGTCTTTAAAGAAAAGCAGTGTGGGGATGCTACGAATACCGAAGTCGATAGGCAAATCGCCTCCTTCGTCCACATCATATTTTCCAATCACCACTCGGCCTTCAAATTCTTCAGCCAATTCTTCCACAAAGGGGGCGATATGGCGGCACGGGCCGCACCATTCTGCCCATAAGTCTACCACTACGGGACTTCCCGCTTCAATTGCTTGCTTTACGCTTTCGTCGTTAAATGCTAATGCCATAATATTTTTATTTTTTTGTCCTTACAAATTTATCATTTTTTTTATACATCCGCCCTATTTTTCTCTCAATATTTTTCCTGCGGCTTGCAATTTTTTCAACTAATGGCAAATTTAAAGTTCATGCCATTGAGCATTTCCACCACTTTTTTATTGAGCGGGAGTTTGTATTTCGAGATTAAATCCACATAGTTTTTGCCATCGTCGGTCACCACTCGGAATATGAGCGAGCATCGGTTTTGGGTGGAATCATTAATCCACTCATTCAGTGGCGATAGTTCTTCGAGTCGGCTTTCGGGCACGGTGATAGTGATTTTCGACAGCAATTTGTCTTTCACATCATCGAGTAGCAATATGTCGGCTATCTGCATACGCACTTTCCCGCTATAGGGGTCTTGCTGATGCTTGGCTTTCACCATCAGTGCCAAGCCCTTTTTGCCGTACTTATTATAGTTGATATAATCGTGGCCGAAGAGCATCAGTTCAAATTTGCCGCTATAGTCTTCCAGCGTGATTTTACCGTAGGTTTTGCCGAATTTATTTTGCTTTTCGTCGTAGGCGGTCACCAATCCGGCAAAGGAAAGTTCTTTATTTAAATCGACTTGTCGCTCTTCCATTTCGGCGAGGGGGGTGTTGCAGCCGTAGGCGATTTCCATAAAGTATTTATCCAACGGATGCGCCGAAAGATAGATACCCACCAAATCTTTTTCTTGGTTCAGCCGATAGAGTTCGCTCCAAGGCTCGTAGGCAGGCACTTCGGGCTTAGCCATCTCTATCTCTTCAATGTCGCCAAAGAGCGAATTGGTGGAATCGAATTTCGAGCGGTGGAAATCTTGCGCATAGCGGATGAGCACTTCCGAGAAGCGCTGTCCGCGATCGTTTTCTGCAAAATAAGCCTCTCTTGGCACATCGGTGAAGCAGTCGAGCGCACCGGCAATGGCAAAGCACTCGAGCGCTTTTCGATTGAAAGAAGATAGGTCGATGCGTTCGAGCACATCGAATATCGACTTAAATGGTCCATGCTCGGTGCGCTCCTTTATCACGGCATCCACAGCAGCTGTGGGCACACCTTTGATGGCTGCCAATCCAAAGCGGATTTCGCCTTTTTTGTTGGCACCGAAGTCGGCAAAACTTTCATTGATGTCGGGTCCCAGAGTGGCGATGCCCATCGACTTACATTCGTCCATGAGTTTGGTAATTTCTTTAATATCGCTCTTGCGTCGGGTCATGATTGCCGCCATAAATTCGGCAGGATAGTGCGCCTTCATGTAGCCGGTTTGGTACGCCACCCACGAATAGCATGTGGCGTGCGACTTATTGAAGGCATAGGATGCAAATTTTTCCCAGTCGCTCCAAATTTTTTCGAGCACTTTCGGGTCGTGTCCATTGGCTTTGCCTTGCTCAATGAATTTAGGCTTCATTTGGTCGACGATATCCTTCTTTTTCTTACCCATTGCCTTACGCAAGGCATCGCTCTCGCCACGGGTAAAATTAGCCAACAAGCGCGAGAGGAGCATCACTTGCTCTTGATACACGGTGATGCCGTAGGTATCTTTCAAATACTTTTCCATAATGGGGATATCGTAGGTGATGAGCGACGGATTGTGCTTGCGCTTGATAAAGTCGGGTATGTAGTCCATCGGCCCCGGGCGATACAACGCACTCATGGCAATCAAATCTTCAAACACGGTGGGATGCAGCAAGCGCAAATATTTTTGCATACCTGCCGATTCAAACTGGAAGGTGCCCACGGTTTGTCCTTTTTGGAAAAGTTGGTAGGTGAGTTCGTCGTCGATGGGAATGGTGTCGAGGTCAATATCGATGCCTCTCGACAATTTTACGTTTTTCACCGCTTCTTTCAATTCCGAGAGTGTTTTCAGCCCCAAGAAGTCCATCTTTATCAATCCGGTGGATTCAATCACGTGGCCATCGTATTGGGTGAGCATGGTGCGTTCGTCGGGGAAATCGGGGTCAGCGCCGGTCGACACGGGCACCCAATCGCTGATGGGGTTGGCGCAAATAATGAAGCCACAGGCATGGATACCTGTATTACGGTTGGTGCCTTCGAGCTGGCGAGCATATTTAATAGTGTTACTTTCCACCGCATCGGCGGAGGTTTCCGCACTTTTCAGCACGGCGGTATGCTTAATGGCATTGCCCAAATTCATTTTATCGCCATCGGGGAGATTGTCGGGAATGGCTTTACACCATTCGTTGGCGGTGGCAAGTGGCAATTTCATCACACGCGCCACATCCTTGATGGAGTTTTTGGTTTTCATTGCACCATAGGTGATGATATGGGCGCAATTGTCGTGTCCGTATTTGTCCATCACCCATTTCAGCACCCATTTGCGGCCGTCGTCGTCGAAGTCGGTATCAATATCGGGCAAGTTCACACGGTCGGGGTTCAAAAAGCGCTCAAACAGCAAATCGTATTTCAGCGGGTCGATTCGGGTAATGCCCAAGCAGTAAGCCACGGTCGACCCGGCTGCGGAGCCACGACCCGGCCCCACAATCACGCCCAATTCCTTGCGTGCGGCTTCTATAAAGTCCGACACAATCAGGAAGTAGCCGGGGAAACCCATGGTCTTCATCACGTGTAATTCAAAGTCCACTTGTTCTTTCACGTGGTCGGGGATGGGGTCGCCATAGAGGCGTTTTGCGCCATCGTAAGCCAATTTCTTCAAATATTCGGCTTCAAATTTGATGCGATACACTTTGTCGAACCCGCCCAGCGATTCTATCTTTTTCATACCTTCTTCGCGAGGAAGGGTGTTGTTGCCGTTTTCATCGGAAGAAAATTCTTTGAGCAAATCTTCTTCGGTGTATTGCTTTCGGATATCGGCCTCGGTGCCAAATTCTTCCGGAATGGGGAAATTGGGCATAATGGGGCCGTGCTCAATGCTGTACACTTCCACCTTGTCGAGAATTTCCAAGGTATTGGAAAGGGCTTCGGGCACATCGGCAAACACCTCGTTCATCTCCGCCTGCGATTTCAGATATTCTTGCTTGGTGTAGCGCATTCTGTTGGCATCGGTGTAATCGGCGCCGGTGCCAATGCAGAGCAATATGTCGTGGGCTTCGGCATATTCTTTCTTCTCAAAGTGCACATCGTTGGTGCAAATCAGTTTCACCCCTTCGCGTTGTGCCATGGGTATGAGCACTTTGTTCACCTCTTGCTGCAGCCCAAAAGTTTCTCTATTGGCTACCACACCTGGGTCTTTCACCTCATGGCGCTGGAGCTCGAGATAGAAGTCGTCGCCAAACACCCGGTGATACCACTTGCACGCCTCTTCGGCGCCTGCCATATCGCCGGCTAATATTTTGCGAGGAATCTCGCCACCGATGCATGCCGAACACACAATCAAGCCTTCTTTATATTTCTCAAGGTCGTCGCGGTCGGTGCGTGCACGGTAATAAAAGCCGTCCACCCAAGCGTTGCTCACCAGCTTGATGAGGTTTTTGTAGCCTTGATAGTTTTTGGCAAGCACCACCAAGTGGTAGTTGCCTTTTGTTTTTTCTTCTTTCTTACCATGAGCCACATACATTTCGCAGCCCAATATGGGCTTAAACGGAGGAAGTCCTTCCTTTTTGCGCGATTTATTGACCTTGGCGCAATAGTCGGAAAATTCTTTGATGCCATACATCACGCCATGGTCGGTGAGCGCCATGCCTTGCATACCGTCGGCTATCGCCATATCTACCAAGGTGGGAATCTTCGACTTACCGTCTAACACGGAGTATTCGCTATGCACATGAAGGTGAACAAATGGTTCCATACGTATCTGTCAATTGCTATTAAATTTCAAACCTCAAAATTACACATTAATCTAATTCTTTTCAAATATTCACCCACAAACTTATTAACAATTTCACAATCTTCTTCTGAAGACGGACACACAAGCGCCACAATGCAATCACCTCGTTAAATATTGCTAATTTTAATCTTTGAATTTGTGTGGTGATGATGATTGCATTTATTTTTGCACTATGAAATATGGATTACTACTTGCTCTGCTTGGACACCTGTATGTGGGCTGGCGCACTTATCGATTGCTTCCCTTCCCCATTTGGGGTAAATGGCTCACTGTGTGCGTGATGCTAATGGCGTTGCTATCGATGGGGTGGATGTTTGTGCGCACTTTTCAAGGTGCCTACCACCCCACGCTCGACACTATATTATATAATGTAGGCACGTCGTGGACCATCATTTTTCTCTATCTGCTCTTGGCATTCTTGCTCTTGGATGCGGGCATTTTGCTGCACATCTTTCCCAAGCACTGGGGTGCGAACGCCGGAAAAACGGCTATCGTGGTGTTTGGCGCTGTGGCTTGCCTGCTTGCCTACGGCTTTGTTCACTACCAATGCAAGCAGCGGGTGGAACTCCGGCTCACCACCTCTAAGCCACTTCCTCGTCCACTGAAAGTGGTGATGATGAGCGATGTGCATTTGGGTCACCACATTGGCAAAGAGGAATTTTCACAATGGGTGGAACTCATCAATAGCGAGCATCCCGACATCATTCTGATTGCCGGCGATATTGTGGACATCAGCTTGGAGCCTATCCGCCGGCAGCATCTCGCTGAGGAATTTCACCGACTGAAAGCGCCCATATATGCATGCTATGGCAACCACGAGCACTTCAGCCCCATTCACGAAGTGGACCGCTTCTATGCCGAGGCGGGTATCCACACGCTCAACGATTCTGTGGCGCAAGTGCTTGGCATCAATTTGGTGGGACGCGACGACCGCTCTGTGGGGCATCGCGCCACACTCCATTCGCTGATGAACGCCGTGGACAAAAGCCGATTCACCATTCTCATCGACCACCAGCCTTTCCACTTGGAGCAAGCTGAGCGCGAAGGCGTGGATTTCCAATTCAGCGGACACACCCACAAGGGACAGGTGTGGCCCATCAGCCTCATCACCAATGCTATGTACGAAAAGCATTATGGCGAGCATCGCAGAGGCAACACTCGCTATTACATTAGTTCAGGCATCGGCATCTGGGGTGGCAAATTCCGGATTGGCACGCAATCGGAATATGTGGTGCTCACCCTTTCGCCTGCCAAAGGTCATCAATCGAAATAAATGTGGCGGAAATATTGGGGTAAATGGAAATTCGGTTTTTCGGATTTGATGGGTGCCCACGATAGATAGTGGCGATTCTGCGCCTTGCCGGCACATTTGTAGAAATTGCCAAACACGTGAGAAAGGTAATCCCCTTTTTCCAAACCAATCAATTCGCGCGGAATGGCTGCCGTAAGGGTCCAAGTGTGGATACCTTCTTTCTCGCCAAAGGGCACCGTACCGCATGAAGAATGGCGCTTAATGGATTCAATCTCGTCGTGGGTGAGGCGAGTGGCATCGGGACGAAGAATGCGATGGCTTCCGTTCACGGCGCCAATGCAATTGAATTCAAAATTCCAATACTCTTTGCCGGGAGCCGTGCGAACGAAAAATTCCACACAACTATCATCTGCCACCGGACTCAAATTTTCGGTATTCACCGCACGCAAGCCATATTCGCGCGACACAAAGTGAATATAGATATATTTTGCGGAATATGCTCCCGTGACGATGCACAGCGGTTGATACGGAGCCACCTGGGGCCAATTCACCGCCGACAACGACACCTTGGGATAATGCTTTTCAATATATGCCCCACACTCTTCAATGCTTAATGTGTCGAGCAAATCACAGCGATAAAGATGGAGAGAATTCATAATAAATACACATTAATTAGTTAATATAATGCATCACGCCTTTCACTAAGCCGTAAATGGATATGATAATGATAATAGAGCCTATCACAATGTTGATCACCCACATGCTGCGGATATTGAAATGCGAACGAACGGCATTCACCAAATAGGTGAGAACCGTCCACCACACCAATGCGCCTAAAAATATGAAACAATAACCCAGCACCACCAATGGCCAATGCATCTCGGCAGAGGGGAAACCAAAGCGAGCAAACAAGGGTAATATCAAGGTGAGCAAAGCCGGATTCGATAGGGTGAGCAAGAATCCCGTTCTAAATTCATTATAGTGGTTCACTTTCTGATCCACAGTGTCTTTGATAGCCGTAACGGGATTGCGCTTTAGGATGAAAACGCCAAACACGAGGAGCACCACACTACCAAAGATGATAAAGGCATCTTCATTGTTGTTGATGGTGTCGCGCACAAACGATACGCCCATACCAGTGAGTAAGCAATACAGCAAATCCGAAATAGCAGCACCCAATCCGGTCCACCATCCCGCCTCACGACCCTTGTTTAATGTGCGCTGAATGCACAATATACCAATAGGGCCCATCGGTGCTGAAAGTATTACACCAATGGCAAAACAACCTAATATAGTAGATATAGCGAATTCCATTTACCAGCTGCATCACATGCAGTGTGCAAAGATAATAAAAAAAACATAAATTCACATCCTTTTTACGCACCATTTTCTTCGCCCGGTCCATTTTCACCACTTTACACAACTCTCACCACGGCACAAAGCCGGAATCGCCTTCTCTCCAAACCGATTCCAAATGCTTCTGAATGAAAAACGACGTGTATAATTCTCTAAATTCGCAACTTTAAAAGCACATTTTTCATTATCTTTGTACCATGAACGAAAAAATGCAAGGCATCACCACCGTGTTTATCGACATCGACGACACCCTTTGGTGGTTTACCGAAAATTCAAAAGTGGCGCTCCGCCATGTGTTTGATGCGTATGAGCTTCAATCCCTATGCCCATACGAACAGTTCAGGGATGTGTATTTGAAGCGTAACCTCGAATTGTGGCAGCAATACCACCACGGGCTCATTACCAAACAATTCCTCATCGATGAGCGATTTCGCTACACCCTCCAGCAGTGTGGCTACAAAGGCGATGCCGATGCTCTTTGTAGCGCACTCAACGAAGAATACCTCCGCTTTTTGGCACTTCAACCGCTCACTTTGCCCCACGCACGCTCCTTGCTCGAATATCTGGTGCAAAAGGGCTACGATGTGAACACGCTCAGCAACGGTTTTGCCGGCACGCAGCAGCAAAAACTCCGCTCGGCAGGCATCCTCCATTTGATTCATCGCAATATTCTGAGCGACGACTGTGGAGTGAATAAGCCTCATCCCGCCATCTTTGCCTACGCACTGGAGCAATGCCATGCCACGCCGGAGACGTCGGTGATGATTGGCGACAATCCCGATGCCGACATTATGGGTGCACACCAAGCCGGGTGGCGCACCATCTATTTCAACATCCGCGGTGAAGCACCAAAGCAAGGCACTGCCGATGCCGAAGTAAGCAGTCTGGAGCAGATTATCCACATTCTTTAGCATAATAAATTCCAAATCAATACGCTTTGTCAGGGTTTTTCATTAAATTTGTGCCTATGAACATGTCATCTCTCTCATATAGGATTGTTACGATTTTTCTGCTCTCAATAGCCGCCTGCGCAAGCACCCGGGCGGAAAGCACCTCACACTACTGCACCATCCACAATGCTTTCGCGGATTTTCTCCCTTCGGAAAAGGCGAAACTAATGGACAACGGAATGCTGCTGAGCAATAAATCCGACTCTGCTTTAGTGATGCTGAGCAATAGAGAGCCACAAGGCGATGCGTTCAAACTGATGGTGCGGTTTTCCAACTGTCATGCCAAAAAAGATGGGCACACCCCGGCGCCGTGCGGACTGGTGTTTGGATACCAAAACGCCGGAAATTACTTCCTGCTGGAAATGGCACCCGTCAACTCCCATCCGTTTGATGAAATGAGAGACCAACGAACGCTCCACACGGCACTCTACCAAGTGGAAAACCACACTCGCCGACTCATTCAAGAACTAAGTGTGAGCGAAGGGGTGAATCTGTTCAACGAGCTGAACGCATTATGCGTGGAGGTGAAGCAACGCTCTGTGAATGTTTCACTTGGCGATAAGCGCCTCAATCATCTCTTTAACGCCGAACTGCCTGCTGTCGCCACTGGAGCAATAGGCGTGTTCGTGGCTCCAAAAGGTGAAATGCTGGTAGAACGTACCATGCTTTCGCTACCCAACGATCCCACCACAAAATTCCAAACACAATGGACCAAAGCATCGCTCGACGCCTATTTCAAAACCGCCAAAAATCCCTTTGAAGGCTATTGGCAATACCTCGATCGAGATATGGACGATGCCATAGCACGCATAGGAGGAAAATACACCATCGCATTGGTGAGCAACGATAAAGGATTCGACATCATCCACATAGCCGGCGCGCAAGTCCACAAAAGTCAATGGCAAGAAGGTATGCTCAAAGCACACCTCACCTCCACCATCTTCACCGACCACTACAATGCCACTTGGATTGATGCTACCTTCCGCACCATCACCGACGATGTAACCGCCTACTTTGAAAGCGGCGTAATCCTCACTATCTCCTTCCCCACCCTAAAATCCAAAATCCGCTTCTCCAAAGTGCTCTAATCACAACAGCTCAGTAGAATTGCTCTGCTGTGCACAAAACTGACAAAGAGGCATCGGCGTGTAGCCACACCGATGCCTCTATAATATTATTTCAAAAAAATCTTGAAAACCTGATTTATCAATAATTTCGTGCGAAAATCACGCGGCGCTTGCTGGGCTTGCCGGTGTACACACACTTGCCTTCTTCCTCTTCTCCATCCAATGGGATGCAGCGGATAGTGGCTTTGGTTTCTTCTTTGATTTTTTCTTCGGTTTCGGTGGTTCCGTCCCAGTGAGCCAAGATAAAGCCACCCTTTTCAATTTGCTCTTTAAATTCTTCCCAAGTGTCCACTTTGGTGGTCATCGACAAGCGATGGTTCAGCGCCTTGGTGTAGATATTGGCTTGAATATCGTCGAGCAATTTCACCACATAATCTTCAATGCCTTCGATAGCCACGGTTTCTTTTTCAAGGGTGTCGCGACGCATCACTTCGATGGTGCCGTTTTCGATGTCGCGCGCACCGAGCACTAAGCGCACGGGCACACCTTTGAGTTCGTAGTCAGCAAATTTGAATCCCGGACGCT
>JBJECV010000008.1:0-3547 GCA_051871435.1 Sodaliphilus sp. | reverse complement strand
TGGTGCTAAAGGCAAAGAAAAACACGATAGCCATAAGCAGATATTGACCGTAGGGCAAAAGCGAATCGAAAGCACCGAGCGCATTAGCCAAACCGGCATCTTTTGCCAAAGCAAAGCCGTCGATAGCTTGGCTTGCCATAATGATGGGAATGGAAGTGAGCGTGCACACAATGCCGGAATCGATGAGTGGACCGAGCATCGCAATCAAACCTTCGCGCACGGGCTGATTATTCTTCGATGCACCGTGCATCATCGATGCCGTACCCACACCGGCTTCATTCACAAAGGCGGCGCGCTTGGCTCCGGTGAGCGCCACAAACACAAAAGCGCCGAACCCGGCTTCCAGGCTGAAGGCACCTTTAAAGATGGAGGCAAACACAGCCGGCACGTGTTCGTAGTGGGCCACCACCACGGCAAGCACCATCAAAAAGTAGAGCACCACCATGATGGGAACAATTCGAGCTGCTGCTTTGGCGATGCGCTTAATGCCGCCCAGAATCACGAATGCCACCACCACAGCCATCACCACGCCAATGATGAATTTGGCAGTGAAGGTGGATTCCATGCCCGAAACGGTGATAATCGACTCCGTAAGCTGGTTGGCTTGCATAAAGCAAAGCGTGCCCACCATACCGAAAATGGTGAACGCAATGGCGAGCGGACGCCATTTCTTGCCCAAACCCTCAGTAATCATATACATCGTGCCGCCTTGCACTTCGCCGGCGGTATCTTTTCCGCGATACATAATGGCGAGCGAACCTTCGAAAAATTTGGTGGTCATACCCACCATGGCGCTCACCCACATCCAGAACACCACGCCCGGGCCGCCAATGGCCACAGCAATCGCCACACCGGCAATGTTGCCCATACCCACCGTGGCGGCAATAGCGCTCATCAGCGCTTGGAACGAGCTGATTTGACCCTCCTGTTTACCACCATCGGAAGCCTGCTTTTTTCGCAATTCGCGAAGCGCCCAAGGGAAACGGCGAATCGACACCGCACCCGAATACACAAACAAAAACAAACCGCCGCCAATGAGCAGCAAAAATTCCGGAACGCCACACACGAAATCGCTCGTGGAGATGATGGCTTCGCTAATGGAGTTGAAAATTTCGTTCATAAATTCCCTTCAAATAGTTCTATAAATAATTGATATCGGCAATCATATCGCTATGCAGCCACATATCGTAACGGACTGCAAAGTTAATACTTTTTTCAAAATTATCCACATTTCGCTCGCAGAATGCACCTCATCATAATGCACAATTCACAATTCATAATGCACAATTCACAATTCATAATGCACAATTCACAATTTCCTTTTACCTCTATGGCTAACGGCTAACGGCTAAAAGCTAAAGGCTCCCGGCTCCCGCCGTTTCTTAAAATTTGTTGCTTTTTGCAGATATTAAATTATAATGTAACAAAAGTTAACAAAAAGCGCTAAATTTACCATTTTATGAGTGATTTTGGACATAAATCCAATTATTTGTTGTAATTTTGCACCCGTCAAATGTAAATAACACCAAATTATCACGAAATGAAGAAATTATTTTTACTTGGTGTGGGAGCCTTTCTCGCCCTTAGCGCACAAGCCGGTGGCATGCTCACCAACACCAACCAAAACGTGGCGTTCAACCGTATGATGAGCCGTGAGGCAAGCATCGGCATCGACGGCGTTTACAGCAATCCCGCAGGTGTGGCTTTCTTGAACGACGGCGCACACCTTTCTATCAACTGGCAAGCAGCATTCCAAACGCGTACGATTAAAAACGAATACGCACCATTTGCTTATAATGCCAACAACCCCTCTACAAACCGCAAATTCAAAGGCGAAGCCACGGCACCCGTTATACCCTCCGTGCAATTTGCCTACAATAAAAAAGGATGGTCGTTTCAAGCCAACCTCGCCATCGGCGGTGGAGGCGGCAAATGCGAATTCGACAACGGACTCGGCTCCTTCGAACGCATCGTGGCTAACACTGCCTTGGGCGTGACCCAGCTGGCACAAGGCATCGACGGCGCAAGCCAGCAATTGGCTGCCCTTGGCATCAGCAATCCAGGATTGAGCAACATCTTCAAAAGCCCTGCCTACACCTACGATAGCTATATGCGCGGGAGCCAGTACTTCTGGAATTTCTCCCTCGCAGCTGCACGCAAAATCAACCAAAACGTGGCTGTGGCTGCTGGTGTGCGCGCCGTGCTCGCCGATGCCAACTATTATGGCTATGTGAAAGACATCACCGTGAGCGGTGTGCCCTTGAGCATGGTAATCGACAAAACCAAACCCAATTCCGCCAACATTGAACTCAACTGCGACCAAAGCGGATTGGGCTTCACCCCTTTCTTGGGCGTGGACGTGAAAACCGGTCGATTCAATTTCTCGGCTAAATACGAATTCAAAACACGCATGCGCCTGAAAAATAAATCGGTGAACGTGGCTCCCAGCATCGGCAATCTGCCTCAAGTGCTCGCATTGGACTACGGCGTGGAACTCCTCAACCCCAATTTGGCGGAAAAATACGCCGGCACTCCCTACCAAAGCATCGTGGCAGGCGCACAACAGAAACTCGTGGAAACAATGACCGCCTTTGGCTCTACTTTCGACGAAACCCTCGAAGATGCTATCGGCGAATATGAAGATGGCAAAAAAGTGGCTTCCGACATCCCCGCACTCCTCACACTCGGCGCAGGTATGCAAGTTACCGACCGCCTCAACGTGAACGTGGGCTTCCACTATTTCTTCGACAAACAAGCCACCTCCTACAACAATCGACAAGAACTCCTCAAAAGAGGCACCATCGAATACAACGCTGGTGTGGAATTTAAAGCCAACAAACGCCTCACGCTCAGCTGCGGATGGCAAAACACCAGCTATGGCAACACCGACGAATATATGGACGACAAGTCTTTCGTGGTGAGCAGCAACTCCTACGCACTCGGCGCTTGCTTCCACGCCAGCAAAAAAGTGGACGTGAATGTGGCTTACTTTACCACTATCTACGGACACAAAAAAATGACTGAAGTGGACCACAACACCAATTTGGAATACAAAAGCGACTTCACCCGCACCAACAACGTGCTCGGCGTGGGCGTAGACTTCCACTTCTAATCCCATCAAGTGCTTCGCATGAAGCACAACCAATGATGAGCAAGCAAGAATAAAACACCAACTTATTTATTCTCACATACATATAAATATTCCTCATCAATATGATGCCCGCTGCGAAGCGAGCATCATATTTTTTTGCTCAGTAGAAAAATTGTGGGGGCAATATGCCAAAGCCATACCTCTTGAAGCGCGCTTAAGGCGGATGCAATATTTTTATCAACACAAAAATTCTCCCCCACACCATCTTGCCGTATTGGGATTGACCACACCCCTCCTCCCACATTATCTTTGCCCCCGAGTTCTTTGAAATTTTTGAGTCAATAATTCGGGGACCTCACACAGATCTCAATGGGTATCCGGATAATGGGCGCGCAACCGCGCCAAAGGTGTTCCAACTGTAACTATTCAGCTATGCAATAATATGGGCGCACTGAT
>JBJECV010000007.1:0-16240 GCA_051871435.1 Sodaliphilus sp. | reverse complement strand
CTCCCTGAAAAAGCCTACCCCCGGCCCCTCCCTGAAGGGAAGGGAGTGAGGTTTCCGCATCTGCTGGAACACCAATTTGAAGGTTAGTCGTGCTTCGCACTTGGTTAGCCGCGCTGCTCGCTTGGTTAGAGGAAAGCCTACCCCCGGCCCCTCCCTGAAGGGAAGGGAGTGAGGATGCGGAACACTTGAAACACTTGAAACACTTGGGGTGGTTAGGTGAAGATGATGGTGGTGAAGCCGAATGATTTGAAAAGTTTTTCGAGTTGGGTGCGTCCGGATTGTGCTGCTTTGTCGAGGATTTTGCTTTGTAGGGCATCGTCCACGAGGGTGTTTTGTAGGTCGGCGTGTATGGATTGCACTCTGTCGTGTGGCCAGTTGCCATCGTCGATAAACACCTCGCAGTCTTGTGGGTTGCAGATGGTGTCGAGCACCTGCACGGGCGGGAGCTTCACATAGAGCGTGTCGCCGGCGATTTTTACGCCGTTGGCAGGAAGTTTTTCAAAATCGTAGCCCGCGCGGATGGTGCCGTGTCCGATGAGGCAAATGCGGTCGCGCTGGCGCAGCAGGTTTTTGAGCCAATTGTCGCTTGCTTTGTCTTTCGACACCGTGACGTCGGCATAATAGCAAGCTGTGGTAAAGCGTTTGATGGCTCTTATTTCGGTCACCACATTGGGTGTTTCGTCGATGGTTACGGTTTCCTTCACGGGCAAGAACGGCCACCATTTGTAGGTGTCGGCCACGAAAAGGTAGAGAGCGCCGGTAATGGCGGCAACGAGTAGAAAAGAGGTGATGCGTTTCATCATTTTTCAAATTTAATGGTTACACTTTTATATCCCAAACGGCCGAGCATACGCTCAAAGAAGATGCGCGTGTTGCGTTCGGCATCAGCGAGGATGGCGTATTTTCCCGAATCCACATCGGCGCGTATAGACTGTTCGCCCTGCTGCAGGAGCAGTTGTCGCTCTTGCGCGGAGAATTCGTGTCGAAATCCGGTGGCTTCGTTTTCCACGAGTCGAATTTCGTTGAACGGGATGCGGCACGACATCAGTTTCACTTTCGGCAGTGTGACCACAATGGCGTGAGCGGCTTCGTTGATTTGCGTTTTTGAATCGTCGTACTCCGTCATATCCACTCCGGCGGTGAGATAGGCGTTGCATTTAAAGAGCACGCGTTTTTCTCCGATTTTCCACCAAGTGCAGTCTTTTGCCTTGATGATTTTCGACACGGTGTATTCCACGGTGGCGAGTTGTCCGGTGGCAGTCATGAGTTGCACTCGGTTCACCGGCGGTTTGTCGGGTGGCAGCACTGTTTTTTGGCACGCAAGGAGCAAAGGCGTTATGGCCAATGCGATGATGAGCGGTAAACAGCCTGCGGGGAGATGAATGTGTTTAAATAATGTGTTCATGTTTATTTTAGATAAATTGTTAGTTAATTTCTGAAATCTTGCGGTTGTTAGACGTCGTGGCGTGGTGAAGGTTTAATTTAAGGGCCTACCGGGTGGATTGCCTCACACAGATCACACTCCACAGATTTTTTAAGAAGAGTGGAACGGTCGGACAAATTGTGAAACACTTGAAACACTTGAAACACTCATTGGGTGTGTGTGCCACAACCGACCCTCTCCAAGGCTCATGCCCTCCGGTTCGCAATCTCCAAGCTGCGCTTCGGCTTCGCTTCCGCTTGCATGGAGTTAACCACAATACGCCATCTCCGATGGCTCTTCGGCGTGAGAAACACTAAATGAACGATAACGATAACTCTGCATTTGCAAACTCATGGAACCCTTGAGATTATTTGTAAGGGGGCTTGGGGAGAGTTTGGGATGGGGAATTTTGTGGTTTTTCATAATGCTGTTTTTGTTTTGTGGTGCAAATATAATATATGTGTGGTGGTGGGTGCAATCCCAAAACGGCAAGTTGGAAATTAGCCGGTGGTGTGAGATTTGCATATTTGGGAAATTTTGATGAATTTTGTGGGTGAATTTATGTTGTTATAATTTTTTAAAGCCGGAGAAAATGAAACGGATATTGATATTGATAGTGGCGCTGTGTGCGTTGCAAAGTGCTATAGCGGGTGGTCCGCTGGATAAGAAACGTGTGAAAACCACCACTAAAAGTAAGGCAGAAAAGTCGGATTTCGACAAAGCGGTGGACTTGTATGCCGCCGACCAAGTGGATGAGGCTTACACCTTATTTTTAAAAGAAATGAAGAACGCCGACCATAAAGGCTATGCCGCCACCTATATCGGTTCGATGATGGCAGATGCCGATGAGATGGATGCGGCGCTGAGCTATTTGCAGCAAGCCGATGGAAATATCCCGGCAAAGGATAGCGCCTTTTTGGCATTTTTCCACGGCGAAATGGCGCGTGTGAAAGCCGCCAACCCCGCCGCCACTGCCGAAGTGCTTCAGCATTTGCAAAAGGCGATAGATTTGCAGCCCAATGATGCGTTCTACTACGAGCGCCGCGGCAAATTCCATCAAAAACTCGAGCACTACACCGAGGCGGAAGCGGATTGCCACCGAGCAGCTACGCTTGCGCCCGACGATATGGGGGTGCAGATTTCGTGGGGCTGTGCGTTAGATGCCAACAATCAATTCGATGAGGCACTAAAGGTGTTTAACACCGTGGTGGGAAAGTGGGGCGACCAAGCTGATGCTTACGCCTATCGCGCCAGCACGCTCTACAATATGGCTCAATATGCTTCTGCCACCGACGATGCCATCCGTGCCCTCGAAATAGATGGCGAAAATCGGCACGCACTGTGGCTGTTGCCCTACCTGAAGGCGCAAGATGCCGACATGGTGATGACCAAGCTCAAGGTGAAGCAAGCTGCTAACCCCGAAAAGTGGGATGCGGTGATTGGGGAACTTTAATTCAATTCATAATTCATAATGCACAATGCTTGATTCAATTCATAATTCATAATTCATAATTCATAATTCATAATTGATGGCTAAAGGCTAAAGGCTAAAGGCTGATGGCTAATTTCTAATTTCTTCTGTATGAGAACGGTATTTTTGTTTTTTACGCTTTTTTGGTGTCTTTTGTGTTTTGGGCAAGATGCTAAGGAAGAGATATTTGCAGATGTGAATAAGGCAGGGGCGGTGTATTATGCCTACCCGGTGACTTCGCCTCAACCTGTGACGGCTCCTCCGAAGGGTTATGAGCCTTTTTATGTGAGCCACTACGGGCGGCACGGTTCGCGCTATTTGATTAGCGACAACGACTATAAGCGGATGCTCCTTTTGATGCAAAAGGCGCACGAAGCCCATGCGCTCACTGCGGTGGGCGAAGATGCGTTGCGGCGCATAGAGCAAGTGTGGCAATTGGCAGAAGGGCACGGAGGCGACCTTTCGCCGTTGGGCGAACGTCAGGCTCGCAGCATAGCACGGCGCTTGGCAGAGGCCTATCCGCTAATTTTCAAGAAGGGCGGTCGAGTGACGGCACGCAGCACCACGTCGCTACGCTGTGCGCTCACTATGGCGGCATTCTGCGAAGGGCTGAAAGAAAAATTTCCTGCATTGGAAGTGACCCGCGAATCGAGCAACAAACACATGGCGTATCTCAACTATCACAGTCCCGAGTCGTGCGATTTCAATGGCGAAAACGGTCCTTGGCAAGAAGAGTATCGCAAATTTGAAGAAACCCACGTGAAAGGCGACCGCTTGGCACGCACCCTTTTCAACAGCGAAGCCTACATCCACAAGCACATCAACCCGCGCGATTTGGCATGGGGATTCTACTGGCTGGCGGTGGATATGCAAGACATGGACACCGACGTTACATTCTACGATTTGTTTACCAAAGAAGAATTGTTCGACATCTACCAAACGTTTAATTTCCGCTTCTATGTGCAGGATGCCAACTATGCCGAGGGACGCGGCTTAGCGTATGCGAATGTGCGTCCGCTTCTGCGCAATGTGATAGAAAGTGCCGAACTTGCCATTTCCGGCAAAGGCGACGTGGCAACGCTGCGCTTCGGCCACGACGGCAACCTTATCCCGTTTGCCGGTGCGCTCGGGCTGAAGGATTGCAACCATTCGGAAAGCGACCCCTACAAATTTTACCAAGCCTTCCGCTCCCACTACATCGCCCCCATGGCAGGGAATGTGCAAATCGTGTTTTTCCGCAATAAGGAAGGGCACGTGATCGTTAAATTTATGCTCAACGAGCAAGAAACCACCCTTCCCATCCCCACCGCCACTGCGCCATTCTATCCCTGGGAAGACGTGAAGGCGTATCTCACATCCACGATGCTGAAAGAGTAGGATTTTTAAGATAAAGAAATGACAGAAAATAGAATAATTGCGAACAACGGCTCGTCGATTGTGCTCTATACGGCAGACGACGGTAATACCCAACTTGAAGTGAAGTTGGAGAACGATACCGTGTGGCTTACACAAAGCCAGATGGCAGAATTATTTGGCAGAGACCGCTCGGTGATAGCTCGGCATATCAGAAACATATTTAAAGAAGGAGAATTGGAAGAATCCTTGGTATGTGCAAAAAATGCACAACCCAAGAAATATGGTCGTCGCGACGATTATATCCAGTTATCTGAAACCACATTCTATAATCTTGATGTAATTATATCTGTAGGTTATAGGGTCAAGAGCATCAAAGGCACAAAATTTAGAATATGGGCCACTTCTGTGCTCAAGCAGTATTTGCTCAAGGGGTATGCCATCGACCGGCGACGGCTCGACCATTATGACGAATTGAAAAATGTGGTGAGGTTGATGTCGCGTGCGCTCACGCTTCACGACACTGTGCAAGAGGGCGAGTATGCCGGACTATTTAATGTGATTTCCGATTATGTGTATGCCCTCGACACCCTCGACCGCTACGACTATCAGACCTTGGGCATAGAGAAAACCACCAAAGAGGAGCCCTTCCGAGCCACGTACGAGAATGCTATGGAAGCCATCAACGCCTTGAAAGCGAAATTTGGTGGCAGCCAATGGTTTGCCAATGAGAAAGACGATTCTTTCAAAAGTAGCATAGGGCAGATTTACCAAACATTCGGTGGTGAAGACCTTTATCCATCGGTTGAGGAAAAGGCAGCTATGTTGCTCTATCTGTAGTGAAAAATCATTCCTTTACCGACGGTAACAAACGTATTGCAGCCATGCTCTTTCTTTGGTTTATGGAGAAGAACGGCATTCTCTATTCCGGCGATGGCAGAAAACGCATAGCCGACAACACCCTCGTGGCTCTGACCCTGATGATAGCCGAGAGCCGAACTGCAGAGAAAGATGTGATGGTGAAAGTGGTGGTAAACCTCATTAATAAAGAGAATCAATAGGAGCACATCACATTTTCAAGAATTAGTTATTTGGAAGGATTTTGGGTGGGTGTGGTGAAAAATGTGTGGAGATTTTCACGAAAATCCGCCGTAAATCGTTAACTTTGCAGTTAAAATTCATCATCACACTACGAATAATGGTTGACATTAAACAATCAATGAGGGAGATACTCGCAGCCGAGAGCCGCGCGATAGAGCATATACCCGTTACCGACGATTACGAAAAAGCCATCCGCCTGATTTTAGAATCGAATAGCAAGGGCGGCAAATTGGTGACCTCCGGCATGGGCAAATGCGGTCAGATAGCCGAAAACATTGCCACCACCTTTTGCTCCACCGGCGTTCCGGCAGTGTTTTTGCACCCCAGCGAAGCGCAGCACGGCGATTTGGGCATCTTGCAAAAAAATGATGTGATGCTCTTGCTGTCGAATTCGGGCAAAACCAACGAAATCGTGGCATTGGTGCAATTGGCAAAGGAATTGTACCCGCATTTGCAGTTTATTGTGATTACGGGCAACCCCACCAGCCCGTTGGCATTGGAAAGCGACATTTGCCTTGCCACATCGGGTGCTCCCGAGGTGTGCCCCTTAGGGCTCACCCCCACCACCTCCACCACCATGATGACGGTGATGGGCGACGTGCTGGTGGTGAACACCATGCTGCTGAGCGGCTTCACGCGTCAGCAATACGCCCAGCGGCACCACGGCGGCTACTTAGGCGAAAAAAGTCGACAATAAGCGCACTCCGCTCTGAAGCACACACACCTACAAAGATTTGAAGAAAACGAGACTACATAACTAAACATTAGATATAATTATTGAATATATGCGCAAAGTGATTTCTATCGGCGAATCGGTGCTCGACACCGTGTTTGTGAACCGGCAACCGGTGAAAGCCATGGTGGGCGGCCGTATAGCCAACGCCACGGCTTCATTAGGGATGACCGGTGTGCCGGTAACTTTTTGCAGCGAATGTGGCACCGACAGCGTGGGCGACATGATAGTGGATTTTTTCGTGCAGCACAAAGTGAACACCAAATCCATTGACCGCTACACCGAAGGCACCACGCCGCTTTCCGCCATTTTTGCCGATGAGGCAGGTAAGGAAAAAATAGTGAACTATGGCGTGTATCCGCCGGGCGAGCGCTTCAATGTGGTGTGGCCGCGCATCGACGAAGGCGACATTGTGCTCTTCGGCTCGCTCTACGCCATCGACGCTCCCCAGCGCGAAAGCCTCTACGAGCTACTCTCCTATGCCGCCGAGCGTAAGGCGATATTGGTGTATTTGCCCGGATTTCAGCATGGCATTAATTTCCGCATCACCAGGGTGATGACCGCCATTTTGGAAAATTTTGAACTGTCGGGCGTGATTGTGGCGCACGAGCGCGATATAGCCGACATTTTCCCCGGTGAGAGTGGCGAAGACGCCTATCACAACCACCTCGAATATTATTGCCCCTGCTTTATCTACATCCATGCCGATGGCACCATCGACACCTTTGTGGGCAAGCAGCATTGGCAATTCCCCAATCCCAACCCCATGAGCGACAACTGGCTGGGCTGGCAGGGAGGATTTACCGCCGGCGTGGTGTGCGCACTCTTGAGCCAAGGTGTCGGCATCGACGATATGCCCAACCTCGACCACGATGCCATGCAGCAAATTATAAACACCGCTTTGCAGCTTGCCGACAATGCCGCCGTGCATGATAATTGCATTGATGAAGCCACTGCACAGCAAATGAAAGCCCGCATCGAGGCATCAGAAACGGAAGCATAACCCCCCAATAGAAATAAAAACATTGGCGAGATGATGAAGCAATTAAGTATAGAAGTGTCGACCCCCACGTTGCAATCCGACATTAAAGTGGCTTGCGCACTGAGCGAAGTGTCGGGCAAGGAACCCGACACCAGCCAAATGAGTGCCGAACAAAAGCACGATATTGCCATTTGGTGGGTGCGCTATTTGATGCTCAACGATAGGGAAGCCGAAGCTGCCGCCTACATCGACAATACGGTGTTTGACGACGACATCAACCAATTTCCACCCTTGCATCACAGTTGGCTCTGGTTGGTGAGGATGAGTATTTTTATTCATCGAAGCGACCATATTTTGGCACTTGGGTCGGCAGAAAATGCGCTCCACGTGATGGTGGACATCACCAATAAGCGCAATGAAGATTTCCTTGCCATACTCGCCGCTTTGCTCTATAATCTTGCCATTGTACACAATCTCACCGACGATAATAGCCGCGCGGTGAAGGAACTCACCAAAGCACAAAAAATACTGGAGCGACTGGTGAAGCGCGACAATGCTCGCTTTTCAGCCATGCTACTCCTTGCTGTGGAAGCATCCACAAGCATCTACAAAAATCGCGCCAACCAAATGAATATCCTCGCACACTATCAGCACACCACCGAGCTCTACACTGCGATGCTCAACGAGGGCGAAGGAAGTGCGGAAAAAACACGCGAGGCGCTCGTCAACCTCATCGATTCGCTCAAAAATGAGGGCGATTTGCTTCTGCAAATGGGCAACGCGAGGGGCGCGGTGAAATTCTATACCAAATGCTTGCGCTACCAGAAAAAAATTAGCAACACGATGGGGCATCGCGAGCTCTCCCTTTCCATAGCCTTGGCAAGGGCGCTCATCAGATTGGTGAACCGCCGTGCCGCAGCCGAACAGTTGCTCAATTCGCTCCTGCCTTTGGCACAGCGATTAGACGCCATTAAAGAAATCACCGAAATCGAACAGCTTCTCAACAACAAAAGCAAGAATTTCAACATCATGACCATGCTGAAAGGTATGAGCTGATTTTTGAGCCGGGAGCCATTAGCCTTTAGCCTTTAGCCGATAGCTTTTAGTTTATTGTGGGAAGCTATCATAGCTACCTTAGCTATCTTAGCTATCTTAGCTACTATAGCACCCTCCCCTTCTTGTTGACTCGTTGACTTGTTGACTCAAAAAATCCTTTTTTATTCCAAGTAGAGGTAGTCGTAGTGGACGAGGGGGCGCTTGGCTTTGGCGCCTATCACGGTGCGGGCTTTGGCGGCGCTGTATGCCACTCGGCCGAAGCCGATGGTAGCGCCGGAGGGTGCCACGATGCGCACAATGTCGTCTTTTTCAAAATCGCCCACTATCCGGGTTACGCCCACGGGCAGCACACTGCTTGCCGACTCGCCGGTGAGGGCTTCGAAAGCGCCCTCGTTGACGTGTATTTCGCCTTTGGCAAAGCCTTCGCTGTGTGCGATCCACTTTTTCATACTGCTCACCGGCTGCGGTGCTGCGTGAAACAGGGTGTAGGGCACCTCACGGTTGCCCTGCACCACATCGATAAGGATGTGCTCGCGCTTGCCGTTGGCAATAATCACTTGGCAGCCCTCATCAGCCACCTTTTGGGCGATGTGGAATTTGGTGCTCATGCCGCCTCTGCCAAAGGAAGATTTCTTTTTTTGGATAAAGGCATCGGTGTTGAGCGTCTGGGCATGCGCAATGTCGGTAATCAGTTTCGACTGCGGGAGGTCGGGGTTGCCATCGTACACCCCGTCGATATTGCTCAAAATCACCAGAGCTTGGCACTCCATCATTGTGGCAATCAGCCCCGAGAGCTCATCATTGTCGGTAAACATAAGTTCGGTGACCGAAATGGTATCGTTTTCGTTCACGATAGGAATCACGCCGTGAGCCAACATTGTGTGCATGCAGTGGCGCTGGTTGAGGTAATGGTTGCGAGTGGCAAAACTCTCCTTCATGGTGAGCACTTGCCCGCAAGTGAGACCGCGGTCGCTGAAAAAATCGTAGTAGCGATTGATGAGGCGTACCTGCCCCACTGCCGAAAACAGCATGCGTTCGCTCACCGCATCCAAAGGCGCCACACCCCGGCTGCGCATCATACTCCTGCCGGCAGCCACGGCGCCGCTCGACACCAAAATCACCTCCACACCCATGCTGCGAAGGGCTGCCACTTGGTCGACGATAGCACTCATACGGGTTACGTCTAAGGTGCCATCGGTGCGCGTGAGCACATTGCTGCCGATTTTCACCGCAATGCGCCGATATGTAATATTCTGTTCCATTGCCAAAAATGATTTGATGTGCAAATTTACAAAAAATATAGGCATTCCGTCGTTAAATATTCTGGATATGGCAATAATCGGCGTTTGTGGGAAATTTTTTACATGAAATATTTGCTTAATTAAAGAAATTTTGCAAACTTTGCTCAATAATTGTGAATTAAACATAGAAAGAGAGACATACTGCACGATTTTCTTTTAACACTAAATCGCATAAAAACAGCTTAAACACTCTTTTATACATAATTAATACTTATAAACTAAATCATTAACAAAAACTACAAGCGTATGAAAAGACAGCTTGCTCTTTTAGGAGCACTCTTTCTGACATGTGGCTCAATCACGGTTGCTCATGCGACTCCCGCGCCACAAGTTGTAGCGTCGAACGCAACTTCGATTGTGAAAGGTTCGGTTGTTGACGAAAACGGCGAGCCCATCATCGGCGCAAGTGTTATGGTGGTTGGTACCATCAATGGCACATCAACTGATGCGAATGGCAAGTTCAGTGTGAAAACTGACAAAAATGCCAAACTGAAAATCAGCTCTATCGGTTACAAAACCGTAACCGTGAAAGCCTCTGAAGCCGACCGCGTGGTGTTAGGCGAAGACAAGGCTCTGCTCGACGAAGTGATTGTGGTGGGCTATGGCCAACAACGTAAGGCCAACCTCACCGGTGCTGTGAGCAGTGTGGATGTGAGCAAATCGCTCGACTCTAAAAGTGAAACCGACGTGGCAAAAGCCCTTCAAGGTGCTGTGCCGGGTCTTACCATTTTGAATGCCAGTGGTGATATCAATGCTGATGCCGATGTGGTGATTCGTGGTATTGGTACCCTTTCCAACAAGGGCGTATCCAAGCCCCTCTACATTGTGGATGGTGTGCCTGTAGACGACCTTTCTTACCTCAACGGCGACGACATTGCTACCATTTCGGTGCTCAAGGATGCTGCATCCAGCTCTATTTATGGTACACGCGCAGCATTCGGTGTGATTTTGGTAACCACCAAAACCGGTAAGCAAACCGACCGCGTGAAGATTTCTTACAAAAACAACTTTGCATGGAGTCAAGCCACTTGCACTCCTGAATATCCCAACGTGCCCACTCAGGTGCAAGCCCTCATCGACGCAAACCGTCGCAAAGGTTTGGCTTCTGAATTATTTGGTATGTATCTCGACAGCGAGCAATTCCAAAGCGGTATGAATCGCTGGATTGAGAAGCATGGCGACACCAAGGCCGGCTATCGAGAAATGATTTATGGCGACGACTATGATGAATACGGTTACTATGCCAACTGGGATGTGGCAGGCATCATCTTCAACAATGCTGCTCCTTCTCAAAACCACAACCTCTCCATTTCCGGAACTTCAGGCAAGACCAACTTCTACATCAGCGCCAACTACAACCAACGTCAAAACTTGATGAACTTCAACCCCGACAAGGTGAAACGCTACAATGTGTCGGCCAACATCACCACTCAAGCCACTGATTGGCTGCAAGTGGGTGTTCGCACCAACTATGGCGACCGTTCGTACGACTATCCCTACGTTCGCGGCCAGGGTTCTTATCAATATGCATGGCGCTGGGGCTCGTTCTTCGGTCCTTGGGGTTATGTAACCGACGAAGATGGTCAGCAATATGAATGTCGTCAATTGATCGGCTTCCGCAAAACTGCCGGCGACGCTTATCAAAAAGCCAACAATATGCGCCTTGGTGCATTTGCAAAGGTTGACTTCAAGCATGGCTTGACCTTCAACGCCGACTACACCTTCATCAAAAAGCACACTAAATATAAAGGTGTGGGTCTGCCCAGCACATTGCTCAACACCTGGGGTGTGAATCCGCAAATTGCTACACTCAACACCACCACCTTCGTGGAATCTTCTCGTTCCGACGACACCAAACAAGTGTTTAACGGGTATTTCAACTTTATGCAAACCTTCAAAGAAGACCACAACGTGAATGTGCTTTTGGGTGCCAACGTGGAAAAAGAAGAATATGAATATCTCTACTACGAACGTCACGATCTTCTCGACTTCAACTTGCCGGAACTCGGTCTTTCCGACTCCGACTATAGCTATAGCCACTCACACACTCACAAGGGTTCTGCAGGCTTCTTTGCTCGTTTGAACTACGACTACAAGGGTCTGTACTTGCTCGAAGTGAATGGCCGCTACGACGGTTCAAGCCAATTCCCGAAGAACGACCAATGGGCATTCTTCCCCTCTGTGTCGGCAGGTTGGCGCTTCTCTGAAGAAGCATTTATGGCTTCCACCAAATCGTGGTTGAGCAATGGTAAGCTCCGCGCTTCTTATGGCTCTATCGGTAACCAAGTGGTGGGCGACTACATGTTCTTGGAAACAATGTCGAAACAAAATGCTGCTGTCAACTGGCTTGGCACAGGCAATATTAAATACGACTACTTCAGCATGCCGAAGATGGTGCCCGCTACATTAACTTGGGAAACTATCAACACCACCAACATTGGTCTTGACCTCGGCTTCCTCCGTGGCGAATTGAATGTAACACTCGACTGGTTCCAACGCGACACCAAAGATATGCTTGCTCCGGGTAAGGAACTTCCTTCTGTGATTGGTACTTCTGCCGCTTATGGCAACGAAGGTTCGCTCCGCTCTCGCGGTTGGGAAATCACTATCGACTACCGTCATAAATTCGGTGATGTGAACTTCTATTCTACCTTCAACATCAGCGACTACAAGACAAAAGTTACTCAATGGGATTCCAACAACTTGATCAACAACTACTACACCGGTAAGGAATACGGCGAAATCTGGGGCTTCGAAACCGAACGCTACTTCGACTTTAACGACTTCACCGGCAAGGATGATGCAGGCAAGTGGATTTACGCTCCCGGCGTAGCCAGCCAATCCGGCCTTGAAAAAGGTGGCTTCGTGTATGGCCCGGGCGACATCAAATTTGTGGACCAAAACGGCGATGGCAAAATCGACTGGGGTGATGGTACTCCCGAAAACCACGGCGACCTCGTGAAGATTGGCAACAGCACTCCTCGCTATCAATACTCACTCCGCCTTGGTGCTGAATGGAAAGGATTCGACATCGATATGTTCTTGCAAGGCGTGGGCAAGCGCAAAATGTGGACACAATCTGCATTCGTGATGCCTATGATGCGTGGTGAAGATGCTATCTATGCAAACCAAACCAGCTACATCACTGAAGCTATGTTTGAAGCAGGCATCATCGACCAAAGCGCCGACTTCCCACGTATGTGGGGTGGTGGTGCCGCACGTGGTAACGCATCTTCCGACATTCTTGACCTCGGTTGCTACAACTTCTATCCGCAAACCAAGTATCTCGTGAACATGGCTTACTTGCGTATGAAGAACATCACTGTGGGCTACACCTTGCCAAAGAATATCGTGAACAAGGTTTACCTCAGCAAAGTGCGCGTATATGCTTCTATCAACAACGCATTTGATATCATCAACCACAACAATGGTACGGGTCTTGACCCGGAAATCAACACCGGTGTGGGTAGCTATGGTAATGCAGTATGGGGACGTACCGACCCAATCATGCGTTCTTACTCATTTGGTATCCAAATCGACCTGTAATAGCATGAGTTAAGTGTGAAACATTTTATTTTAAAACAAACATTCAAAACGATTAATAGTTATATGAAAAAGATAGCTTTATTATTGATCTCTGGTTTGATGTTCACATCATGCTCCGACTTGCTTGACACCGAACCATACGATCAATTTACCAAAGATAATTTCTTTACAAGCGAAAAGAATGTTGAATTGTTTGCCAACTATTTCTACAACGAATTCTCCGGCTACGGAAATGGCAATAGCTATGGCGACTTCTATTTCAACAAATTAAACGACGACCAAGGTACCACCGGTATCACTCAATGGACCTTTACCAATGTGCCCGCTTCTGCCACCGCTTGGAATACTCCTTACACCGAAATTCGCCGCGCTAACACCCTTCTTGAAGCCATCCCCGGCATCGCCGAAATGACCGATGGCGCAAAGAAAAACTGGGAAGGCTTGGCTCGCCTCTACCGTGGCTGGCAACACTTTAAACTGGTGCGCGCTTTCGGCGACTGCTACTGGGTGGACAAAGTGCTCGACACCGGCGATACCGACATCCTTTATGGACCGCGTCAAAACCGCAACACCGTGATGGACAAAGCACTCGAAGATATTAACTTCGCATGCGAAAACATCACAATGAATGCCAACTCTCAGGTGGCTTACAACAAATATGTGGCACTTGCTATCAAGAGCCGTGTATGCCTCTTTGAAGGTACCTACAGCAAATATGTGCTCAACGATGAGGCTCGCGCAAAATCTTACCTCACCGAAGCCAAGAATGCCAGCTTGGAATTGATGAACAGTGGCAAATTCAGCCTCAACCCCGATTTCAAGAAAAACTTCGACCAAATGGACCTGAAGGGCAATCCTGAAATGATTATGTACAAGCACTATGTGTATGGCACCCTCGGTCACTCTACCGTGGACTACACTTGTGGTTCTACCCAAGTGCAAGGTATCAGCAAAGATATGTTCGACAGCTACCTCTTCCGCGATGGCAAGCCTTTGGCAACCACCACTCTCGACAAGAGTGAAAATGGTAAGGTGGTGAAATTTGACGATAACTCCGGCTTCGGCGAACAAGAATTTATCAACATCGCCGATGTGATGAGAAATCGCGACCCGCGTATGATGGCTCAAGTGGACAGTATCCTTCAATTCCCCGGCTGTGGTTACGCTCGCTTCGGTGGCGCTCAATCCACTTCAGCTACCGGCTATGGTGTGCTCCTTTTCGACACCAACGCAATGAAGAATACCGACCGTCAGTCGACTACCACCAACACCACCGACGCTCCAATCTTCTGGTTGTCGGAAATTCTGCTCAACTATGCTGAAGCATGCGCAGAATTGGGCACTATCACCGACCAAGACCTCGACATTTCTATCAACAAACTTCGCGACCGCGTGGGCATGCCTCACCTTTCTGTGAATGTGGCTGCTGACCCTGCCAACAATATGGGTGTGAGCAACATTATCTTTGAAGTGCGCCGCGAACGCCGTGTGGAAATGCTCTACTGCAACAACGACCGTTACTATTCTCTCCAACGCTGGAATAAACTCGAACTTCTCGACACTCAAAAGCATCCTAATCAATGTCGCGGTGCATACGTGGGCAATGTGAAGGGTACAGGTTCTATCGATTGGAGCCAGATTGATGTGGACGCTGATGGCTACATCAACTGCAAGAACAACGGTGCGGAACGTGTGTACGACAGCAAATACAACTTATTCCCAATCCCATCCGGACAAAAGACACTCAACGATCAAATCGGTCAAAACCCGGGTTGGTAATTGGTAATAAAATTATTGTAGCTCCTCAAAAAGGGGCATAAACACAGGGCTGTAAGCACATTTGCTTGCAGCCCTTTATTTGTTCGATGTGGGGGGGGGTGGGTTATTCGTAGTGGAGGCGGAGGCGCTTGGGCAGGGTGGAGATGATGAGGCGGTGCGCTTCGGCGATGAGCGATTGCACCACTGTGGTGGGCAGGCTATTGAAGCACACGTCGCTCCAGTGTCGTTTGTTCCAATGGTAGGCGGGTGTGATGGCGGCATAGCGTTCGCGCAGAGCTTCGTTGCGCTCCGGGGCGAGTTTGCACGCAAATCGTGGCTCGGTCATTCGATGGTCGAATCCCAACCACAGGCACATAAATATTTTCCCTTCCACGCGGAAGGTGAGCACATCGTCGCCAAAGGGCTGGTCTTCGGTAACGCCCGGCAGCGACAGCACGTACTCCCTAACTTGCTCTATATCCATATAAAAATGCAGAAAAAGGTGAAACAATCAGCTTGCTGCACAAAGTTACTGCTTTTTCTCCAAATATTTCGCGCCATCATGGCTCTTTCATTTAGGGATGCTAATACTTGAATACTTTTGCTTTCCTTCCTTTGTGGCATGAAACGAGAAAAAAGTCGTGCGTCGGGGATGTGAGGGCTGGCGCCCTTTCGTGATCTGTGAGAGGAGATAAACGCCTGAAAACAAGTTTTCGTCGTTTATCTCCTCTCACAGCCACGGTGGGTCGCTGCGCTCCCCACTCACATCCCCGCCACCCGAATAAAAAAGTCGCTTCGCGAATAAAAAAGTCGGCTTCGCCGAAAAAAACTGCGCCTGCATAGCCATTAGCCATTAGCCGTTAGCCTTTAGCTTTCAGTTTATTGTGGATAGCTCTCATCGCTATATCGCTAATTTTCACTATCTTAAGGGGTGCCCTTCCCTTCAGGGAGGGGGTGGGCTTTATTCCTTCATGGAGAGGTCGGGGAGGCTGTTTTTGCCATCGGAGATGGCGTATTGTGGTTCCATGCAAGCGAAGGTGCAGCCGGAGCGCAGCTTGGAGAATGCCGAAGCCAAAGCAATGAGCATCGGAGCTGGTTGGTTGTGGCTACCCTCCCTCCCGAAAAAAATCAACCTGTTAAGGCAAAAAACCCTTCGATATCCATTTAAAATTTGCGTGCAAATGCACACTTTTTTAAAATCCGCCACTTGGTTCTGCCCATAAATCCCTCGTTTGCCCGCCGAACGCCCCCCACCGTGCTCTAATCTGCTGCCATTTTACACTTTTTGCCCACAAAATTTGTTTACCACCATCCCATTTTTTATCTTTGCATTTGAAAAAACCGTGCATTTGCACACAAATTTTAAATGGATATGGATGGTATTTGTGCCTTAACAGGTTGTTTTTTTCTCGGAGGGAGGGCGTCACAACCAACCTTCTCCGACGGTAAAAATAGCCTACCCCCCCCCGGCCCTCCCAGAAGGGAATTCATAATGCTTAATCTAATTCATAATTCA
>JBJECV010000006.1:0-16240 GCA_051871435.1 Sodaliphilus sp. | reverse complement strand
CCCGCGACCCCGACCTTGGCAAGGTCGTGCTCTACCAACTGAGCTATTTTCGCATATTTGCTTTCCCGAAATCGGGATTGCTATTTTCAAAGAACTTGGAGCGAAAAACGGGACTCGAACCCGCGACCCCGACCTTGGCAAGGTCGTGCTCTACCAACTGAGCTATTTTCGCGATTGCGAGAGGTTGTCTCTCGTTTGCGGGTACAAAATTAGTAACTTTTCTTGAACTGACAAAATTTTTAGCAAAAAACTTTGCAAAAATTTTACGTCAGCCCTATTTTTTCTCACTTTATGAGGTCGAAAAACTCGTTTCGGAGGTTTTCGTTTTGGAAATTGCCGGTGTATTCTAAGGTGACGGTGGTGGATTGTTGATTTTCCACGCCTCGCATTTTCATGCAGAGGTGCTGTGCTTGGCAACGCACAATCACTCCTTTATTGGGCAGTGCTTGTGCGAGTGTGGTGCAGATTTCGGCTGTGAGGCGTTCTTGCACTTGCAGGCGGCGCGCCACGGCGTTGACCATGCGTGCGAGTTTGCTGAGTCCCACTATTTTTCCGTTGGGGAGATAGCCGATGGATACTGTGCCGAAAAACGGGAGGATGTGGTGCTCGCATTGCGAATAGAATTCGATGTCTTTCACCACCACCATTTTGGAGCCGGGGTGCTCAAAGATGGCGGCTTTGATGATGTCGTGTCCGCTTTGTTGGTAGCCCACGGTGTTTTCGAGCAGTGCTTTTGCGGCTCGGTGTGGTGTTTTGAGCAGTCCTTCGCGTGCCGGGTCTTCACCTATCAATTGAAGGATGGCTTTGTAGTGCTCGGCTATTTGGTCGATTAATTCGGGATTTAATAATTTGCTGTTGTTATCCATCGTGAAAAGTTGGGTTTTGCTCTATGCTTTTTGTTTGCTTTGCATTTCCCTTATTTTGAGCCAACGAGTTATTTGTAGATTTTAATTTTGTCGCCCACTATTGCCACATCGGCTCTCATTTCGGGAAAATTGCGCTTGATGAGGTTGGCGAAGGAGCGTGCTTGGTCGTATTTTCTAAAATCGCCGATGCGCAATCTCCATCGTGGTGCCACGTAGGTCATGTAGGAGCGATATTGTGGATATTTGAGTGCGATTTTTCGTGCTCGCTGCTGTGCTAATGTTCTACCATTTTTGGCGGAGGTAAAGAGCACTTGCACGCGATACCCCGACACCACTCCGGTGGCTGTGGTGCCGCTTACGGAGCCATTTGGTGCTACTGCCGCTCCGGAATCGCCTTTTTTGCCGGCTGCTTTATGCTGCCCTTGTGCGGGTGCTTTTGCAGCGGGCTTGGGGTCTTGCTTTTTGGCTTCGGGTGCGTTGGTCCGTTTTTTGAGTGCATTGGGAGCGTTCACACTCACTTGCGCTACCGATGCGCCACAAGCCACCAATGCTATGAGCATTGCCAAAGCGAAGGAGTAGAAAGAGTGTCGGTTTCGAATTCTTTTCATAGTTGTGCTTGATTTAATCCACATTTTGTGCAAGTTCCGTGATTGTGCTGATGGAGTAAAAATCAGGGAGTTGCGATGATTGATAATAAAATCGGTTACAAAGATAAGAAAAAATATCTTTGTAACCAATTTTGCTGTTGGGTATTGCTATTTTGCTCTTAATTAGAAAGCGGTAACGATGCCCATGAAGTCGGCAGCTTTGAGTGATGCGCCGCCAATGAGTCCGCCGTCGATGTTCGGCTTGGCGAAGAGCTCGGGAGCGTTGCTTGGCTTGCAGCTACCGCCATAGAGGATGGTGGTATCGTTTGCCACAGTTTCGCCATATTTTTCGGCGAGGAACGAGCGGATGAACGCGTGCACTTCTTCAGCTTGGTCGCTGGTGGCAGTTTTGCCGGTGCCGATAGCCCAGATAGGTTCGTAGGCAATCACGATGTTGGCAAATTGCTCGGCGGTGAGGTGGAAGAGGGAGTCTTTCAATTCAGCTTTAATAAATTCTTCGTAGGTGCCGGCTTCGCGGAGCTCGAGGCTTTCGCCGCAGCAGAAAATCACCTTCAAGCCATTTGCGAGTGCCAAATCCACTTTTTCTTTGAGGATTTCGGGAGTTTCGTTATAATATTCGCGGCGTTCGCTGTGACCGAGAATCACATAGTTGGCGCCTGTGGAAGCCACCATAGCTGCGCTCACTTCGCCAGTGTAGGCACCTTTTTCTTTGTTGGCGCAGTTTTCAGCGGAAAGGCCCACTTTTTCAATGTTGATTACATTTTTCACAGCTGTGAGGTGAGTGAAAGGCACGCCAATCACTACGTCGCATTTCAATTCGCCTGCGGCTGCCACTGCTTCATTCACTTCTTTTGCGAGCTGTACGCCTTCGGCAACAGTGGTGTTCATTTTCCAGTTGCCTGCTACAATATTTTTTCTCATTGGTTAAGTAATTAAAATATGTTGATGATAGATGTTTTGTAATTTTTTTGCAAAGTTACTTGAGGTTGGTTAATTAACCAAAATTTTTAGGAATCTTTATCACTATTTTCCGCTTCGGCTTGCGGGTTTTGCTCTTCGGGCTGCTCGTTCGGCTGCTCTGCTTGAGCTTGCGCGGAGCGCTTTGCCTTCTTTTTGCGGAGCAATCTGTAGAATAGATATGAGCGGTTCAGAATCAGCAGCACGGTGAGCGCCAGTAGGAAGTAGCGCACGGCTTTTGCGAGTACTTCTTGTGGATGATAGTCGGCATTGTATCGGCTCACGGGATAGCCGGGGGTTCTCACCTTGTCGTCGTTGAGCGAAGCGAGGGTTTGCTTCCAAAGGAGTTTGCCGTTTTCCACCACCACAACGGCGGGATTTCCTCGTGCGATGGATTTAAGTTCGCCATCGTCGATGTGGTAGGTGCGATAGGCAGCCATAGAGATGTCGTTCCACCACTTGATGTGCTCATCTGCCGACGAGGTGAGGGCTATCACATGGTAGCCTTGCTCGGTGGCATGAGCATAGATTTCGTTGAGGTTGAACGAATAACTGATGTTCACGCCCTTGAGGTCGGGGAAAAGGAACATCACCATGCGTCCGGTGTCGGGCAGCACATCGGTGGTAACGTCCACTCCTTCATCGAGGATGGAAATGGCATGCGCCGATGCATTTGCTTGAGGCTCTTTACCGGTTTTGTAGTAGCGTTCCACGAATTGCCAGCCTTCGTCTTCGTCGGGCACGCTGTCGAGGGCGAACGATTTTTTTACGCCGTTTTTCTCGTACACAAACACCATATCGGTTGCGGCATCGGTGGCGGTGCTATCGGCAGTGGCGCCAATGGTGCTACCCACGGGATATGCGCCGAAATCGATGAGCGGCTGTTTGAAATAGCCGTTATATGCCACCGTGGCCACGAAAGCGAAGGAAATCACGCCCACCACCCAATTTACTGCCGGGCCATAGATGCCGTGCACGCGTCGGTTGAAGAAGGTGAGATACACCAAAGCGATGGTGAGCGCCACATTTTTCCAAAACGATGCCCAGTTGCTCACCACCAGCGCATCGCCAAAGCATCCGCAATGGGGCACTCTATCGGTGATGGCTAAATCGAGGGTGAGTGGTAGCATCACTGCCATCATTACTAAGAGGAGCACCGTGGCTCCCCTCCGGAAGGAGCCGGTGAGCACAAACACGCCCAGCATAAATTCGATAGCGGCAAGCCCGAACGATAGGGCGAGCGCCACCGAGATAAGGCTTTGGAAGCCGTAGGCGTGGCAGTATTCAATGATTTTGTAGTATCCTCCCCATGGGTCGATGGCTTTTGTGAAGCCGGAAAAGATAAAAACGGCGCCCAATGCCAACCTTAGGCACCACACCAAGGCGTGGTTCCATTTTTTGTTGGCTATTTTTTCAGCCCATTTGGGGAGTTTGAAAATGGTCATAGGCAGATTCTGTTTATTCAGTTCCCTCGTTGTGGCGAATTAAGGCAAACACGGCATAATTAATCATATCTTGATAGTTGGCGGCGATGCCTTCGCTCACGAGTGTTTTGCCATTGTGATTTTCAATCGACTTGGTGCGCTCCACCTTGGTGAGGATAAAATCGGCATAGCTGTCGGGGCGCATATCGCGCCACGCTTCGCCATAGTCGGCATTTTTGTTCATCATCAGCTGCTTGGTTTCGGCTATATGCTTATCGTAGAGCGCGATAGCCTCTGTGGGCGACATATCGATGGTGTCGGAAAACCCCTTTTCCAACTGAATCAACCCAATCACGCCATAGTTCACGATGCCGATGTATTCGGAATAAATGTCGTCGGCAATTTTTGCTTCGCCATTGATTTGAATGGTGCGAATGCGCTTGGCATTGATAAAAATTTGGTCGGTGATGGTTTGGGGTCGGGAAATTCTCCACGACGGTCCGTAGTCTTCCATCTTTTTCACAAACAGATTGCGGCATGTGGCAATCACCTCGTCGTATTGGCTATTTGTGGTGCACATATTGAGTTTGATTATATTCTGTGAGGCAAATTTACGATTTTTTCTTGTAATCCACACACTATCGTGGCAATAATCTTTGCATCAGGGCGCCCTACATTCGCTGCATTCGGTAGCCCATGGCATAGAGCTGAGTGGCAGCTCCCATAGCATAGAGGGCATGCAAGGCATCTACATACGCCACAAAAGCCTGTGGCGTGGAAGGTTCAATACCAGAATGTGTAATCACATCGTGGGCTATTTGCGCACAATGCATCACCACCTTGACAAGGCTTTCTTGCTGGGGCTTGCCCACGCGAAGCACTTGGTCGGCAATTGCCTCATCCATAGCATCGTAGCCTCGCATATCGCGTAGCATTTGGTAGAGATTCGGCGCTTTGGAATAGCGCTCCCAATCCGTATCCCAAAATTTTGCCACTGCCATACCCACATACATCATCCATCCAAGCGAAGCCAAAGGATAGGCGGCAAATTCGCGCACGCCATCGGGCAGATAAGCATCGGCAATGGCTTGCCAACACGATTCCATATCGGTGATGTCGGGCATTTTCACGGGATCGAACCGCTTTTGCTCCAACAAATATTTTTCAATTTGGTTTTCGATTGAAATCCGAATCACACTGCTTTGCATCTCCATCATTGCAATTATTATATAGGTAGCGCCATCGGCTCGCATTGCCGATAGCGAAACACATTATTATATAAAAAAGCGACAGCTCGTGGCTTTTGGTGCCATACGCGAGCCATCGCTTCTATAGAAAAGCCACACCAAAGGGATGTGATGAAACTCCGATAAATACAGGATTTGAGGGCACCCACACCTTTGTAATCCTCCGGTATCCGCAGATACACCTTTCGGTTGAGGCCCGCCATTGGCAAAATGGGTTGCTTACTCGGGATTTCATATAGTTTGAAGAGTATCCCAATCAGCTTTGATGCGGCACATATTTTCAATGAGCTTTTGCAATGCAAATTTAGCAATTCAGCCACCCATATCCAAATTTTTAAGCACAAAAAATCCTCAATTTTGTATTTTTTGAGAATTGATATGATTATTTACGGGCAAGCTCAATCAAGGCCACAAACGGGTCGCGATTGTTCTCCCTTGCAGTTTGCATAATGGAGCGTAAAGGGCTATACGATTTTGCGCCTTCACTATTCTTCGCCTGCTTGCTGACTTTCGCTTTGGCCTTGACCGGGTGCGCCGAGGATTCCATCGCAATTATATCAGCCGGCACAACATAACGTGTCAGGAATGTCAGCAAATCATCTTTTTCTGTCTGGAGCTCAAGGAAGAAGTCTTGGATTGATTTCTGATGCGTCTCATCTTCAACCAATGGAATGTGCTCCATCAGTTCATCAAGTTCTTTCCGTAAGCGCACCACTTCGTTTTCGGGTATCCGCCCTTGGGGAGAAATATGTTTTAGCCGGATTGCCTCATGCAGAAATTCCAGCATTTTTGCAGGCCAATCGCTGTCAGGGACAGTTAGAGTTTGGTAGATGAGAACATTCAATATGGGCATAAGTCCCCCTTGAGAACTTTCTACTTCTGCATTGAAGGCCGAAGTGGGTCGGTCTGCTTGATGAGGGCCATCCGTGAGAGGCTTTTCTTCGACGTTTTTTCTACAGCCTTGTTCTGCAATCAAATATGTGAGAGCCTCCAACTGGAATGTCCACACCCAGTGTTGCTGCCAGTCAACCTTCGCTCCTGCCGCATCCGCCCCGGCAACTTCTGCCAGATCTTTATTTTCGCAGATTGCCTTCACCTCTTTAACCGCTTTCTTGCGCATGCGCTGAAGTATGTTCGACACTGATCCCGGACTCATCTGAAGAAAGAAAACGGAGTTGAGGATGTTGACCATACGTTTGAATGAGGGGAACGGAAGCGTGCTCATATATCCTACAAGCGCATGGATATTTGCCCCATACGATACCGGCGCCGTGGCCTCTTGCGGAAACTCACCTACGCATTGGCATCCACATTGGCAAGTGCCTTTCATCCTAACATATTCCGTGACGATGGGGGCAATTGGTAGCGGCAAATCCCAAATTTGTCTGCGCTCCACAATGCGCATCTCGGTTGAATCAAGCCTACAACCACATTCCGGACATATTTCCGGCATGCACTCTATTGTTGTGTTGGGCATCGACGTTTGTTCCTTTGAGTATCCCTTGTGATTGGGCTGCCCCACAATAGCTTGGCATTCGTTTGACCACTGCGATAGTGCGCTTTTGGAACCTACAACAGAATCTTTTTGTGGGCGACTACCAATAATCCGGCTTATCGCTGGCGGAATTTCCATAGCTTTTGGTTCATCACCCCCACGCTCAAGCATATCCAGCTTCGCCTCAAGTTTGCAATTTTCGATTGCCTGAAGGAATACCTCATTCTCAAGTCTATCGATAATTCGATGCTTCTCCTCAATAGAGCAGATAAGTTTCTTATACTTTTCAATCAGTGCTATTCTTTCACGTCGTAATGGATCCATTGCCGGGCGAAGCAATGAAACGTAATAATCGGCATCAATTCTAAGTGCATCGAGCCTTTCCCTATGTTCGGCAACAATCTTCTGCGAGATTGAGTTGTCGAATTCTTCTAAAGTTGCAATCATAAACAAAGATACTCACAAATCTTGAATCCACCAAAAAAAAACACATCCATTATCCGCCACAACCGCCCCCATCTGGAAGCCTCGCCCAGTCCTCCTTGAAGGGATAAGAGTTAATTATCACGCATTCTCTGCTACGAGGGAAGGATTATAGTAAGGATTGCATACCTAACGGCATGCTTGCCGGTGGGGCGGCTTCGGTTACCGTACAACAGTCCGGAACGACAGGCGGGAACAAAGGGCTATATAAAAAATGGGCCGAGGTGCTTGGTTGAGGAGCACGGTCGGTCCATTTTTACCCTTAGAGTGCGCCTTTGTGTGGCGCTCTACCCTATTACTTAAGCGTTCTTTGCTTTCTCTACGATAGCCTTGAATGCTTCGGGGTTGTTCATTGCGAGGTCGGCAAGCACCTTACGGTTGATTTCGATGCCGGCTTTGTGGAGCAAACCCATGAGTTTGGAGTAAGAAAGATCTTCCAAACGAGCGGCTGCGTTGATACGTTGAATCCAAAGAGCGCGGAAGTTGCGCTTTTTGTTCTTACGATCGCGGTAGGCATAGGTTAAGCCCTTTTCCCAAGTGTTTTTGGCAACGGTCCAAACGTTTTTGCGTGCGCCGAAATAACCTCTTGTAAGTTTAAGAATCTTTTTACGTTTTGCTCTTGAAGCAACGTGATTTACTGATCTTGGCATTTTTTTAAATTGATTTTGAATGTTAGCGGCACCTATGATGGTGCTCTTTTGAGCTAATCACTCGGTTAATAAAAATGTGAAAAAATCTCTTTTGATTAAAATTGAAAACTCCTGTTGCAAAAATTATTTCTTAACGAGAAGTTGACGCACAGAGTCGAGGTTAGCCTTATCCACGATGGTTACGTGAGTGAGGTTTCTCTTTTGCTTTTTGGTCTTCTTAGTCAAGATGTGACTTTTGTAAGCATGTTTTCTTTTAATCTTTCCTGTTCCGGTAAAGGTAAACCTTTTTTTGGCACCGGAATTAGTCTTAACTTTTGGCATTTTTTGTTGTTATTTAAAAAAAGTTATTAATAATCGGGGTCAGGCACTTACCAAGCCTGAGCCCCTTTTTTTCTTACATTGTGTGGGTGCGATATAAAATCATCACTCTTGAGCGGGTCCTTCGGGCGCTTTGTCGGCTTTTGGCTTGTCTTTTTTAGGCGCATCTTTTGCTTTTTTAGGCGAAAGCATAATGGTCATGCGCTTGCCTTCGAGCACGGGCATTTGGTCGAGCTTGCCATATTCCTCAAGGTCGTTGGCAAATCGGAGCAGGAGCACTTCTCCTTGTTCCTTGAAAAGGATGGAGCGTCCTTTGAAGAACACGTAGCTCTTCACCTTGGCGCCTTCTTTCAAGAAGCCGATGGCGTGCTTGAGCTTAAAGTCGTAGTCGTGAGCATCGGTTTGTGGTCCGAATCTAATTTCTTTCACCACCACCTTAGTGGACTTTGCTTTTTGCTCTTTCAATCGCTTGCGTTGCTGGTATTGAAATTTTTGATAGTCCATCACGCGGCACACGGGTGGTTGCGCCATGGGAGCGATTTCAATAAGGTCGAGTTCCAATTCATCGGCAATTTGAATTGCTTTAGCAATGGGATAAATGCCTTCTTCCACATTATCGCCCACCAAGCGCACTTCTTGCGCACGGATTTGGTCGTTGATGGCATGTTCGTCTTTATCCTTTTTTTGATTGCCACGAAATTTGTTTCGGCCTCCTTGAGGACGAGGTGCGGGTCCGCCTGTAGCCGGTTTGCGGGGTCCGTTCCAGAATGGTTTTTTCTCCATTAAATGATTTTAATCGTTATTATTTCTTTTTCAATACTGATGCAAAATCGGTTTGCTCAGCAACTTTTGCATTGATTTCGGCTGCAAAGGTAAGAATTTTTTCCGAACCTTTATCACCTTCTCCTTGTTTTCTTACTGCCACTTCTTCATTTGTGGCTTCTTTTTCGCCCACAATCAGCAAATAAGGGATGCGTTTGAGCTCGTTGTCACGAATTTTGCGTCCTATTTTTTCGTTACGCAAGTCGATGGCAGCGCGCACGCCTTGGCCGTCGAGCACGTCGACCACGTGTTGTGCATATTCGTTGTATTTTTCGCTGATGGGGAGCACCACGCATTGCTCCGATGCGAGCCATAGGGGCAAGTGTCCGGCGGTGTGCTCAAGCAGCACTGCCACGAAGCGTTCCATAGAGCCGAATGGTGCGCGGTGAATCATCACCGGCTGGTGCTTTTGGTTGTCGCTTCCGGTGTATTCCAAGCCGAATCGCTCGGGCAAGTTGTAGTCCACTTGGATGGTACCGAGTTGCCAGCGGCGTCCGAGGGCGTCTTTCACCATAAAGTCGAGTTTAGGTCCATAGAAAGCGGCTTCGCCTTCCACTTGCACAGCGGGGAGTCCTTTTTCGGCGCAGGCTTCCACGATGGCTTGCTGTGCGCGTTCCCAATTTTCGTCGGAGCCCACATATTTTTCTTTGTGGTTGGGGTCGCGGAGCGAGATTTGTGCTTCGTATTCAAAGCCGAAGGTTTTAAACACGAAGTTGATAATATCCATCACGGCAAGGAATTCGCCTTTGAGCTGCTCGGGTGTGCAGAACAGGTGGGCATCGTCTTGAGTGAAGCTACGCACGCGTGTGAGCCCGTGTAGCTCGCCGCTTTGCTCATAGCGATACACGGTGCCGAATTCGGCAAAGCGTAGCGGGAGGTCTTTGTAGCTGCGTGGCGATGAACGGAAAATCTCACAGTGATGAGGGCAGTTCATGGGCTTGAGCAAATATTCTTCGCCTTCTTCCGGGGTGTGGATGGGCTGGAAGGAGTCTTTGCCATATTTTGCGTAGTGGCCGGAGGTTACATAGAGGTTTTTATTGCCGATATGCGGTGTGATGACGGGCAAGTAGCCGTATCTGCGTTGTATTTTGGAGAGCATATCTTGCAAGCGATTGCGTAGCATGGCGCCCTTTGGCAGCCACAATGGCAAACCTTGACCCACATTTTGGGAGAAGGTAAAGAGTTCCATTTCCTTGCCGAGCTTGCGGTGGTCGCGCTTTTTGGCTTCTTCGAGCATCACGAGATATTCGTCGAGCATTTTTTTCTTGGGGAAGCTGATGCCATACACGCGCACCAATTGCGGGCGTTTTTCATCGCCACGCCAATAAGCACCGGCTATCGACAGAATTTTCACTGCCTTGATATTTTCGGTGCTGGGGATATGCGGACCTTTGCAAAGGTCGGTGAAATTGCCTTGTGTGTAGGTGGTGATTTTGCCGTCTTCGAGTTCGCTGATAAGTTCGCACTTGAGGGTTTGACCCTTTTCACCGAAATCGTGCAATGCGTCGGCTTTCGAGATGTCGGCTCTCACCACAGCTTCTTTGCGCGACACAATTTCTTGCATTTTCTTTTCTATTTTCTCAAAATCGGCACTTGTGATGGTGTTTTCACCCGGGTCGATATCGTAGTAGAAGCCGTTTTCAATAGCCGGGCCAATACCGAATTGGATGCCCTTGTAGAGCTCTTGCAAGGCTTCTGCGAGCAAGTGGGCAGATGTGTGCCAAAAGGCGTGCTTACCCTCTTTGTCGTCCCATTTAAAGAGTTTGATTTCACCATCGGCGCTGATGGGGCGATTGATGTCCCATTCTTCGCCATTGAATGAAGCGGCGAGAATCATACGTGCGAGTCCGTCGCTAATGCTTTTTGCAATATCAATCGGAGTTACTCCTGATTCAAATTGCTTTACACTTCCGTCTGGAAATTGAATGTTGATCATACGATTAAAATTATATTTTATTGTTGTTAGTGCCCTACGGGCGGCACTGAAATTTATATTCGTTGCTATAGCGCCATCAACTGCTTTCAGTTTCAGCGCTCTAAATCAATTTACAAAGTTACACATTAATTTGGAATTGCAAAACATTTTCACCCCGGATATTTTCCGAAAAATTAAATATTTCGGAGTATTTTGCCGGATTTCCAAGATTTCCGCCCACGGATTGCACTCATATTAGGCGATTACTCCTTCGGAAATTTCAACATTTCATTATAAAAGGTTAATCCTTTCACGGAAAGGAGATATTTCTGCCGTGGATGACGCGGAGAATTGGAATACAACAAACACACAAAACCGCTTTCTATAGCGGGATTCAAATAATTATCCATAAAATTCTCGCGATTCTTCAATCCTACGGCTATTATCATCTCTTTCACCGATATTTGCTTTTCACCTATCGCCTTTATAATTTGCGTCGCACAAGGATTGTCGGTATGCAATAAGTCAGCAACTTGTCGGGTACTTGTCGGGTAGCGGCCAAATTTGGCTGTTTCCCCCAATCTTGACCGGCATCAATATGGAGGTATCTGTTGCGAAGGTCCCAATTATCGCCTAAAAGCAAGTTTCGGAAAAATCTTTCCAAATATATGGGAGAATAATCAATTCTCAATCGGGCATTCTTGTAATTTACCCTCACAAGTGCGTTTCTGAAATACCAAGAATGTCGGGCAAACATATCATTGTTGGCCTTGAATCCAATGGAGCGGAGATAGAGAATGGTGAAAACGGCTGTTGCTCTCGTATTTCCCTCACAGAATGGATGTATCTGCCAAAGCCCTGACACAAAGCCTCCTACATGCTCAATCATTGCATCCGCCGAAACACCCTTATAGCTAAAAAGGCGTTCCTGCTCAATGTCGTAATCAATTGCGCGATGGAGGTCTTCCCAATTGAGACAATTCACAGTATCTCCATTCAGCACCCATTCGCGCTTGGTGATGTCATAATCTCAGAGTTTGCCGGCATGATTAAACACCCCTTCAAACACTCTTCGATGGATGGCGATGAATCCTCCTGTAGAAAAATCGAGCGACTGCAAAGAAAGTATTTTGGTGATATTGGCCGACACTTTATCGGCTTCTTGTTTTTCATCATCGTTTGGCTCGCGCTGTGTTTTCGACTGATAATAATTCTTAATCAGCCGGCGCGCCTCGTCGATATCTATCTCTCCTTCAATATGTCGGTATGCCGTGTGTTTGAGATAATCCGAAGTCTGCAAGCCATCAACAGCTTGCAAGCCTATGGCTGTTTGCCAAATGCTTGCTTTTTCTCTCTTGCTTGGCTCACCTTGACGAATATACTCGTCGAAGTCGAGTGGATATGATTTTTGCTCTGTCATCAAAAACAAATTTGTTGCTTTACTATTTCAAACTTCTCACTCCGGTAGAATAAAAAAAACGGCATTGTCACTCAGAATAATACCTCTAATGCAAAATTAGACATAAATTATAATACAATAAAATAATGAACGACAAGTTTTCCGAATCCTTTGCCTTTTCACGCAGCAGAAAGATGGTAGGGCTTATCGGTTCATGCGCTTGAGCACGTTGTAGCTGGGGAGCACGCCGAGCTGGCCGGCATTGCTAAGGTCGGCTTCGCCTTTTTCTCTATTGCCTAATTTAAAGTACATGAGGCCGCGATTGTAGTAGGCTTCGCCGAGGTCGGGCTTGAGCTCTATGGCGGCATTAAAGCTGCTGATGGCGGAGGTGTAGTCGCCCATGAGCAAATACACCACGCCCCTATTGTAGAGGGCGTAAATATTTTTTGGCGAGAGTTTCAGCACTTGATTATAGTCGGCAAGGGCTTCTTCCAATTGCGCTGCCGAGGCTTTTTGGGCGAGCAATTTGGCTGCCGCTTTTTCGTCGCCTGTGGCGGCAGAAGAGGCTTCTGAACTGCGGCTTTCGAGCATGTATTGCATATAGTGCACATTGGCTCGAAGGAAATATGCGAGGGTGAATTTATCCGCCATACCGATGGCGCGATTGATGTCGGCGAGAGCGCTGTCGAAGTTTTTGAGCATCACATAATCGAGGGCGCGCCCTAAGTAATCGATGGCGCGAGGCTTCGACACTGCCAGCATACCATTATAGTAGTCCACACTTTCAAAGTGCGATTGAATGGTGGCGGAATCGAGCTGCACTTCTTGCTGCGAGAGCACCAGCATTTTGGAGAGCAATCGGCTATCGTTTGCCTCGGTCATTTCCTTCATGTAGTGGGTTTTGCCATTGAGCTTATTCACCTCGGCATAATAGGAGAGGAAGAACATAGGCATCGGTTCAATTTCCACATTTTGATTTTGGATGTGGCCGCGCGAACGGTTGTCGTACTCAGGCTTGAGCGAATTGTCGTTGTCCACAGTGAGTAGCTGATTGAATTTATTGATAATATCGGCTTCGCTCTCAGCTTGCTCAATGCCCTTGTTGGCGTCTTCTATTTCTTGCGCCACCTTTTTCTCTGCCATTTTCACTTCAAGCGCAGCGGGGTCGTAGGTAGAAACGGTGATGCCTTTTTTCTTAAAAATAGCGATAGCGCGGTCGTTGTCGCGCTGTGCACCCTTCATATCGCCGATTTGCTGCTTGATAAGGGCTCGCTGCATATAGCCCGACTCAAAGTTGGGATACTTTTGGAGCACACGGTCGCAATCGCCCAGCGCCTGGCGATATTGCTCGGTGGCGAGATAGAGCTGGAAGCGATTATAGAGGGCGAGGAAATTTTGCGGGTCTTTTTTCAGCACGGTGCTAAAGTCGGCGATGGCTTTGTCGTACTCCCCTACTTCGGCATTGAGTTGGGCACGATTATAGATGGCGGTGGTGTTGTCGGGATTGAGGGTGATGGCGTAGTCGTAGTCGCTGAAGCAACCGTGGTAGTCGTCTAATCGGTAGCGGAAATAGGCACGATTGATGAAGTGCTTCGCCTCTTTCGGCTCCAATTTAATGAGCGAATCCATATCGGCTGCAGCGGCTTTAAAATCGCCTCTGTTGGCAGAAATTTGAGCCCTCACCGCATAGGCGTATGGCGATTTTTTCGATATTTCCAAACTCTTGGCTATGTGTTGTAGCGCTTGGGTGGTGTCGCCCGTATCGATACTGATTTGAGCCATTCCTAAGTAGATGCGCTCGTTTTTCTTATCGAATTGGAGCAAATAGCGAAAAGTGGAATCGCCGGCTTGGTATTGCTTGAGCTGGAGCTGGCACAGCGCTTTATTAAACAAAATCATTTTGTCGTGAGGCAAGCTCTCCAGCACTTTATCATAATCGCCAATGGCATCGGCATATTTGGCACTATTTTGGCGCGACACACCGCGCAAGCGATACGCATCCACAATAAAGGGATTGCGCTCGATGCTGAGCGAGGCATCGGTTTCGGCGCCTTTAAAATCGTCGAGATTATATTTTGCCACGCCGCGATAGAAATAGGGCTTTGCCAGATAGGGCTTCACCTGTATCACTTGATTGAAATACTGGATGGCAAGCACATAATCGTCGAAGGCAAGCGAATTTCTGCCGATGCGCAGCACTTGGTCGGTGTTGATTTGCGCACCGGCTATCAAAGCCGACACCATAGCACACCATAGCAATATGTAACGAAGCCGTGTAAGCATAGTCGTGTATAATATCTTGCAAATTTAACGATTTCGCCCCACATAACGATTGCCCGCACCCTGATTTTAAACATTTTTAGTAAGCACCCCACACCAAATACATTAATTATTACTAAAAGGTTTGTGTAATTGGCGAAAAATTACGAAATTTGAAATTTGAAAACTAATTTCGTTTTTCCTTTTCCTCGCTGAATAATATGAAGAAGTACATAATAGCGGCGCTTTGCGCTTGTGCAGCCTGCTCCTGGGCGGTTGCCGACACCCATAAATCCAACAGCAAAAATTCACCCTACGGGAAGGAAGCTGTGAAAGTGCCGATGGTGGCAAAAATGGCAAGCAAACAAGGTCCTCAATCTGTGGCAATCACTGCCCCGGAGAAGCAACTCTATGGCGAATGGACCATCCTAAGTGTGAACCGAATCGACATCGATACCGATGAGCGTGCCTACATTTACCTCGATTTCAATAATGGCAACCAGGTGTATGGCTGCAATGGCTGCAATGCCATCAATGGGCGATTTACGCTCAAGGGCAACAACCTCTCGTTTTCTCAAATGATTCAGGGAGGTGCTGAGTGCAACAGCATCACCGACGAAAGCGAGGTGATGAATGCGCTGGCTGAAGTGGCAAAAATGGATTTGGAATCAGTGTATGGCATCAATTATATGGTGCTGAAAAATGCCCGAGGTCAGGAAGTGATGCGTTTGCGCCAGCTTAATTTTGACCTGCTCAACGGGCCGTGGCTCGTGAAGGAAATCGACGGGGTGAATGTGCTCGACAAAGAAATCCAAATGGTAATCGACATTGATATGCGCACCCTGCACGCCCTCACCAAATGCCACATTATCCGGGGAAAGGTACACATCGATGCACTCAAAGAAAATGATGTTCAATTTGAAGACTTGAAAGCCTACAACACCGATTGCGAAGACAGCGAAATCGAAACCCAACTGCTGATTAAATTGGAAGAAACCGTGTCGTGTAAAAAAGCAGGCAATGTGAGTAGCGACATGGAGTTGGTCAACAATGAGGGAGAAACCGTGATTCGCCTCCAAAAAACCACACTCACCCGCAAAAACCGATAAAAAATCCCCCATCCATTACAGAGAAGGAAGGGGGGGGGGGGGATATATGCCATTTGGAAAGTTAGCGACGGAGGATTTGCTTTGTGGCTTTCACCGCTCCGTCGGAATAACGAGTCACCTTTATCACCACACCGCCGGATGGAGCGGATAGCCTTGCGCCATTCACATTATAGTACGCTTCATCCACCACAGTGGCAGAAGGGTGAACCTCGCGCACTGCTGCCGGTTCTTCTCTCACGAAGTGCCCTTTGTAAATCACCTCACCCTGAGCATTCGTCACTTCTTTCAAATCGCCGAGTATGTGGTAAGAACCCGACCACAGTGGCTGAATAAGTTTTGATTTGAGCAAATGCACACCATCGCCCTCAATGCCTATGCCTTCCACCACCCACACTTCAAAAATCAATTTAAGATCAGTAGAAAAAGTGTGGGGGCAACATTCCAAAGCCATAACTCTTGAAGCGCGCTTCAGGTGGATGCCATATTCTCATCAACACAAAAATTCTCCCGCACACCATCTTGCCGTATTGGGATTGACCACACCCCACCTTCCACCGTATCTTTGCTCCCGAGTTCTTTGAATTTTTGAGTCAATAAGTTGAAGACCTCACACGTATCTCAGATCTCAATGGGTATCCGGATGGTGGGCGCGCAACCGCGCCAAAGGTGTTTCATGGGGTTCCACGTG
>JBJECV010000005.1:0-3562 GCA_051871435.1 Sodaliphilus sp. | reverse complement strand
CAATCACATCATACTTGTTTTTCAATTTCACATCCATTACCCTAAGATTACGGTTGATATGTAGGGTGAAAAGAATTTCATAACCTAATTATAATATTTAAATAAACTGCAAAGTTCTAAAGATTTCTTCAAATTACCAAGTAAAGCGAATGGTTAAATGGAGAAAACCGGCAAAAACGAAGGGGATATGATAAGAAATAGTAAAAATATTTTAAGTGATATGATATTTATAATGAATATGTTATAAATAATTTATATATTTGCGCAACAAATACATAACCAAAATATTGTTACAAAATTGTTACAACTTTTCTCTAACAGCAAACAGATTTATGACACAGCAAACTAATTCAAAAGATAAATTCCCGATTGTTTTGAAAAGCGGCAAGGTGGTGGATAGCGAATTGATGAGCATTACTATAGTAGATGTGTTGATTGAAAACGGCGTCATTTGCAAGGTTGGTGATTTTGATTTGCCCGAAACCGCTACCGTGATTGATTGCAAAGGGAAAGTGATTACAGCTGGATTTATTGATGCGCATGTGCATATTGAGTCGTCGATGGTGCTACCCAAGACGTTTGGTGAAGTGATACTTCCTTTTGGCACTACCACCGTGATTGCAGACCCTCACGAAGTGGTGAATGTGGCAGGAGGAGAAGGATTGAAGATGTTTTTGGAAGAAACCGAACAGGCACCAATAAGCATTTTTACCGTGGTGCCATCGTGTGTGCCAGCCACCAAGATAGAAACAAATGGAGCCGGGCATTTTACCGCACGGCACATGGAGCCATTTGTGGATGATCCACGCATCGTAGGGCTTGGTGAAGTGATGACGTTTGATGATGTGGTGAATCAAGAACCGGAAATGATGGCAAAGTTGGCGCTTTTCAAGGGCAGACCTATTGATGGACATACAGCGGGGATGGACGATAGTATGCTTGATGCCTATTTGGCTCATGGCATTTCCAACGACCACGAATGCTACGATGAAGAAAGTGTGCTCAAGCGTTATCGGAAAGGGATGAACATTTATATTAGAGAAGGGAGTGCTGCTCGAAATGCAGAGGAATTGCTTCAGTGTGTGAAAGCACACCGGCTGGATGTGAAACGCTTTGCCTTCTGTACGGATGATAAGCATTTGTCGACTATTCAGAAAGAAGGACATATATCTCATATTGTGAGGAAGGCATTGGAAATGGGATTCAGTTGGCTCGAAGTATCGAGGATGGCATCATTCAACACCTGCGAGTACTATGGTCTTTCCAATAGAGGGAACATTCGAGTCGGTTATGTGGCAGATATTGTGGTGACGGATGATAATTGTGAAAGCATTTCGTTGGTGATAAAGGATGGAAAGCAAGTGGAAAAGGACGTGCTTCAAATAGATAATGAGAGAGCCACAGCGCCTAATTCCGTGAAATTTGCGGAGCTTACGGCATGGGATTTTGAGTTTCCGAAAGGGATTATTATTGATGATAATGAAGAACGAAAATATCATGGGATTCAACTGGTGGATGGGCAGTTGCTCACCGAGCATATAGAGATAGCGGAGAGCGAATTGCAAAGCGGTTGCAAACTTGCCACTATTGAACGTCATGGAAAGAATGGGAATATCAGTGTGTGCCCACTTTTCGGTTATGGTATAGAGAACGGAGCTGTTGCCACCAGTGTGGCACACGATTCACATAATGTGATTTGTGCCGGTGATAATTCAGAGGATATGGCAGCGGCATGCAATCGCCTTCGCGAAATAGGTGGTGGGTATGTGATAGCCTCCAATGGGACAGTGGTTGATGAGTTTGCACTCCCCTATTTCGGTTTGATGTCGGACAAAGGGGCAAAAGAAGCGATTGAAGGCATTTCACGCTTAGAGAGAAAAGCACACGAATTAAAAGTGAATCGCCACATTGATCCCTTCACCACCCTATCGTTTCTTGCTCTTCCCGTGATACCCGATATTCGGCTCTTGGATACCGGGCTATATGATGTGAAACATTCAAGATTTATTGAATAGAGGAAAAAGGGTGTCGATTTGAAGTGACACCCTTTTTGATATAATGGCAATTATTTTTGTTCGATATTGAATTCGAAAGTTTTATCCCATTCGCGGAGGATAGACAGTTTTACATGTCGCTTAGTGAGATTGAACACTTCCGACCATTGTGTGAAACCGGTAGAGCTTTGGTCGTCGTCAGGGCCTTGCGACACCACTTTCAGAAGGTCCATTGCCTCTTGCGCCGTCATTTTGTAGCCACATTTCTGCAAGCCCTTTTCTAAGTTATCGTATCTATTTTTGCCATGGTTGGATTTTAGGATGCCATGAGGGGTTTCAGCCATTGACGGCGATACGTAGAAATTAGTGGTGCAGCGTAGTGCATCTTTACCGGTAAGTACCTCCATTTTGTTAGGGTGCTGATTGGTGTCGGCATTGGTGTATTCCACAATGGCATAATCGCCTGAGGCATCCGCCATAAAGAAATGATAGCTTGCCACCTCCTTGTCCATACACATATTATATTGCTTCAGCATTTCGATTGCTTCCTTCACTGTAGAAGCCCTATCCAGCACCATACGCATGGCAATCGTGGTAAAGATTTTCTTCTTACCAGGGTCGTTTTGGAGGGTGGGTTTACCATCGAGTTTGAGAACACTTACAGCCAAGCCATCTTCATTGATACCATCGAGTAGCAAATAAGGCAAAGCCATCAGCATTGACAAATCGGATTTGCCATCATTGAAGAATCCACTACGATAGCCCACGAAAAGTCCGTCAACAAAGGAAACGGATTTTTTTGCTCCTTTTGGGGCCGTGTGAACTACGATAAGCGGAATCATGATACGTTCGCCGGTGCCGGGAGAGAGGTGGTTGAAATCAAAGTTTCTGCCCATCAAGAAATCGCCTGATTCCGAATCCGGGCATGCAAAAGCGCTGCATCCGGCATGATAAGACAGAGTCATTTTGCCAGAATCCGGTTTAGTGTCCATCAAATGTGAGGCAACGAACTTCGTAAGGCTTTCCGTGCCATCGATGTCAGCAATTAATGCTTCATCGAGTTTGTAGTCCTCTGTGTAGGTCATCTCGTAGATGCGTCCTTTATCACCCTCAAGGTCGATGAGAGAGTGAATCATGTTGAGTTTGTTTTGGTCGGTAATCATTTTTGCGCTGTTTGAAGTGGGGGTAGAATCTGTGGTTTGGGTATTGCTGCTGCAAGAAATTAATGTAATTGCAGTAAGGTGGATTGCAAAAGCCAAAGCCCCTACCCTTTTGGTTAGATTGATGATATCCATAACTCTAATTTTATATATGATTATATGCAAATATAGGAATAATAGTTTGGAAAACACACATTTTTCTACGGATTTCTGCAAATGCAGTATTATTTTAAGTCTCACACTCTCACTCTTTAGCTAATTAATTTTTGCCTCACACGGACCTCACGGATATCATAGATTATTTTTGGGGGATGATTAGGGGGTGGAGGGTGGTGGGGAGGATGGCGGTTACTTCTGCTTCGAGGGTGGCGATTTGGGCTCGCTGGGCTTCTGTGGGCTCGGCGAGGG
>JBJECV010000004.1:0-3603 GCA_051871435.1 Sodaliphilus sp. | reverse complement strand
GCCAAGCCACTTAAATATTACGTGGAATAATAGCTGAATTATGGTTTAATACTTTTCTCTACATGATGTTACGAAACCTCCTCCTTGCTGCCGTGGCTTTGCTGCTGGTGGTGCCCGCTCGGGCTGAAGAAGCGCAAAAACGCGAAATGCGCACCGTGTGGATTGCCACCGTAGCCAACATCGATTGGCCTCAAACCAAAGGTACCTCTGCCTCAGTGATTGCAGCACAAAAAAAGCAACTTACAGATATGCTCGACGGCTTTGTGAAAGCCAATATGAATTCGGTGTGCTTGCAAGTGCGCCCCATGGCGGATGCACTCTATAAATCGAGCTACGAACCCTGGTCTTCTTACCTCACCGGCACCCGTGGCAAAGACCCGGGATGGGACCCATTGGCTTTTGCCGTGGAAGAATGTCACAAGCGCGGATTGGAAATCAATGCGTGGGTGAACCCGTTCCGCTTTAGCAACAGCAGCGGCAACGACACCCAAACCGACATCGACAAAGCAATGCTCGCATCCGGTATCTTGATGCAGGTGAATGAACGCATTGTGTTCAATCCCGGCCTCCAAGCCTCGCGCGACCATTTGCTGAAGGTGTGCAAGGAAATGATTGAAAACTATGATATTGATGGCTTTATCTTCGACGACTATTTCTATCCCGGTGGCGGCACGCCCGAAGATAGCAGCGCCCCCGACTATCAGCTCTATAAATCGAGCGGCACGAGCATGAGCATCGGTGATTGGCGACGTGCCAATGTGAACGAAACCGTGCGCCAATTCTGGGAAATGCTGCAAGCCACCAAGCCTTATGTGAAATTCTCTATCGGTCCTGCAGGCGTGGCGGGCAATCGGTCTACATCTGCCACCAAATATGGCGTTACGCCCGTGGATAACTATTGCTCTGCCAGCGACTGGCAATACAATCAAATCTATAGCGATCCTTTGGCGTGGCTCTCCGATGGCACCATCGACTACATTTCGCCACAGCTCTATTGGAAAACCAACCACGCCACCAATCCCTTCGGTCCGCTCACCGATTGGTGGAGCTACATTGCAGAGCATTTCAATCGCCACCACTATGCCAGCCACAATATCTACTTTATGGCAAGCACCAACACCCAAAGCGATTGGGATGAAATTCTCCAACAAATTCGCTACAGCCGCCAGTACAACCGCCAGAAATCGCCGGGCGTGAATTTCTATTCCGCAAGATATATCAACGGACCCACTTGCACTGGCTTTGGCGACTATCTGAGCCAAACGCTCTTCACCCACAAGGCGCTCGAACCGGCGATGCCGTGGCACGCCAAAACCAATTTCAGCGCGCCCGCCAATCTCTCTTACAGCAATGGTACCCTCTCTTGGACCGGCGTGAATAAGTCGCTGGTGCGCTATTCGGTGTATGCCGTGCCGCTTTCGGTCACTTACGATGAAGCCCAAAGTGTGGAATTTGACGGCATCAAGAGCGACTATTTGGTGAATGTAACCTACACCCCGAGTTTCACCCTCGATGCCTCGCTCCGTTCGGGTTACTGGTATGCCGTGTGTGGTGGATGGCTGGAACAATGAGTTCGAACCCGCTATCTACGGACTTGCCACCGAAGATGCCGACCAAGTGACGCTCCTTTCGCCTATCAATGGCGCCTCCGCTACGTGGAGCCAAACTTTCAGTTGGACGGCTGCCACCGATGCTACCTACCATCTGCAAATCGCTTCCGACGCCAATTTTAATAATGTGGTGATTGAAAAAACCGGGCTCTCCACCAATAGCCTAACGGTGGACCTCGGCGACCTCTCCTCGGGCAACACTTACTACTGGCGCGTGGCCACCCAACAGCCCAACCGCATTACCAAATGGAGCGAATCAGCCACGTTTAAAGCACCCGTGCGCACTGCCGCACAAGCCGTTACCTTAGTGAGCCCGGATAATGGCGCTGCGTTTGAAGCGGATTTCTCGTTTAAGTTTAATCCCGTCACTGCCGATGGCTACAAACTCCAGGTGTCCACTTCCTCCGATTTTGCCAATGTGGCTTACGAAACCTCCACTTTCTCCGCCGAAGGCAGTGCCTTGAAGGCGGACTATGCCATTTCGCTGCTTGGCAAGGGTACGTTCTATTGGCGCGTGGTCACCGTTCGCAAATATTACCTCGACACGCCCTCGGAGGTGCGCAGTTTCTCCGTTACCAAAGTGCCGGTGGGCGAAACCGAGCCGGGCTACGCCATGAAGCGAGATGTGGATGCCGATTCTTATCTCGAAACCGAGGGACTCACCCTCACCAACCTGTGGGTGCGCTCGGTGGCTTCGGCATATAGCAATATCACTTTCGAAAACGATGGCGCACTCAACCGCGGCTTTGCCGTGGTGGGCAATAATATCTATGTGGCGGGCAGAGAAGGCGCTTCCTCCTCGTCGCCGACTTACCTCTATGTGTACAGTGCCGAAACCGGCGAACGCATGAATCGTTTGGCACTTTCGTCGAACACTTCCGTTGATTTCTATCCTTGCAACGATGTGATGACCGACGATGCCGGCAATGTGCTTATCAGCAACCTTACGCTCAACATTGGCAGCACGCCCTTGGTGCTCTTCCGCATCGACACTACCACCGGTGAGGCTACCGAAGTGGCTTCGCTCACCTATTCCGGACTGTCGGAAACGCGTATCGACCACTGCGATGTGGTGGGCGACGTGAGCACGGGCAATTTTAGCGTGTTTGCCGCCATGCGCTACAGCTCCAACCTCATCCGTTGGCAATTCCGCAATGGCGCGCTCAGTTCCAAGCAGGTGGTTACCCTCAAATCGTTTGCGCCCTCGTCGGCTTCCGACCCGGGCATCGCACCGCAGGTGTATGCCGCCGACGAAAACACGGTGTTTGTGAATGGTAGCAGCACCTATTTCACACGCTACGATTTCTCTACCGGCAAAATCACCGGCACTTTCAGCGACAACACTGCCATCGCACCTTCGGGCTTGAACGCCAACGGCGGCACCACCTTCACTTTCAGCGGCGCCAACTATATGTTCTATCCCGCCGCCGACTACAGTTCGTCGTTTAAATTCAATCTGGTGAGAAATCCCTCCGATGTGAGTTTTGCAGGCTATAGCAAGCTCTGGACGTTCCCCAAACAAGGCATCGGCAGTGTGAATAGCCAAACGTGGAGCGCACAATGCGCCTCCGTGCCTGCCTCTGCCACCTCGCAAATGCTCTATATCTACGTGCCGGGCAATGGCTTGGCAGCCTATAAACTGAGCAAAACCACCCTGCGCGGCGACGTGAACCTCGACGGTAAAGTGGATGTGAGCGACGTAACCGCCCTCGTGAACATCATTCTCAACAACGATGCCTCTAACCTTGAGATTGCCGACCTCAACGGCGATTCCAAAATCGACGTGTCCGACGTAACAGCCCTCATCAACATCATCCTCAACTAACATCTCTCCCAATATCCCATCACACAGCGTGAGGCTGCCCCCACCCACACCCCGGGGGCAGCCTCACGCCCATTTCTCTCCCCACCGCGGGAACAAAGGGACGGTTTTGTTCCCAAAATGCCATCAAAGGGACGGTTCTTCTATGTTGTAAACCAAGGGATTTTGGTA
>JBJECV010000003.1:0-16414 GCA_051871435.1 Sodaliphilus sp. | reverse complement strand
GGCAAGATGGCGTTAGCGGTAGGAATTTCGGGCTCTCCAGAATTTATGCTTGCCCACACTATTTTTCTACTGACCCGGGAAGGGGGGTGAGAGGACGCATTAGTGGGCGAGATATTTGATTTGGAAATCGGACTGGTCCCGGTCGGATAAATTGAACTAAAAAATTCAATAAAACGGGGTGATATTTGGGCGTCGGAGCGAAAAAGGGCTTGTTCCGTGGATTGTGGGGACAAAAAAAGAGGTGGGGGTGCTTGGATTTGGATGTGCGCCCCCACTTCTCCGTCAGTGTATGTTACTTGCTTATTGTTTTTCGCCTTTTTTGAAGTGTACGGGGATTTCTCTGCCGATACTTTTTTCGAGCGAGATAAGAGTTTCGGTAGCCGTTACGCCGGCAATGTGTTGAATCTTATCGTTGAGTAGTTCCATAAGGTGCTGATTGTCGCGCGCATAGAGTTTGATAAGCATGGTGTAGGGTCCGGTGGTGAAATGACATTCCACCACTTCTTCAATCTTTTCCAATTCCGGCACCACGGTTCGATACATAGAGCCACGCTCCAATTTAATACCGATATAGGTGCAAGTGGTGTAGCCCAGCGATTTCGGGTTCACGTAATAGCCCGAGCCCATAATCACCTTAGTGTCGATCATCCGCTGAATGCGCTGATGCACGGCGGCTCTCGACACGCCACATTCCATCGCCACATCCTTCGACGGGATGCGGGCATTTTTCATAATAATTTGGAGTATTTTTTTATCCAGTTCGTCAATTCGGTCCATCGTATTAATTTTAAGTTGTAGGAATGAGAAAATTACGATGGCAAATATAATTGAATTTTTTGATATACAAATCAAAATGACGCAAAATTTGAAAAATTTTGTGCATTTTAGGGAAGTTTTCGGCACAAAACCACAGAACAGAGGTGAGTATAGTGACTATTTGCCAAAAGCCAAGAAAAAACAGCCCGGGAGCGAAGCGATTGCTACCGGGCTGAGGTGATATGGAATGGAGATGTGGGCTATTGACCCAAGCTGAGGATGATATTCACCAAAGAAGATACATCCGACACATTGAGTTCGCCATCGCCATTGAAATCGTAGGCTGTATCGGGCTGTTCCACGCCGAGAATCATATTCACGAGCAGTGTAACATCCGTCACATCGTAGTGCTTAGGCTGTGCCTTTTGCGTTAGTTTCAGCGAGATGGTGTCGAAGCCATCGGTGAGCGTGATGGTGGCAGAGCGGCTTTCGATGCCGTCAGGCAACGCCTGATAGGCGATTTGGAGCGTGTCGACCGTGAGTCCGTTCGGCTCATTGATAATGCTGCACCAATCGGCATCCACCTGCGGTGTTTTGTAGCCAAAGAGCGAGAAGATGGGTTGCTCCGCCACGCCGGCAGCGGCAGGCACTTCAATTTCAGAGATGCCCACCGGCAGAGTGGTGATGACCGAGTGTGCCACCATCGGGAAGATGTAGTAGCTCGTTTGTCCGCCTTCCCCGCCTTGGAAATAGCCGGTGAGGGGAAGCCATTGCCCTTTTTTGAGCATGTATGCCGTGTTGGCTTCAGTGCGGAAATTAGCCATAGCAAACGACACATTGCATGAATCGTTCCACTCCGGAATGCCATCCACGGTGAACCAAAATTCATCGTTCACCACCGTGGGCGAGAACTGAAATTCGGTGCCCACAAGGTTGGAGCCATTCACATCGAGTTCAAACGTGCTCCACCACGCCGATTGAAGTGTTTCGCCCGGCAGACCGTTTTCGCTTTTGCGCAGGTGCACGCCAATGTTGGCAATTTGGTCGGCCACGTGTTTGGCTTGATTAGTAACGAAATACACATAAGCGCCATACACCACCAGCGGGCGCGAAGGCTTAGAGAAGCGTTCGCCATATTCGGTGATGCCCATCTTATTGCTGCCCGGGAAAGTGCCATTGCCCAAATTGAAAGTGATAGGCGAATCGGTGGGCAGCAAATTATTGATAACAGCCTGGTATTCAGCCACCACACTGAGTGAATCGCGGCTCGACCCGTGTTCGTTTTCCACTTGCAGGGTGGCACTTTGCTGATGGAGGTAATCGTAGCTCACCCACGGATTTTGCTCGGTGGAAACGGCAGGCGTAGTGCCCGAGAAAGCCCAGTTCCACTTCGTGGGGAAGCCCGACGAAGCATCGGCATATTGCACCGGAGCCAAAGGCGCCACTAAAGGCAGATGGCTGTTTGCCTCGCGGAAAGTGGCAGGTGGCAGGATGTGTGCCACAGGTGCTTGGCCCGTAACGGTTACGAAAGCCTCGCGAGTGACACTCGATTCCGCACCTTGGGCATCCACCACCTTCAGGGTCACCGGATAGGTGCCGTCGGCGGTGTAGAACACCTGCGGATTTTGTTCCGACGAAGCGGCAGGCGTACCACCCGGGAAGGTCCATTGCCACGCCACGGGTTCGCCTTGCGAAAGGTCGGCAAATTTCACGATTTCGCCGGTAGCCACCTTCACGCCATCCACCGATGCCACGCCGGTGAGCGCCACGCCATCAATCAAGAAATCGCCCAAATAGCCACCCGTTTTAAACGAATCGGCAGTGCCCGGACCGTAGGTGAAACGGAACTTCAGCGATTGCCCGGCAAACGCCGATACATCCGCCTCCACCTTGTGCCAAATGTTGCCCGTATGGCCCGATTCCATCGCACTATTCCACAATTCGGTGGAAGTGGCGAAATCGTCGGTGGAAACGCTGATGGAAAGCACGGCGTAGTCGTTCATCGCCTCGCTAAATTTCACATAAGCGTGCAGCACGCCATTGGCAGGCACCTGTACGGCAGCAGAGGTGGCATAGCCGATAGCACGGCGGAAGGTTTGATAGGGACCCTCCACAAAAAGCGACTGCACATCGGCAGGGTCGATGGTGGAGAAATCCGACGATTTCATCGACCATTTCACATAATTGTCGGCATCGTTGGTGAGGGTCCAAGCAGCGGCACCCTCGTCAAAATTTTCGCGCCACACTTCCTTTTGCGAAGCGGCGCCTTGCACACTGAAAGCGGCTTGCAGCGCACCGGCGGCATGGGCACGCACGCGCTGCGGCATCGCCACTTGTGCCGCCTTTTGCACCCGCACAGGAGCAAACGACAGGCGCTCGGCAGCATTGCGAACAGGCTCTGCCACCTGTGCCTGCAGCGAAGCGGCTGCAAGCACAAGCGCAAAGACTGATAAAATGAATTTTCTCATACAGATATAGAAACTAAATCGATTATTTCACAAATTTCACATGGCTGATTTTTCCATCGGCGGTAGCCACAGTAGCCACATACACACCCGAAGCCAAGTGAGCGAGGCTCAGTTGCGATTCTGCCTCAGCCGAAGCCACCACGGCGCCATTCACAGCCACCACAGTCACGCGGGCGGGTTGAGCCAACATCAAGGTTTGAGCGGCACGGCTATAGTAGGGCACATTCACAGCCACCACATCGGTGATGCCGGTGGGCACCACACATTCAATCTTCACCATACCTACATACACGCCCCATTGCGAGGTGGAATTTTGCACAAATCCGATATTGTAGACACCGGCAACATCGATATTGAAGTCCACCGTACGCTCTTCAAACATAGAGAAGGCAATGTCTTTATCGGGATATTCCGCAATGTTCACTGCATTGGCAAAATCGCTGTTGGCGGCAAGAGCCACATTGTAGGCATCGCCATAGCGGCCGCTGTAGCCATGCACGGTGTAGGTGAGTTTGTGCAGACCTTGCACAGTGTGGAACGGAGGTGTGAAGGCGGCATCGCCCACCTTAGCATTGAATCCGGTTTCCAAATCGCTCTTCGAAGCATTGTAGCTCCAAGTTTTGCCATCGCCGTCGGCATCGTAGAAATTCCAGATAGCGGCATCGTCGGCCGATTCAAAGGCAGTTTCGTAGGGAAGTTCGAGCGGTTCGCCAAGGATGAGCGCATTGGTTTCGGTGGCTTCACTCACTAAGTTGCCATATTTAGCCACGATGCTATATTTATAGTTCGCCAAAGACAATACGCTATTGTCGGTGAAGCAAGTATCGGTGATGTTTTCAGCCACCACAGCCTCATCAGGCAGACGCGTGATGGTGTAGGTCATTTGGTGGGCAGGAACGTAGCCACCGTGAACGCCGGTGGTCACGGCATTGAAGCTCACCACGGGTTTGCCATCCACCAAAGCGAGGGCGGCATTGGCAGGAGCGGAAGGCGTATCGTAACCTACCCAAGCAACAGATGCTTCAGCCGCGGCACTCTTCTTACCGTCCACATACACATAAGCCGTATAGGTGTAAGCGCCGGAAGTAGGCATTGTGTCGTCGAAATATGATTCATCGCCGTCAGGTATAGTAGCTGTGCACGTGTGAATCAAATCCGAACCGCGATAGATTTCCACCTTTTCGATATGAGCGAGGTCCACACCGCTCACCGCCTTGGTTGGGTTAGTCCAATTAAGGTATACTTTCAGTTCGCCGTTTGGTGCTGCTGTAGCGGTAAAATTGCTCACGGGTTGCGGAACCACATCAGCTTCTTTCACAGCGATGTCGTCCACAAAGATAGCGTAGGTGCTGCTCTGTCCGGTGACATTAAAGCCAAAATGGTAAGCGCCGCTGGTGGGAGCGGTGAAGTAGGCGGTTTTGCCGGTCATGATGGCGCTTTGAATCAATTCGCCGAAGAGTTCGGTGGTTTGCGCCTCCACGGTGTTGCCGGTACCCACATACACATTCAGTTGCTTGTAGTGAGAGGAAGAAGTGGCGCTTTCCAATCCGGTTCTGAACGATAATTCGTAGGTTTTGCCTTCTTCAAGCATAATGGGCGGGGTGATGAGCCACTGGTTAACATTGGAAGTGTTTTCCCAATATTGAGCCAATTGTTTCGAGCTATAATAGGTCCAAGTGCGTGACGAGCCACCGGCATTAATCACGGTGTAGAGGTCGAAATCGGCTTGGGTGTCGAAGGGTTCGCTGTAAGGCACGGAATAGCCCTCGCCGGCTTGCAGGCTCACGGATTGCGAAGAAGAGCGATTGCCGGCATATTCAGCTTGCACGCTATAGGTGTAGGTGCCAAAGGAATCCACGGTGTCTTCGTAGCTGTTGCCGGCAAAGGATTCTTGAATCACCACAGCATTGCGGGTGATGCGGTAGGTGAGATTAGAGTAATCCACAAAGCCGCCGTTGGCACTTGCGGTGGGTGCATCGAAGGTGAGCGTCACAGCATTGCCATCAGCCACGGCAGAAAGATTGCTCACGGGTTTCGGAGTGTCGGGACCCACCCAAGGGGTGGTCACCGAAGGAGCATCGCCGGAAGCGTTGCCATCTTCATTGTACGCCAGCACCGAATAGGTGTAGGTGCCGGAGGTGGTGATGGCATTGTCGGTGAACGATTGATTTTCACCCATCACGCCTTGCACATCGGCAATCTCGGAGCTGCCGCGATACACTTTCAGTCCGGTGAATTTTTCGAGCGGACTGCCATCGGTGTCGGTGGATGGATTGGTCCAATTCAAAGTCACGCTCATGGCACCGGCTGCGCCCACTGTGGCAGTGAGGTTGGTGATATGCGCCGGCACGGGAGCCACTTTGCTGATGACAAACTTTTGGAAACCGCAGTTGCCGTTGTATTTCACACTGGTTAAGTGAATACCAAAATAGTAATTACCAGCCGTGGTAACCGTTACGGAGCCTGTGGTAGCTTTGTAGAGTTTGCTCGTGTAAGCACTTTCAGAGGCAAACTCGGTGGTTTGGGCCTCCACAGTGGGTGCATCACCCATGGTGAGGGTGAAGGCTTGCTTGTCGAAGCTGTAGGTGGAGCGCTGAATCACGTAGCCGCTCACGTCATACTTGCCCGGCTCCAAATACACAGCCGGCGAAATGAGCCAATCGTTGGCGGGGTTGCTTTTGTCTTCGGGATAAAGCGCTTCGGAATTGGTTTCGCTGTATCCCCATGTGTTGGCGCTCGTGGATGCGTTGGCATCAATCACCGTCCAGTTGGCAAAACTTGCCGCATCGGTGATTTCGAGCGTGTGCGGGAATGTGGTCTCTGCCCTTCCCACCACTGCCATCAGCACGATGGCACATAAAGTTAGTAATTTTTTCATCATAAATACTATTGTGTTATTGTAAGAATTGAATTTCTGAATAATTATGCAATTGTCATCCTCGTCAAAATGCAAATTTAATCAATTTTAAGCAAAAATGAAACAATAAAGGGCTTTCAACGCGGTTTTACTTCATTTTTGCACCATTTTAAATCGCTTTCCGACATATTTTTTGTGAAAAGCCAACTTCATAACGGGTGGAATTTCGGGCTATTTATCAAAAATACGGGGCGGTTGCTTATAGTGTGTAAGGCAAATTGGGGATATTTGTGTTAAAAAATCATAATTCGAGAACACAACATAAATCCATTTTTGTATATTTGCCGTGGTGATAACCAATCACTTACCTTCCTTCTAAAAAATGTAAATTTATACTATTACTTAAAATATCAACCTTATGAAATTCTTTACAACTCTATCTCTTCTGCTCTTTGCAGGGCTATCCGCTATGGCGCAGGGATACGCGTATTTGAATTTGAAGTCGACCGATGGCAGCGAACGCTCCATTGCGGCGCCTCAAGTGAAAATCACGTTTGCCGACGGTGCCTTGGTGGCGCAATGCGCCGATGGCTCCACATCGAGAGCAACGCTCACCGATTTGGTGAGTATGGAATTTAGCAACAGCGGCGCATCGACGGCGCTGAAAGGCGACATCAACAGCGATGGCAACGTGGACGTGAGCGACGTGACCGCCATGGTGAGCATCGTGCTTGCCGCAGAAGGCGGTACTTCGGTTTGCGATGTGAACGAAGATGGCAAAATCGACGTGAGCGACGTGACTGCCGTGATTAATATCATCCTCACCGGCGGCAGCGAAAGCGGTGGCGACACGCCGGCGCCTGGCGAAGCGCAAACGCTATGGGTGCACACGGGCGCCACAAAGTGGGCGTTCAGCGACCAACAAGTGGGTGTGATGACCTTTAGCGAGGGCAGCACCTTCACGGCACAAGGCAAAACCTTCAGCATTGCCGACATCGACAGCATCACGGTGAACACCACCGCTGTGGCTGACAATAATGTGATGGTAACCTTCGCCGATGCCGCAGCAGAGGCTTGGGTGAGTGGCAACATTGCCGCACACATCACGTCTGCCATCACCGGCGCACACGTGAATATCACGCAAGACGAAACCGTGGCTTCGGAGTACACCTACACGCTGAGCGGTAGCACATCGAATGGCTCGTTCAATAACACGGGTTCGTATAAATCCACATTGGTGCTCAATGGCGTGACGATCACCAACCCCACCGGAGCAGCGGTGAGCATCAATAATGGTAAACGCTTGGCTGTGGTGCTCAGCGAAGGCACTGTCAGCACGCTTGCCGATGGCGCAGGCGGTTCGCAAAAGGCGGCGCTCTACTTTGGAGGCCACCCGGAATTTGAAGGCGGCGGCACGCTGAATGTGACCGGCAACACCAAGCACGCTATCTCTGCCAAGGAATATTTGCAACTGAAGAAATCGGTGGGCACTATCAATATTTTGGGTGCCGCAAGCGATGGTATTCACTGCGGTAAAGGCGATATGGGCGATGTGGAAAACAATCATTTCACCATGAGCGGCGGCACTGTGACGATGACCGGCGTGAAAGGCGATGGCATTGATTCCGACGACTATGGCTGCATCTACATCAAGGGCGGCAAGGTGAATATCACTGTGGATGCCGAAGATGTGACCGGACTGAAAGCCGACTCGGTGTTTAGCATCACCGGCGGTGAAGTGAATGTGACGGTGAGCGGCAATTTGAGCCAAGGTGTGAAGGCGGCGTGGATAGGCAATTTCGACGGCGGCTCTATCACTGCCACAGTGAGCGGCAATGGCGCAAAGGGCATTAGCGGTAAGTGCTTTACCGATGCCGCTACCAAAACCACCCTCAATGGCGGCTACCTGAATTTCAACGGCACGAATGTGACGATGGATGTGAGCGGCGGCAATGTGATAGTGGACACCGACACCACACGCTGCATGGGCATTAAGTGCGACAAGGATATGACCCAAAGTGCGGGCACCATTCTTATCAACCTCACCGGCACGGAAGCCAAGGCGGTGGATGTGGAAGGTACATTTACGCGCACCGGCGGCACCCTCGAGGTGAATTCGCCCACACAAACACCCGCTGTGAAAACCAATGGCAATTTCACGATGAGCGATGGCGAACTCACCCTCATCTGCACTGGCGAAGAAGCCAATGCACTGAGTTGTGATGGCAATATCGCTATCACGGGCGGCTCGGTGGAAATTCGCTGTAGCGGCGCAGGGTCGAAGGGTATCAAAGCCGAAGGCTCGATGACGGTAGGCGAAAAAGGTAAAACCGGACCGGTGATGCTGGTGCACACCACCGGCGACAAGAAAACGGGCACCGGCTCTACCACCGGAGGCGGATGGCAACCTCCCACACGCCCGGGTGGCGGCGGCAAACCCGGCGGCGGTGAAACCTCAAGCGGCGGTTCGCCTAAGGCTATCAAAATTATGGGTATTTTCTATATCTATAGCGGTAAGATGGATGTGTCGACTGCCAGCGATGGCGGCGAAGGCATCGAAAGCAAAAACACGATGTATTTCGACGGTGGTGAAGTGATATCGTATTGCTACGACGACTGCATCAATTGCACCGGAAAAATCTATGTGCGCGGCGCAAAAGTGGTGTGCTATTCGAATGGCAACGATGCCGTGGACAGCAATGCCAACACCACCGGGTCGGTGCAAGTGGACGACGGTGTGCTGGTGGCTGTCACCAGTAAAGGCGGCGCAGAAATGGGTATTGACGCCGATGGCAACAACCGTATCACCATCAATGGCGGCTATGTGTTTACGGGCGGTGGAAACCAAGGCGGCTCCACATCCACCCTCGGCAGCGCTTCGCAAGGCTATTATTGGCTCACCGGTAAGAGTTTTACCGACACCAACTACTACACCCTTGCCGATGCTTCGGGCAACAATATTTTCACCATTAAATTGCCCTGCTCGGTGAGTTCTTCCTATTCGCTGATTTCGGCTCCGCAAATGGTGAAAGGTAGCACCTACACGCTGAAATCGAGCACCACTGCACCCACCGACGCCACTACCGAATTTCAAGGCTTCTACTTGGGTAGCAGCGCAGTAGGCACCACCAGCGTGGCATCATTCACAGCGCAATAGCTTTTTTGAGCCGTTAGCTTTTAGCCGTTAGCTTTTAGCTTTTAGCCATTAGCCATTAGCCGTTAGCCGTTAGCCTATTAGAGCTATAGGAGCTATAGGAGCTAACGGCTAAAAGCTAACGGCTAACGGCTCTTAAAACGGCTTTTCTTCGGTGCCGGTGAAGGATTGGAAGAGGGCGTTGGCGAGGCTGCTGGCACCGATGCGGAAGTATTGGTTGGTGAGCCATTTTTCGCCGAGCACTTCTTTCACCACGGTGTAGTATTTCACGGCGTCGGCGGTGGTACGGATACCTCCGGCGGCTTTGAAGCCAATCATCACGCCGTGCTTTTCGTAGTATTCCTTGATGCACTGACACATCACGTAGGCAGCCTCGAGGGTGGCACCTTCGTAGATTTTGCCAGTGGAAGTTTTGATGAAATCGGCACCGCTGTACATCGACAGGATGGACGCGCGCTTAATGGCTTCTGCGGTTTTCAGGCAACCGGTTTCGAGAATCACCTTCAAATGGTGGTCGCCTATGGTGGCCTTGATTTCGGCGATTTCATCGCACAATTCCTCATACGCCTCATCCATGAAATAGCCCATATTAATCACGATGTCCACCTCGTCGGCGCCATCTTGAATGGCGAGGGCGGTTTCAGCCACCTTGGTTTCGATGTGGGCTTGCGAAGCGGGGAAGGCGGCGCTGCACACGGCAATATTCACGTCGCTCACCTCGAGGGCACCGCGCACCACCTCCGCAAAGTTGCTATACACGCAAATGGCAGCCACATTTTTGTACTGCGGATAGTGCGTCCAATAGTCGTTCACCTTTTGGGTAAACGCCGCCACGGAGCGTTCGCTATCGGTGGTGCTCAGCGTGGTAAGGTCCACGCAATTGAGCAAGAATTCATACACCTGCTTGTTATCATTTTCCGCCATGTGTTGGCTCACGATTTTTTCCACTTCGGCAGCCACCACGGCATCGTTGGTTTCCACCTTACTCTCGGCAAAAGCCTGAAGATACTTGTTGGGTTGTTGATTGTTTTGTTCCATTGTGTATTTATTTATTTCGTTAATTTTTCATTCTTTAGATGTCGAGTGGCATCGCGGGCGGTTTTCTTGTCGAAATTGCGCAGTAGCGCCTCCGTGAGGTCCACGCCGGTTTGATTGGCAAGGCAAATCACCACCCAAAGCACATCGGCGAGTTCATCGCCCAAATCCTTGCCCTCGTCGGAGGGCTTCATCGACTGCTCGCCATACTTGCGCGAAATGATACGCGCCACCTCTCCCACCTCCTCCGTGAGCTGCGCCATATTGGTGAGCGGACTAAAATAGCGCACGCCATAGATGCGAATCCACTCATCCACCATCGCCTGAGCCTCCAATATCGTCATCTCCGTCATCATAAAAATATCCACTTAAAAAAAAATCAAGCTACGCCCACAAAGTTACAAAAAATAACGAAAACGAAAACACAATACAAACGAAAACAGCATTAACGCTCACACACCAACAAATTCCCCCTCACCCATATTATATTCAACATGTCGATACACGACTATTCTAAAACCAAGGTATAGTATTGTGTCGTTAATTGCGCAACTGGCTTAGAGCCACTTAAATCCCAGATTATTATTTTATATTTTATGGTAGTTGATTTCGTATGTAGCAAATGTAATTCACTATATGGGATAGATAATGTAAATGCTGACCATTTGGCAGAGTAGGATGCAGGCGTCACGTCTTTTCCTACTGACACCTCTCCATTAGTAGTACAATATTTGTCATTCTGATCTTTTAGCTTATTCCCGTTGTTATCATAGAAATATATACATACACTATGTGATATACCTTCTTTGTTATTAATACCGAGTTTAAACAATATTTCCATTCCCTCTTCTCCATCAACTTTTATGTGCTGATTCACTTGGGGATTACCTGCTAAATAGGTATAGCTACTACTATTTGAATAATCATTTGAACGTTTGACTTTTTGTTCACCATCCTCTATTTTGTATTTCTGTTTTAAGCTATACCACACACCATCGAAGGGTTTATTATTAACAAATCTGCCTTTAAAACAAGATTGAGTGGTGGATTGAAAGAGCATGCCATTTAGCATTTGATTACCACTAATGGAACCATAATAACAATCGCCATTCGTAAATTGCAATAACGCAGCGGTGTCTTGCTCTATGCCGTCGATAAAATTACCAATATAACATTTTCGGGCTTGCTTATCAGGCGAATGAAATTTGGCAACACCCCATCCTTGTGGCTCTGTATTTTTAAGCGACCCATAGTAGATAAAATCTTTTGCATTGTAGTGAGACACTTCCGAAGGGAACAACACTTTCACACACAGGAAATACGATGCCACCAAGCCATAAGCGGTCAGCAATAAGACCCATGTATAACTCTTCTTTTTTGCATTCGCGCGTCGCAGTTTCGTTTTTAATTGATTATTGTTTTCTTTTTGCTCTTGGAGCTTCGTTTTTAAAGTGTGGATTTGCTTATCTTTACTCTCAATAGTTTGGAACATACTATTCACCCGAGCTATTTCCGACTCCTTTTTTGCGATATATACATTGGTATATCGCTTGGTAGCTTCCAAGATTTTAACATCACCATTTTCCAAACTTAAGTCAATACAGTCGTCGAGTGCGATGGAAAAATCTAAAGGAGGCAGAACTTGTGTGTTCCATTCCGATAAATCTAACTTATTTCTTATAAGGTCTGAATATTCATTGATCAATACAGTTTCATCCGAAAAGTATTCAACAGCCCATTGAATTGTTTTATGGGGTCCAATCTCAATAATGTGCCCTTTATCTAACAATGATACAAAAATATCGTCAAACACATCAAAAAGGTATTTCGCGCTGTTGTAGATGCAATCCATGCATACACAAACGCCAAAATACTGCTTTTTATTCATTTTTCTCACATGGCCATAGTATAGCAGATTGTCCTCCCTATGAAGGACAATCTGGCTTTCATTATCCATGCTCTGTGATTTTGAAATATAGCCCTTAAAGAATTCTTTTGTGTGGTCTTGGGGATAAGAAGAAAATCCTTTTGGCAATATCCCAAAAAAGTAGACAATGGGCTTCATTATTCAAAACGAATGACCTTTTTACGCAAATCAAAAGTATACGATTTATTTGCTATTTTATCAAGTACACTATTCCCCACAAGGATAGCAGCACGAGGATTATCCTCAACAGACGCTTCTACATCTGACAGCGTGTGCGGCTTCCCTTGTGTGTCGGTAATTGTGATTTGCTTGATATTATAGTTAGGAACCATCACAGAGCGTCCGTCAGCAAATGAAACTTTAATATCAGGTCTACGGTCTGCCTGTGTGAGTGTTCCTTCCTTAACAAGTTGGGTTAATTCAAGAGCAGAGATAGACAATCCCGAGCAACCAGTGTCCACTATTACATCGTGACCGCTATTATTCAATTTCAGGTGAATCGTTTTTAAATTTGTTTCGGTTTCTTTAAATTCCACTTCAAAAGCAGCTTTTGGGTCAACCTTTTTGGTGGTATCTGCTTTCTTCCCCTGAATTTTAAAAGGGTCGTATTCGTTCTTTTTTGAATCACATGCAGCCAATGCTATAACTGCAAGGAATAGAATCATTATTCGTTTCATATTCAATTTATTTAATCTTAATAAAGTTGTTTTCGTTTGCATTCTTTAAGTTGGCGGTTCTATACGAAATTACAATAGGCTTACTCGGGTCTTTTTTCTTGAGCTCAAAAGGTGTTGCGATTTCAATTTGTGATTGAACCAAATTATCGGTATGAAATTCATAGCCATCCATAGGAGTACTCACCTTTATGATTAAAGGCAATTGAATATTAATTTCATCTTTACTCACCTGTTGATCATTTTGATAGAGCTCCAAACCACAATCAATATCCTTTCCTTCAACAACTACTTGTGAGCCTTCTGTTCCCATTCCAAAAGGTTGAGATTGCTCAGATGGCTTATTGCCCTTTATCAACTGATGAATTTCGGTCACTTCTTGTTGCAAAGAGGCTATTTGTTGACTGGACGAATCGCAAGATTTAAAACAGAAAAGAAGCAATATCACCACAAGCAAGCAAGTGTTAACCCATCGCAAATATGCTGTTTTGAACAAGGGTTTACTCTTAAGTCTGACAGGATGATTAGCGCCCGGAATAACCGGACCGGGGTTGATTGGTTTTTTGCCAAGTCGTTTAAGCAACTCTGCAATCTGTTTTTGAAGCGCTTGATTGGACTTATTTAAAGAAGCGACTTGATTGTTTAAATCTCCTATTTGCTGTCGCAAACCGGCAATTGTTTCATCACTCTCCTTTTGTTTCTTTTTTGCTGCTTCCAATTGCGAATTCAATTCGCTGATGTGCTTATTAAGCTCACTGATTTTCCTATCTTTTGTTTGCAAATCAGCTTGCTTAGTTTGCGCTTCTAAAAGATATTGGACCACAAGGGCGTCTTTGGTGCCGTAGGTTGGCGACACAAATACCCTACCATGCTTTTTCAAATCTTCAACAAACGCTTTCGAATCACAGTCCATCAAATGGTAGCGACATTCAGTGCCAGCCTGAATATCTCCTCTAAAAGTATTGTCAAGATTTTCATTTAGGTTAACAAATTGGGTACTTAAATAATTGAAAAGCTTTTGAAATGCCTCCGAGTTATTTAAATCCTGTACAATATATTGCCTGCTATTATCAATGTATGTACCCCCAACACATTCCTTCACAGCATCCTTGAGCAAAGAAAAAACAACGCTGTTCAAACACATATATTGTTTTGGCACCACCATAGAAATCGCCAGAAAAGAAGCACGACCGGCGGTGTCGCGCACGTTACCTCCAAGCCAAAATGTATAGACACTATACCATACGTTTTTCCAATTTCTCGTGTCTACAATTAAGACTTCAGCATCTTTTATGCTTCCCATGGATTGAAAAAACTTATCCACCAGATTGTCGCAGAAATTTTTATCCAATCCATTTGAAGCTATATGGCTACCAGCATTTGGCTTGCCATGAAGAATTAATTCAAAATCCATCTTTCACCTCCTTGTTATTTCCATCTCTTTGTTATTTCCTTCCACAATTGCTGAGGATAAATATCGGAAGCGGGAGTATAAGGTTGATACTCTTCTCCATATTCATCTACTTGCTTGGAGAATTGCCCTGTGCAGAAAGTGGAGAATGTGTAATTGGGAATCGTAAAAAACCCCGCAATGGCTCTTCTTTGGAGTTTGTTAAATAATGAAGGATAATACAACTTTGCATCTTTTTCTGCTCCGCTCTTATTTGTGCATCCATTGATATCACCAAATGGGGTAGTATCAATTTTGTTGTATAGTAGGGTGATTCTGTCACGCTCTGTATCAATTTTGGGCGCAAAGCGGGTTAAAAATCTCTGGGCATAGGAGTTTCTGTGATGAGGATCGTTTCTAAAGCTGATTTCAGAATCCAAATCTAACAGCACAACATAGTTTTTGATGTTGTTGCTGCCCATAATTTTTTGCAAATAAGGTTCAACGGTTTTGTTTTTATCCGGTTTTGCCGTAGAATAAAAATCCTCACCCGGCGCTTCTAATAGTTTAGCTACTACAGAACCACTTTGGTCAATCACATCTACAAGTAGAAATTCAACTGTACCATCTAATGCAACATTAGTGGACAGTTTGTCTGCAAACTGTGTACACCCGTTTTGATATTTATCAGTGTTCAAAAATGTAGTGTCAGGCTTTATAGTATAACCCTGATTCAATAGATACTGAGCCAAGCGCACTAAAATCATAGATTTCCCACTTGCAGGAGGTCCTACGAACACAACCAACGGAACCAGATTGTTAACAATTTGTGGTGTTGCAATCTGTTGAGGTGCTTGAGGATTTGCCGCTTGTTGAGGATTATCGGCTTGCACTGTTTGCTCTACATTGACAGCTTCTTGCTGATCAATATTTTGATTGTTTTGTGGAATATTTCCACCTTTCACAAGTTGTGGCATAATATATAGTTATTATTAGTTACGAAATAATGCAAAAAGAATAAATGCTACGAGATCGAGGATTAACGAAAGCACTACCCATTGTATGATTGACATATCCGGTAGTCTACCGGAAATAATATCGCCCCATACCGACATAGAGTCGAACATACGATTAGAGGGATAGGTATTGTATTTTAAAATTTGATTATCTTTCTTAACAACACATTTCTCTTCGTATTGTTTGGGCATTTGAGCGATTACGCTTTTATCTTGGTGCATTTGATACAAATATAAAGCCCTCGCGGAACCGTCTTTTTCCACGGCAGGAAGATGTTGCTCTTCAAGAACCTTGATAGTATCTAAGAGATTTGTTAATTGCTCGTTGGTGTTTTTCTTTCTATCATAGTAATTATTAATGACTTCCAATTTATTGCTAAGCTCATTATACATTTTGGTCTGATACTTGGTATTCAAATCGGGCAATTGATTAGCACCTTTTTTATTTTTATCACCGGCATCATTAATCTCATCATAAATGATATACTTATTCTTGTCACCTAAGTCTGCAGTGTCTGCTCGCAATGCTCTTTCTGCACATTTAAGGATATCAATACATCGATCACCAAAGCCTTCACGTATAGTACTCTGTAGCTCTCTTTCGAATTGTGAACTATAGTTCTTAATTTCGCTCTTGATAGCATCTTTTTTTCTCTGCTTTTGTTCTTCGACTTTGCTGTTGGTTTTTGAGGTATTGTCCACTATATAAGTTTTGGCACTGGCGAGCTCCCTGGTTAAAATGCTCATTCCCCCTTTAGTCACAAATAGATAGTGAACATTAGTGGTGAAACTGAATCCCCAAAAGATTAAAAATCCAAGAAGATTTAGAACAAAAGAAGATCGAGAAGGATTTACGTGATTCTTCAATTCGCTAATAACGTTGGTCAAGCAATATCCAGCTAATATCGACACAACCAACACGAGCACAAATACGAGACATAGGGTCCACCTATCATCGTCTTTGAGCAAATTAAGACATAAAGAAGTGGCAGTGTAATAGGCACTAAAACCTGCAAACAATAGGTAGCCTACCAAGCAGGAGAGTTTGATAATTAATTTTTTATCCATTTTTAAAAGTGTTTACCCAACTTTCACCCTGGCGGGGTGAGTTTTTGTTGGGGGTCAGGGGGTTGGGGG
>JBJECV010000002.1:0-50384 GCA_051871435.1 Sodaliphilus sp. | reverse complement strand
GAATTTCGGGCTCTCCAGAATTTATGCTTGCCCCCACTATTTTTCTACTGACCCAATATAACCCCGAAATCAAAGAACTTTGGACAAAGATACGGTAGGTGAAGGGAGGATGTAAAGCCCAATATGGCATGATGGAATTGGGATATTATTTGTGCATCCGAGGTGGAAGGATTTGCGTGGATGTGATTAAAGTAGTAAAAGTCTTTAAGGTTCTTAGGGAGATTACCGACGGATGTAGTTGACGAAAAATTCTTCCTTTTCAGGCTATCAAAAATTTCTTGCCACCACTATTTTTCTTTTGATTTCAAATTTGTTCTAAATGGTGGTAGGAATGAAAAAGTCGCAAGTGAGGGTTAGGTCACTTGCGACTTTGGGGTTATAATTCTTTTGAATTATTCGAGGATAACTGTATTAGTTTTGGAGCTTGAAGGTAACGGGGAGGGTGTACCACACGTTAACTGCTTGACCGTTTTGCTTACCCGGAGTGAACTTGGGAAGACCGCGGACCACGCGTTTTGCTTCGTTGTCGCAATCGGGGCTGAGTGAGCGAACTACTTTCACTTCACCTACGCTACCGGTTTTGGTAACCACGAATTGGAGCACACATTTACCTTGAATACCTTGTTCTTGAGCCATTGCCGGATATTGTAGGTGAGAACCGATGTACTTGAGGAGAGCTGCATCACCGCCAGGGAATTGAGGCATTTGTTCCACAGAGGTAAACACCTTGTTTTCTTCAACGGGTTTCTCCACTTGTACTTTTTGTTCCACCTGAGCCACGGGCTTGGGAGCCTCTTGCGGCTTAATTTCGGTAACGAGTCCACCGAGCTGACCTTCCACATTTTGTGCGGAGATGTCGGCTTCGTTCTTCTGAGTTTCGGTAGTCAATTGAGGTGGTTGAGTTACTTTTTCATCAGGAACGATAGCGAGCTCGGTTACTTGTTGCTGAGCTTCTTGAACTTCTTCAGGTTCTTGTTGTTCTTCTTGCTTGATGTCTTCCACTTCTTCTTCAGACTCCTCTTCCGACATTTGGTTAACGATAGTTTCCTGTTGTTGTTTGAGGAGTGCTTCACGAGCTTCTTCCGCCTTCATATCGAGGTATTTAGAAACACCGAAGTAGAGCAAAATGCAAGCAATGAATCCGATAATAATCCACATGAATGCGATGTTGTGACGCTTTGCGGAATTTTGACGCATTACGTATGCACCAAATTCTTTGTTTTTGCCTTCAAAGACGAGGTCACACCATTCTTTAGATGTAAGATTTACACTATTTGACATAATCTTTTTCGTTTAAATATTAATAAATCCACATCATTTCTTCGCAGCGGGAGGCGGTGGGAGTTGAACACCCTTAGCCTGCAATGCGGTAGAATCATCTTTACTGAGCGTTTCAAGCTGGAAGGTACCGATGCTGTTGATTTGCATTTGGTCGAGAAGTGCAATCACATCAGCATAGTTGGCGCGGCTTGTGGGCTTGATCATCACGATAGGAGTTTCGTGTTTTGCATTGAGCTCAGCGAGCACTGCGGTGGCTTTTTGCTGATAGATAGCATCGTTTTGTGCATCATCGTTAGAGTATTTGTGAGCTTCCCATTCTTTCTTGAATACAGCGATTTGCTTCAAAGCTTTTTCATTTTTCTTTTGAAGGATAGCTGTAAGGAAGTTTTTGTCGGTAGTACCCTTGATGCCGATACCTTTTGCTTCAATTAATTGAGTGGCAGCTTGTGCGGGGTCGAGTTTACCTTCGTAGTAGTAGAATTTCGAATTGGCGGAAGTGGACGACACGTTGCCGTCTTTAGTTTCTTCTTTACCATCGAGGATGATAGTGAAGGCTTGAGATTCGGCAGCTTGGTTCTTATTCTTTTCAATCTGACTTTCGTTACTATTCGAAGGCAGAGCAATCTTCATAGTTTGAGACTTCAACATGGTGGTACACAGCATAAAGAAAGTGATCAACAACATGTTCATATCAACCATAGGCGTAAAGTCGATACGGGTCTCGAATTTTTTCTGGTGACTTAGTTCTTTCTTTCCCATATTGCTTTAGTCTTTAGCTGTTTTTAACGAGGTCATCAAAGTAAATTTGTTACGTTTGATAGACTGTAGGTTGTTCATCACGATTTCCACCATACGGTAAGGAGTGTTGGCATCTGCTTTGATGGCAATGGCCTTACCACTTCTGATGTCTTCAGTTGCATCGTCGCGCTGTGAGAACACTTCTGCGCAAGCGCGAATCCATTCTTGGAATTCCGTTAAATCACCACCATAGGTAGTCATATTAATAGGAATACCGGGGCTCTTTTTGAGTGCTTCTGCACGTTCGTTAACCGGAAGGTCGAGCCACGCTTTCAAATCTTTGATAGGGTGACCGAAAGCATTAAGTTTTGCGAAGTCGGCATAGTTTTGTGCCGAGAATTGGATATTATGCTTTTGCGCCATAATTTGCAAAACTTGCTTCTTTACATTTTCGGTTGTAAATGCAGAGTCAGCATCATCTTTCTTAGAAGCTCCCACGATTTCCATGTACACTTGTCCATGTCCGTCGTGTTCGTTTTGGCTAACCAGCACAGTGATTAATTTTTGTTCAGGCACCACGTCTTCTGACACAGAAGCCGGGGTAATCACCTTCACCGGTTCTTCCTGAAGGAAGGTAGATGTCAACATGAAGAAAGTCAGCAGAAGAACGGTAACGTCCGACATGGCGGTCATGTCGATACGTGGGTCTTGTTTCTTAACTTTGACTTTTCCCATTGTTATTTTACTTTATTTACTAAGATTTAAAAATTGATTAAATGAAATTCACCTATTGGCCAAGGATTAGTTGGCGTGGTTAGCTGCGTAAGCGTTCACGATAGCGAAGCCGAGTTCGTCGACAGCGTAGGTGAGGTTATCAATCTTGTTAGTAAAGAAGTTGTAAGCAATGAGAGCGCACACAGCGGTAAGAATACCAGATGCAGTGTTCACAAGAGCTTCAGAAATACCTTTAGAAAGTTCTGCGGAGTCGGGAGCACCTGCATTACCAAGAGCTTGGAACGACTTGATCATACCCACCACAGTACCGAACAGACCGAGGAGTGTACCAAGAGTGGTCATAGTGGCGAGGATAGGAAGATTTTGTTGCAAAGAAGGCATTTCAAGAGCAGTGGCTTCAGCGAGTTGTTCTTGAATAACTGCGAGCTTTTGTTCTTTAGGAAGGATAGTGTTGGCTTCCATTTCTTTGTACTTAGCGAGAGTAGCGTAAACGATAGCGCCAACGGTGCCTTTTTGCTTTTTGCAAAGTTCTTCAGCCTTGGCAACGTTCTTTTCATTGAGTGCCTTTTTCACTTCAGCCACGAACTTAGTTTGGTTGCCTTTACCGGCAGCTTTACCGAGAGCGATAAAGCGTTCCATAGTGAGTGTGAGCACTGTGAGGAGGCAGGTAACGATGAAAGGCACAACGAAACCACCGAGGTACATGGTACCAAGAAGGTTGGTTGGGTTGCTGGTCACACCTTCTTCCTTAGTAGGAGCGAAGAAATGAGATGCGTAGGTTTGGCCATCGCTGTATTCGAAGAAGCTACCCAATCCGAAGAGGTAGAACAATTCTGCGATGATAAAGCAGATGATAATCACGATAAAAGCATTCTTGATGCCACCTACATTACTGCTAACGCCATTGTTAGCCTTCTTAGCAACAGGAGCCTGTGGTTTAGGCTGCTGAGCGTTTTGCTTTGTTGCTTCCATAAATTTAATTAAAAAATAGTTAAAAAATTAATAAAATAAATAGATAATATAAAATCAGTTGTTCTTTCGAGTAATTCAATAGTAGTCGTTTTACGATTATCTGTTGAGCAGATATTGCTATTTAGCTTATGTTCACTAATTTAAAGAAGAATACCAAATTTCCGGGTATGTTGGAAAGCGGTAGTATTCCCCTAATTTTTGGCAAATATATTACAAATTCTTCAAAAATGAAAGTGAAACCATCTTTTTTTGCCGTAATTTTTGAAATTTTTGAATAAGGAGGAGGCGATAGCAGATAGATATGGGGATGAAAGGAGAGTTGCATGTGTGCGCGGTTAGGGGTGCAATAACAATGGCGATGATGATTGGATGGTAATAATTGTGGATTTCGATAAAATTTTTCAATAAAATCATACATTATTATATCTATAAAAATTGTAACTTTGCACAAATTTATTATTAATGTGAATTCTTAAACAAGTAATATCATCAATCATATTTATGGCAAAATTGATAAAACTGAAAAAAGGCTTCAACCTTCGCTTGGAGGGGGCGATTGCCTCCGCTGAAGTGGTGAATGGCGAGAAGTGTCAGCATTTTGCGGTGATACCCGACGACTTCCACGGCGTGACGCCCCGAATGGATGTGAAGGAGGGATGCCGGGTGGCTGCCGGTGATGTGCTGTTTCACGACAAAAACCACAGCGAGATGAAGGTGGTGTCGCCGGTGGCAGGTGTGGTGAAAGCCGTGAACCGTGGCGAGCGCCGCAAATTGGAGTCGGTGGTGATTGAAGCCGACCATAGCAACGAAAGGAAGCAATTTGACATATCGGCGCGCGATGCTAAAAGCATTCTTTTAGAATCGGGATTGTGGTGCTTGATGCGTCAGCGCCCCTACGATATTGTGCCGAATCCGAATGCCGAGATTCGCGACGTGTTTGTTACCTGCTTTGATTCTGCGCCTTTGGCACCCTCGCTTGCCATAGTGGTGGGCGAAGATAGCAAATATGTGGAAAAGGGTGTGGAAGTGATGAAGAGCCTCACTGCGGGCAATGTGTATTTGTGTTGCCGCGAAGGCGAGGAATTCAGTGCTTCGCAAGCCGAAACCGTGCTCTTTGAGGGACCGCATCCCGCAGGTAATGCCGGTGTGCAGGCTGCCAATATCTGCCCGGTGAATAAGGGTGAAACCATTCTCACGCTCGACGTGGTGACGCTGGCGCGCATCGGCCGTTTGTTCACCGAAGGCTATGTGGATTTCAGCACAGTGGTGGCTGTGACAGGTTCGGCAGTGAAGGAGCCGCGCTATGTGGCTACCACCATAGGATGCGAATTGAGCACGCTGCTTCACGAAAATCTTGCCGAGGAGCCCAACGGCGTGCGCATCATTAATGGCAACGTGCTGAGCGGTGTACAAACGCCTGCCGAGGGTTATTTGAGAAGTCCATACCGCCAAGTGAGTGTAATTCCAGAATTGCTTTATAAAGATGAATTTATGGGTTGGGCATCGCTCAGTGCCAAGAAATTCAGTGTGTATCGCACCTTCACCCATTGGCTGTGTGGTGGCAAAAAGAAGCGCTACGCTATGGATAGCCGCATCAATGGCGGCGAACGCGCCATAGTGATGAGCGGCGAATACGATAGGATGCTGCCTATGGACATTTATGCCGAATTTTTGATTAAAGCCATCATAGCTTTCGACATCGACAAGATGGAGCAATTGGGCATCTACGAAGTGGCGCCCGAAGATTTTGCGCTTGCCGAATTTGCCGACACGTCGAAACTTGAGCTCCAGCAAATTGTGAGAGCCGGATTAGACCGCATGCGCAAGGAGATGGAATGATGGAATTAGAAGTTTATTCAGAAGTTTTATTCAGAAGTTAAGAAGTTAAAGAAGTTAAGAAGTTTATTCCGAAGTTTATTCCGAATGTTATTCCGAAGTTAAAGACGATTGATTTTTTTTTGACGGCTTACTTTTTGCTACTAACCCGAGTATTAATTAAATAAAGATATAACGAAGTGAAAGCACTTAGAAATTTATTGAACAAGATGAAACCGGCATTCCAAGAGGGCGGCAAGTTTGCCAAATTGGAATCTGTGTTTGATGGTTTTGAAACCTTCTTGTTCACCCCCAACACCACCTCGCGTTCGGGGTCGCATATCCACGACCAAAACGACTTAAAGCGCACGATGATTACGGTGGTGATTGCTTTGCTGCCATGCTTGCTGTTTGGCATGTATAATGTGGGCTATCAGCACTACCTTGCCATAGGCGAGGCGTCGGCGTCGTGGTGCACGATGCTATGGTTTGGCTTCCTTGCCATGCTGCCGGTGATAGTGGTGAGCTATGGTGTGGGGCTTGGCATAGAATTTGTGTGCGCCCAAATTCATCACAAAGAAATTCAAGAGGGATTTTTGGTGAGCGGCATGCTCATTCCCCTGATTGTACCCATCAACACCCCCTTGTGGATGACCGCCATTGCCACTGCCTTTGCGGTGATATTTGCCAAAGAAGTGTTTGGCGGCACGGGTATGAATATATTTAATGTGGCATTAGTGACCCGCGCCTTCTTGTTTTTCAGCTACCCATCGGCGATGAGTGGCGACAAGGCATTCGTGAAAATCGACGGCATATTTGGCTTTGGCGAAGGCACAGTGGCCGACGGCTTTTCAGGCGCCACTCCCTTAGGGCAAGTCGCCACAAATGTGGGCGAAAGTCTTGCACCTATAAAAGATGTGGTGGGGAGCCATATTTCCACAAGCGATGCATTCTGGGGGCTGATAGCCGGTAGCCCAGGCGAAACCTCTATGGCAGCCGTATTGATTGGCGGCGCCATACTGCTGCTCACCGGAGTGGCATCGTGGCGTGTGATGCTAAGCGTGTTTGCCGGCGGATTGGTGATGGGCGGCATAGCCTACGGATTTTCCACCCCCACCTACCCTGCTTCCATGATTGACCCCTTTGCTCAATTGTGCTACGGCGGCTTCGGCTTTGCGGCAGTGTTTATGGCCACCGACCCGGTGACCGGCGCGCGCACCAAAGCCGGGCAATGGGTGTTTGGCTTTTTGATTGGCGTGCTTGCCATTTTAATTCGCGTGTATAATGGCGGTTATCCCGAAGGCGCAATGCTGGCGATACTGCTGATGAACACCTTTGCACCGCTCATCGACCACGTGGTGGTGAGCCGCAACATTAAGCGCCGCTTAAGCCGCGCCCACACTAATTCATAAAATAGAGGAGGTAATGAAGATGAACAAAAACAGTAACACATATCAAATCGTTTACTCCGCTATATTAGTGATAATAGTGGGGACCGTGTTGGCTTTCATTTATATGCAATTGAAGCCACTGCAAGATGAAAATCGCGACAACGATACGAGAAAGCAAATCCTGGCTGCTATCAAGGTGTATCCAGAAAGCGATGAAGCCATTGTGGCCGACTATAATAGCCATATTGTGAACGAATATCTCGTGAATGAAAAAGGCGCTGTGGTGGATAGCAACGAGCATGTGGCATTCAATGTGAATATGGGCAAAAATGTGAAGCAAGCCAAGCGTGCGCTTCCGGTGCTGGTGGCGCAGGTGAAAGGTGAAAAGAAATACATCATACCGGTGTATGGCGCCGGACTCTGGGGCCCGATTTGGGGCTATGTGGCAATGAATGCCGATGGCAAAACCATTTTCGGCACCAATTTCTCGCACCAGAGCGAAACCCCGGGCTTGGGTGCAAAAATCACTGAAAAAGAATTTACCGAAAAATTTGAGGGCAAACACTTTTATATGGAAGGCGCTTTCAAGAGCGTGGAAGTGATGAAGAAAGGGCAAAAGAGCCTCACCGGCGCCGAAACCATCGACGCCATTTCGGGCGCCACCATCACCAGCCGCGGTGTGTCGGCGATGCTTGCCGACTGCTTGCAGCCCTACGACGCATTTTTCAAAAATCTTCAAGCCGTAAACCCCTAAATGATTGAGCACTATGTTATCAAAAAGAAATAAAGAAATCATATTCAACCCGTTTTCTAAAGAAAATCCGGTATTGGTGCAGGTGTTGGGCATCTGCTCCACATTGGCGGTGACGGTGAGTTTGGAGCCCGCCATTGTGATGAGTGTGTCGGTGATTGCGGTGTTAGCATTCTCCAATGTGATTATTTCGCTGATTCGCAACACCATTCCTCCCACCATACGCATTATCGTGCAATTGGTGGTGGTGGCGGCACTCGTGATTATGGTGCAGCAATTCTTGTTGGCGTATAACTACGATGTGAGCAAGCAGCTGTCGGTGTTTATTGGACTGATTATCACCAACTGCATATTGATGGGCCGCTTGGAAGCATTTGCCATGCACAATAAGCCTTGGCCATCGTTTCTCGACGGCATTGGCAACGGCTTGGGCTATGCTATGGTGCTGGTGATAGTGGGCTTTTTCCGCGAGTTGCTGGGTTCGGGTTCTTTGCTCGGCCACAAAGTGATTCCGCAATGGCTCTACGATGCCGGCTACACCGACAATGGCTTAATGATACTCCCGCCCATGGCACTGATAGTGGTGGCATGCGTGATTTGGGTGCAACGCTCACGCGATAAAGAATTGCAAGAGAAATAACCATAATAGTAACATCCTAAATATCAACTACACAAAATGGAAGAATTAAATCTGTTCGTAAAATCGATTTTCGTCGATAATATGATATTTGCCTACTTTTTGGGTATGTGCTCCTATTTGGCAGTATCCAAAAATGTGAAAACCGCTTTTGGATTGGGCGTGGCTGTTACTTTTATGTTGGTGGTGACACTGCCGCTCAACTATTTGCTCGACACCTACATCCTTCAGCAAGGTGCGCTATCGTGGCTCGGCGACGACTTTAAGGAAGTGGACCTCAGCTTTTTGGGCTTAATCATGTTTATTGCCGTGATTGCTTCTGCCACCCAATTGGTGGAAATGGCAGTAGAAAAATTTTCGCCAAGCCTCTACAATTCGTTGGGCATTTTCTTGCCGCTGATAGCAGTGAACTGCGCCATTCTTGGTGGAGCACTCTTCATGCAGCAAAAAGACTTGGGCAGCGCCTTCACGGCTTGCGTGTATGGTGCCGGCTCGGGCATCGGCTGGCTCTTGGCTATTGTGGGCTTGGCAGCCATCCGCGAAAAATTGGCGTATAGCCAAGTGCCCAAACCCCTGCGCGGCATCGGCATCACATTTATTATCACCGGACTTATGGGCATTGCGTTCATGAGTTTTCTGGGCATTAAACTCTAAACCACAGCATCGATTATGACACTTATCAATTCTATAGGCATCACGGTAGCCAGCAGTGCTATCATCTTTTTAATTATCACGCTCTTGCTGGTGATTTTGCTTTTGGTGGCAAAGCACTTTTTGCAGCCATCGGGCAAAGTGAAAATCGACATTAACGGCGGCAAACGCCAATTGGAAGTGGAAACCGGCTCGTCGCTTTTGGGCACACTCCACCAGGGCGGTGTGATGCTCTCCAGCGCATGTGGCGGCAAAGGCAGTTGCGGCCAGTGTAAGGTGCAAGTGCTGGAAGGTGGCGGCGAAATTCTCCCCACCGAAAAGGTGCATTTTTCGCGCAAGGAGCAGCAAGCACATTGGCGATTGGGCTGTCAAGTGAAGGTGAAAGACAATATGAGCATTCATGTGCCCGACTCCGTGCTGGAAGTGAAAGAATACGAATGTACGGTGGTGAGCAACAAACTGGTGTCGTCATTCATCAAAGAATTTATTGTGGCATTGCCCGAAGGCGCTCACATGGATTTCGTGCCGGGCAGCTACGCGCAAATCCGTATCCCGGAATATGAAATGAGCTACGATACCGACATCGATAAAGAATCGCTTGGCGAATACTTGCCCACTTGGGAAAAATTCGGACTCTTTTCGCTGAAGTGCAAAAACACCGAGCCCACAGTGAGAGCCTATTCTATGGCAAACTATCCGGCTGAGGGCGGCCGATTTATGCTCACCGTGCGTATCGCCACACCACCTTTCAAACCCAAACCCGAGGTGGGCTTCCAAAATGTGATGCCAGGCATAGCATCGAGCTATATTTTCACACTCAAACCCGGCGACAAGGTGATTATGAGCGGCCCTTACGGCGACTTCCATCCCATTTTCGACTCCAAAAAAGAAATGATTTGGATCGGTGGCGGTGCAGGTATGGCGCCCTTGCGTGCCCAAATTATGCACATGACCAAAACACTTCAGTGCCGCGACCGAGAAATGCACTATTTCTATGGCGCGCGTTCGCTTAGCGAGGTGTTCTATTTGGAAGACTTCCTTGAAATTGAAAAGGAATTCCCCAATTTCCATTTCCATTTGGCTCTCGACCGTCCCGACCCGGTGGCAGATAAAGCCGGCGTGAAGTACACAGCCGGATTTGTGGCTCCGGTGCTGCGCGACACCTATTTGGCACAACACGATGCCCCGGAAGACTGCGAATACTATATGTGCGGACCGAAAATGATGAGCGAAACCGTGAACGCGGTGCTCTACTCACTCGGTGTGGACCGCGAATCCATTCACTACGACGATTTCGGCGGATAATTCCACCGCATTCATACGTCATACAAACGGAACCCCTTGCGCAGAAATGGCGCTCGGGGTTTCTTTTTTGCGAGAGCATTTAAACCAAAAGTGGGGAAAATTGGTCGAATATTAGAGAAGTTTAATAAAAAAAGTGCTTTGATTTCGAGAAAAAAATATAATTTTGAATTTCAAAATGTAATATAATGAAAGGCTATCTATTATCAATGTTGATTTGCTTCGCTACTGTGCTTTGCTATGGCAAAGACAATGAAGTGATTATCACTCGAAAATACACATCGAGTGAGAGCAAAATCATCCCGCAAAAAACCGACCAATTTCAGGTGCAAAACCTCACCCTCTCCACCAAAGAAGAAGTGAAGGAGATTGTGAGCGCCATCAATAAGATGGTGAGCATCATCAACGAGGACGATTATGAGCACAATGTGTTTTCCATCTACGTGTACCCTATTTCGCCCGACACCTACACGGTGCAAATTGAAGCGCACGACCCGATGACCGACACGAAGGAGGTGCGCGAAAATATGATGGGCGTGGCGAAAATCGGCTACCGCTATTTTATCGTGCACAATGTGGCAGATTTGGCTACGCTTCAAAGCCAACTATGGGAAAAAGCGAAAGGAAAAATCAAATTTGTGAGAGAATTTGAATTAGTGAGTTTCAAACCCGAGCAAACCCGAACTTGCTTGCGAGCCGAATTAACTCACGGCGAATTGAAATTCAAGGAAATGGAAATTTGCAATGTGAACAAATTAGACACTCCCAGTGAGGGCAAAGAAGCGGAGAAGGATTACGATATGCCTGTAAATCAGTAAACATACATTCACATGACACAATGCGATAAATATGCAATAGTGATTGGCCGACAATTTGGATGCGGCGGAAGAGAAATCGGCAAAATGGTGGCGAAAATGCTTGGCATCGCCTACTACGATAGTGAGTTGATTATCGAAACGGCAAAGCAAAGCGGCGTGGCAAAGGAATTTTTTGAAGCCAAAGATGAGAAATCGCCTTCGTTTTTCAGAGGAATGTTTTCGCTCACCTTCGGCTACAACACCGGCGCCTATTTGATGACCAACACACCACTCAACGAAGACAATGTGTACTTGGCACAAAGCGAGGTGATTACGCAGATTGCCGAGCGCGGCGCTTGTGTGATAGTGGGCCGCACTGCCGACTATATTTTGCGAAATCGGTGCAAGGTGATTAGTGTGTTTTTACACGCTTCAATGGAAGATAGGGTGAAGCGAATTATGGCACGTGGCGACTGCAAAACGGAAAAAGAAGCCTTGGTGTGCGCCGAGAAAGCCAACAAAATGCGCGCCAACTACTACAATTTCTACACCGACAAAAAATGGGGCGAAGCCGACACCTACGATTTGTGCATCAACGCCAGTGTGCTCGGCGATGAAAACACTGCTCAAACAATAGTGGATTACGTGAAAAAAGCCATACAGCTATGAAAATAATTTGCAATAGTTGTGGTGCGATGATTAGCGAAACCGATGCCGTGTGCCCTATTTGTGGCACACCCACCGTGCATGCGCAGCACCCCGACGATAAAAAACTCTGGGAACAAGAAAACGCACAAGCCGAGCCTCCAGCCTTTGAGCATGCATCGGCACCGGAAAGCGCCTCCCCCACCCCGCGTCGCACCGTTGAGCCGGTGAAAAAGAAAGCCATCAGCAAGGCTATGCTGGTGTGCATTGCAGCGCTGATTTTGCTTTTGCTCGTAGTGGCATACCTGATGGTGAGCCACATGAGTTCCACACCTGCCGAGCAGCAAAGCATCACTCAAACCACCGACACCGAACAGGCTGAAAGCCAGCCAAGAGTAATTGTGCGACACCTCAGCGGCGCAGAAGCCGACTCCATTATGAAAATGCACATGGCGGAAATGGCAAAAATGGAACAAATGATGGACGAAATGCTCGCAAACGATCCTTTCTCCGATTTCGACCCGTTTGAAGAAGAAATGCAAGGCGATTGGGAGGAACAGCCTCAAAGATATACGCAAAAACCCAAACAATCCACCCCAACCAAAATACGGCTCGCAGGGCGTGTGGGAGCCGACCAATATGTGATGGTGCTCAATGCTGCCGACCAAAGCAATATCACCGGCACGGCAGCAAAAGTGGTGAACGGCAAAGAGCAAACCAAATATCGCCTGCTCGGCATTGGTAGCGGTAGCGACCTCACAGTGAGCATCTACAAAGGCAAAAACGAAATGGTGGGCACACTCAGCGGCACCTACAATGGCTACACCTACACCGGAACCTTCACCACCGAAGCCACCCAAGCCCCCTTCCAACTCATCGCCCAATAACCCCGCCCCATCGCCAATGCCATTGATGAAGACATTGAAATTTCCATAAATGCAAAGCGACGGTTCTTTTGCAATGCGAACACTCGTCGATAAATAGCCTTCTTGAACATAAAAAGTTTTTACCGACAAAGATGGCTCAGTGAAACAAAAGAGGGGTAAATAGGTCACACTTCCCTACAATTAAAATAGCCAACGAATTCGCAGGATTGCCATCCCGTCAGGGATGGGATGTGTGTAGGCCGGTATGCAGATGCGATGGAATGGAGCGCCAGCGGAATGGAATCGAATCAAAATGCCGGTAACCGAAGCCACCTACCCGGTTGCATGCCTTTAGGTATGCGACCCCTGCCACCGGCGTTTCATAGTGTTCCAGCTGTTCCACGTATTTCGCATGTTACACACGCCAACCGCCATCGGAGATGGCGAATTGTCGTTCTCCATGCAAACGGAGGCGTAGCCGGAGCGCAGCTTGGAGAAAGTCAAAGCACAAGATATGAGCCTCGGGAGAGGGTCGGTTGTGGCAAGTCATCACCCGGGTTTTTACATTGCAAAGGGACGGTTCTTGCAATCTAAATTCGCATATCACACTATATATTAATAGATTAGGTGTTATTTTTAAGCAGATTTTTAGTTGTTAAATTATACTAAAATTACTCTATGAATTTCTTGTAGTAAATTGATATTCAATGCATTATAACACTTTAGGTTGCAAGAACCGTCCCTTTGCAACCGCAGAAGAAAAATAGGTAGTCGGGGCCACATTCTATATACATCAAGCAAAGCGAGTCCGCTACTTTCACAAGTGCGAAAGTAGCGGACTCACAACACAAAATATCAAAATATTTACTTAATCAACGATATCTTTTACCACCACAAATCATACATTTCGTAGAGCCATGGCACATATTGCAACGCGTAGTGCCATAAGCAAATCCGGTTCCACGACATCCATTACATACGCCTGTATTATTACAAGCTCTGCACGAATGGTCTACATCGTAATTTCCCCAAATATTATTGGTGATTTGACCTGCCATATTATACGACATCGCTTCCAATTGAATAAAATAGTTTACCACATTGTCTATTTGCTCATCGGTAGCATAGCCATATTTTGCGATACGCTGAAGTTCTTTTTTACAACTACTATTATTCAAATTAGCACCTTCTTGATAGTACTCTTTTGCATAACTTTCATAGCCCTGCAATTCATTCGTTAATCCCAAATAATAATAGCCATAGCCCTTTTTCAAATCCAATAATTTTTCTGCCCATTCCTCTGCTTCAGAAAAGTTTCTTCGAGCAATTGCTTTGGCAATGCGAGCAGTACATCCTGTTACTGAACGAGCATCTCTTTCATCCTGCTCCTCTTGCATTTGTTTTGCCAATTGCCGGCCATATTCATAGGATTGCTGAGCAGAATATGGATTAATATAGGGATTGTAATACTGTGAAGAAGCCGAAAAAATGGTCAACACCACAATCGCCAAAATCAAATAATATCTTTTCATCATTTATTTGTGGTTTAGTGAATTATTACTGTGTCCACTTCTCAAAAATGAACACAGTAATATAAATCATTTCTATAGATTAGTAGAAATTCTACCGGTGTTCATTCTTAAAATATTATTAGAAATTCCAACCAACAACTACACTGAACATATTGCCCTTGAGATCAAGGTCTTTTCCCTTTCTGTTCTCGTTAGTGCCATCATAATAGTTCGTAAAGCCGAGGTCATACTTCGCACCGAGAACGATATGTTTGTACTCAACATTCAATCCGAACGACAATCCATAAGATAGTTCTTTATCATCGTCGGAGAACACTTTACCTTCACTATGTGTACCACCATTCAGAGAATAATCGCCTTCGCTGTTTCCTTTACCAATACGATATTCCAAATAGGGGCCAACAAGTGCTTGAACATTTACAATATTGAAGTTATAATGATAACCCAATTGCACAGGAAGTTGCAAATACATAGCTTTGAGGTCAAGATCTCGAGTTGTGGAAGAAGTATGCGAGTTGGTGCCTTCAAACTTGGTGTGACGTTCAGTAAACCACAAACCGGACTGCACAGATAATCCCCATTTGCGATAAACTGGAATATCAACAATAGCTCCCACATTATAGGTGGGCTTAGCATTGTTTTTCATATCCCAATTACTCTCTTTTGTTCCGCCAATCAACAAATAAGCATCTGAAGAAGAGAAACCTCCTAAACCTAAACCTGCTCTCAAACCAAATGTGGTTTTTTCTCCTAATTGTGCGTATGCGGCAAATACTGTGCATACCGACAACATTAACATAATAATTTTTTTCATACTTTTAAAAATTTAAACTATTAATAAAATTGATGTTTTTAGTATAATTGATAATCAATTAGAATAAAGATAACTGTTTGAAAAACTTTTTCATTTTCAATTTTGAATTCCAGTCTTACAGCCCTTTCAACCATTAATAAAAAATAAAAGCGTGGACTGAATTGCCACGTCTTCGAATGATGGTCGTAGGAAAACCAAAGATGCAGATGTAGAAATAGCAGCCCACGGCATAGCGTGAGAACCGCTTGTTTATCTTTGCATCTTTAGAAAATTTCCTACGTTTTCATTCGCAAGATAAGCAAAACGCTTCTAATAATTTCAAAATGTTGGCCACACAAATTGTGCGACTTTACAAAGGTATAATTATTTATTGAATAATGCTGAAAAAATTCAATAAAAATTTTTTCACATTGCAAAGAACTGTCTATGCATGTCGATGCTGGTAATTTCTTCCAGTCATTAAAAATGAGTGGATTACAGATAGTGGGCGAGGCTATTTGGAGGGTAAAAAGGTGGGGGTTAGATTTGGTCGTTAAGGATGCGACCTTGGAGTTTTTGGGATATTTTTCGCCATTCTTTGGTGGCGAGGTAGTCTTTGATGATTTTAGCGTGTTTCATGTGGTGAATGTCGGAGCCGAGGAAATCCACCAAATCGTGGTTCAAGAGCCAAAATGCTGTTTCGCGTGCGGAATGTCCGAAGTAGCCGGTAAAGGATAGGATATTGATTTGAAACAACACATTCGACTGGTGCATCGCCGTGTAGCGGTCCTTGTCTTGCGCAAAATAAGGGTAGCGCTCGGGATGTGCCAGGATGGGGTGATAGCCACGGCAATTGAGATCGAACATCATTTCTGCGGAGCCAATGAGTTCTTGATAGAAAGAGTTTTCTAAAAGCACATAGTTGCCGGGCATGGGCAAAATTTTGCTTTCGGCGTATTGCTTGCGCCAATAGTCGTCCATACGATATTCTGCCGAGAGATGCAATTGCACATCCAATCCGGCTTCTTTCACAGCATCTTGAAAGGGAGTGAATGCTTGTGTGAGCGATTCGTGGGTGTTTTCAAACACTTCGGAGGTGACGTGCGAAGTGAGTATCACCTTATTGATGCCCATCTCCATTTCCGCTTGGAGCAATTCAATACCCATTTGCGTGTCGTGTGCGCCATGATCCACGTAGGGAAGGATATGGCTGTGCACATCGGTGTGATAAAACAGGCTGGCGTCGGTAGTTTTCTTTCTAAAAAAATGGAACATGGGCTTGGAAATATTATTTACAGTACAAAGGTAAGAATTTTTGGACAAAAGCGTGCTGTGGGTGCGAAAGAATTAAAAAATATTAGTAATTTTGATGCCGATTTTCAAAACCCAATTCATAGCAATGAGCAATTTAAAGGAATTCCGACAAAAATATTTTCTCACCGCAGCCGAATGTAATCCCGAAAAAGAGATGCCACTGTCGCTGGTGATGACGCGCATCATAGAAGTGGCTACCCTGCACGCCAACGCTTGGGGTGTGGGCTATGCCAAGATGATAGAGAGCAACCAAGGATGGGTGCTCTCGCGCGTAACGATTGAAATGATGCGCTATCCAAAAGTGAATGAGGCATATTCGTTCACCACTTGGATTGAGAGCTACAATCGCCACTTTTCGCAGCGCAATATGGAAATTCGCGACAAAAATGAGGTGGTAATTGGCTATGTGCGCACCATTTGGATGGTGATTGATTTTGCCACCCGCGAGAGTGTAGACATCAGCAAGCTGGACTACATTAGCGAAAACATTAGTGGCCGTGAGTGTCCCATTGCACCTCAAGGCAGACTGAAAGCGGTGGAAGCATCGCGCACCGCAACGTACACCTTTAGCTACATGGACTGCGATATCAATCGCCATGTGAACACGGTGAAATACCTGGATTTGCTACAAAATCAATTCTCGATAGAAAAATACGACCACGAATTTGTGAGCCGCCTCGAAATCGCATTCCTAAAGGAAACGCTCCACGGCACCAAGGTGGATATTCAAATCAACGACACCGACCCTATCGACTGCAAGCTCTCTATTGATGTGGAGGGCGCCAGCCACGTGAAATGCCGCATGCTGTTTACCGCACGCTCCTAAGCATTTAGTGCGAGAGAATAGCCGAGCCATCCACTTGTTCTATTTTAGCAATGAGCGCAGGCATTTTGTCGGCATCACATTCTAAGGTCATCACGCAGTCGTTGTCGAAGGCTTGGTCAATCACTTTCACCGGATTGGATTTCACAATTTTCATCATATCGTTCATACACAGATAAGGAAAATTGAAGGTGACGCGCGCTTGCTCGTGACATTCCAAAATTTCGGCATTTTCTATCGCCAAGCGAGCCGCCTCGCGATATGCCACTATCAGCCCCGAAGTGCCCAACTTAATGCCGCCGAAATAGCGCACCACAGCTATCACAATGTTGGTAAGATTAAACGAATTGATTTGCCCGAGAATGGGTTTGCCCGCCGTGCCCGAAGGCTCGCCATTGTCGCTCGAGAGATATTCCTCTCTGTTGGTGCCAATCATGTATGCCCAGCAGCAGTGGCGCGCATCGTGATATTCATTCGAAATGGCTTTCACCACAGCTTTCGCCTCCTCCGCCGAACCCACAGGCACGGCAAAAGAGAGAAACTTACTCATTTTCTCGGTGTACTTGGCTTGGGAGCGCTCTTTGATGGTTCTATAAAAATCACTCATCGAATATTCGGCTTTGTGTTTGCAAGTGCAAAGTTACACAACAAAGCACTGAATTGCAAATCAATGCAATTTTTCCACCATTTTATTTCGCTTTATTTGGCCGAAAAACCACAAAAAATGCTTAACTTTGTAGATGCTATGCCCTCTTCCGGATTGGGCAAAAACACATTCAAGAAATTAATTTGATTATTAACTATAAAAAACGAAACAATTATGAGTCAATGGTTTGAAACTAAGGTAAAATACGACAAAACGATGCTTGAAACCGGTGCCATTAAATCGGTAACCGAGGCTTTTTTGGTGGATGCACTTTCATTCACCGAGGCCGAAGCCCGCATCATCAAGGAAATGGAGCCCTACACATCGGGCGACCTCACCGTGACGGTGGTGCGCAAAGTGCGCCTCGAAGACGTGCTTTACCACGAAGGTGGCGACCGCTGGTATAAGGTAAAAATCAATATGATTACCATCGACGAAAAAACCGGCGCCGAAAAGCGCACCGCAAGTTTTAGCTTGGTGCAAGCCTCTGAATTTAAATTGGCTTTAGACTACTTCTTGGAAGCTATGAAGAGTGTGCTGTTTGATTTCGAAATCGTGAACATCACCGAAATGCCATACATCGACGTTTTTGCTGAAAATCTGAGCGGCGCAGCTCCAAAAGAAGAATAATGCCACACAGCATTGCCGAAAATATTACCCAAATCAAAGCGCAATTGCCTGAAGGTGTAAGCCTTGTGGCTGTGTCGAAATACCATCCGGTGCAGCAGTTGCAAGAGGCTTACGCCGCAGGTCAGCGCATTTTTGGCGAAAGCCATGCACAAGAGCTCGTGGCGAAGGCCCCCCTTATGCCCGAGGATGTGCAATGGCACTTTATCGGGCATTTGCAGCGCAACAAAGTGCGGCAAATTATGCCCATCGTGTCGCTCATCCACAGTGTGGACAGTCTTCGCTTGCTCACCACCATCAATAAGGAAGCCGAACGAATCGGGCGCTCCGTCGACGTACTGCTCCAGCTCCATGTGGCGCAAGAGGAAGCCAAAAGCGGTTTTACCGTGGATGAATTGCTACAATTGGCGCAGGTCGGCGAATTTCAGCCCTTTAAGCATGTGCGATACCGCGGATTAATGGCAATGGCCACTTTCACCGACGACACAGCCCTCATCGCTTCGGAATTTGCACGCGTGGCATCTACCTTTCACACGCTCCTCCACGAGCACCGCTTCCCCGCCGACGATTTCAATGAGCTGAGCATGGGCATGAGCGACGATTGGCACATTGCCGTGGAGCATAGCGCCACCTTGGTGCGCATCGGCACCAACATTTTCGGACCTCGCCAATACTGATTTCTTGCAAGCAAATGAGGCAATTTCCGTAAAAAATACACATTTTTTAAAAGGAAATAGCGATTTTATTTGTCGTAAATCAATAAAATGATGTATTTTTACATCATCAAAGTCCTCCGACAAAAACCAAAACATTAATAACTTAAACAAAAACAACAACAAAATGGCAAAACAAACAAAACAATGGGCAGCAATTATTATGATGATTGCCCTCTTTGCAATGATTGCTTTTGTGACCAATCTTTGCTCGCCAATGGCAACAATCGTGAAGAACCAATTCGGGGCTTCAGAGCTTGCCGGACAGATTGGTAATTATGCTAACTTTATCGCCTACTTGGTGATGGGTATTCCCAGCGGTATGCTGATTGCCAAATTCGGGTATAAGAAAACGGCTTTGCTCGCCTTGATTGTGGGCCTTATCGGCATCGGATTTGAATACCTGAGCGGTGAGGCAAGAAGCTACTGGATTTATTTGATTGGCGCATTTATCAGCGGCTTGTGCATGTGTATGCTCAACACCGTGGTCAATCCCCTCTTGAATGTGCTGGGCGGTGGTGGCAAAACCGGCAACCAACTCATCCAAATTGGTGGTGCTTTCAATTCCGCATCAGCAGTGGCTGTCTACATCTTGATGGGTGCGCTCATTGGTGAAGTAACCAAAAGCACCGGCATCGCCGATGCCACTCCGGCTCTCGTGATTGCCGGCATTATCTTTGCTTTGGCTTTCGTGATTTTGCTCTTCACCAAAATTGAAGAACCAGAGCAAGCTAAGGTGGAATTGGAGCTCGTGACCGGCGCTCTGAAATTCCCGCAATTGTCGCTTGGTGCTCTTGCCATTTTCTTGTATATGAGTGTGGAAGTGGGCACCCCCACCTACATGATTTCGTATCTGCAAACCGACGCTGTTGGGCTCTCTGCCGGCGTGGCTGGTTTAATTGCTTCAGTGTATTGGTTGATGATGTTTGTGGGCCGCTCTGTGGGTGGCAGTATCGGTAGCAAGGTGAGTAGCCGCGCCATGGTGAGCACTGTGGCAGCAGTAGCCATCGTGTTGCTATTGTTCGGCATTTTTGCTCCCGAATCGTGGAAGGTGACCGTGATTGGTATCGACTGGACCAACCTTCAAGTGATTTATCCTGAAGTACCTATCTGCGTGCTCGCCTTCATTTTGGTGGGTCTTTGCACATCGGTGATGTGGGGCGGTATCTTCAATATGGCTGTGGAAGGCCTTGGCAAATACACCGCTGCCGCAAGTGGTATTTTCATGACCATGGTGTTCGGTTGCACCGTGATGGTTGGCTTGCAAGCATGGGTTGCCGACTTGGTCGGTTACCTCTACAGCTACTTTATCCCCGTGGCTTGCGCTGCCTACATCTTGTTCTACGCCCTCGTGGGTAGCAAAGTAAAGATGGTGGACTCTCCTGAATAAAATCTACATTGTTTATCTTTAATACTGCGTGTGGCTGTAATCTCACATTAGATTACAGCCACTGCTATGAAATCATACCAATTATGAACAAGTTGTTGATTATCGTTATTTTGGCATTGGCAATGACGCCCGCACTATTTGCCTCGCAGCCTTCGGGCACACTGCCCGTGATGGTGATTGAAACAGAAAATCATAAAGCCATCACTTCCAAAGATGTGTATGTGGCGGGCACCTACTACCTCGACCCGCGCGGCGTGGAGGGCGTTGAGGCGTTTGGTTCTGCAGAAAACCCTCTCCCGCTGCAAATCAAGGGACGCGGCAACTACACCTGGTGGGCGTTCAACAAAAAGCCTTACCGCATAAAATTGGACAAAAAAGCCGCTCTGCTGGGAATGAACAGCAGCAAACACTTTGCGCTGATGGCGCACGCCGACGATAGTCGCGCATTTATGCGAAATCTCACCGGATTTGAAGTGAGCCGGATGGCGGGGCTGCCTTGGACCCCTGCCGACCAACCCTGCGAAGTAATACTCAATGGCGATTACATCGGACTTTATTTCCTCACCGAAACCATCCGCTTCGACAAAAAACGCATCAATCTCACCAATCCCGATGATATGGTGGAAGATTGGCTCACAGCTAATCCGGGCGCCAACGCTGACGACTACCCCTTCACCGACGACGACTACACCGGTGCATGGATTGTGGAATTCGACAACACGAAAGATGCCAACCAAGTGGTGGTGCCTTCGCGACAACGCACCGACGAGGAATTGTGGATTACCTACAAATCGCCGGAAGACTATGTGACCGACGCCCACCGACAATGGCTGAGCCGGGAATTCGATGCCATCGACGCCATGATTTATGACGACAATAATGCCGAGGGCGTTTGGCTCAATAAAATTGACCTTTCCGATGCCGCTCGCTTCTTTGTGGTGAACCAAATCATGAACAATTATGAAGCCTACACCGGCTCGTGCTATCTCTACAAAGACAAGGGTAACAACCAAAAATGGCATTTCGGACCGGTTTGGGACTTCGGCTCGTCGTTCCAAGTGTCGCGCGATGTGTCGAGATGGATTTGGGAAGGACAATACGCACAGCATTGGATTAAAAATATGTGGAATTGCACCACTTTCCAAAATGAAGCAAAACGCATATTCGAGGCAATGGCTAAGGAAGGGTTCGAACGCATTTTCAATTATCAAAACGAATATGCCAATCGCATCCGTAAGGCCGCAGCCAGCGATGCCGAGCGATGGAAAAGCGATGGCTACGGCAATCCCGATATGGACACGCCCCTGGCTGAAGTGCAACAGCAACTGCGCGATGCTATCAATAGCTTTGGCTACAAACTCGGTTTGGAGGGCTACACCTTGCCGGAGCCCAAAGTAGGGCCCATCTATTTGCGCGGCTCTGACGTGGGTGAATGGGCTGCACTCGATAAATACAAATTCACCGATTTGGGCAACAATCTCTACGAACTGAAATTAGCAACCCTTTCAGGCTTATTCAAAATTGCCGATGGCAGCTGGGATGTGGTGGATTATGGCGGCATAGCCAACGAATGGATAACTATCAATCAGCCCTACACTTTGGTGGCAAGAGGTGCCAACATGCAGCTTGCTGCCGGGAGTGCCCAAAATGTAACCCTGCGATTCGACTTAAGCAATAAGGTGCTCACCGTGAGCAATCCATCAGGAGTGGAACTCGTGGTGGAAACAAACAATACCCCGGTGGAATACTACAATTTGCAAGGCATAAAAGTATCAAATCCACAACCGGGACAAATCTACATCGCAAAAAAAGCCAACACAGCCTACAAAGTAAAATATTAGCCGGCAGCCGGGAGCTTTTAGCCATTAGCCGTTAGCCATTAGCTTTTAGCTCTGTAGCCTCTATAGCCACTATAGCTTTGATAGCTAACGGCTCCCGGCTAAAGGCTAATGGCTAAAAGCTAAAAGCTAAAGGCTAAAGGCTAATGGCTAATGGCTATTTAATTTGCTCCTTTGCAATTATTTTTGTAATTTCGTAACTTTAAAACAATCAACTTTTGAAAATATCGCTTACACAATGGATATCAATGTAATGAATAAAGCAGCCAACAATATTCGCATCTTGGCTGCATCGATGGTGGAAAACGCTAAGTCAGGGCACCCCGGTGGCGCCATGGGCGGAGCAGACTTCGTGAATGTGCTCTATTCCAAATTCTTGGTACACGACCCGGCTAACCCCACTTGGTTTGCTCGCGACCGTTTCTATCTCGACCCCGGTCACATGTCGCCCATGCTCTATGCCGTGCTACACCTTACCGGAAAATTCACAGTAGACGACCTTCAGCATTTTCGCTCGTGGGGCAGCATCACCCACGGTCACCCGGAAGTAGACTTTGAGCATGGCATCGAAAATACCTCCGGTCCGCTCGGGCAAGGCCATGTGATGGCTGTGGGTAGCGCCATTGCAGAGCGTTTTATTGCCGCCCACTATAGCGAAGCATTTGCCCACAAAACCTACGCCTTCATTAGCGATGGCGGTGTGCAAGAGGGCATTTCGCAAGAAGCCGGACGCTTGGCAGGCTACCTGAGGCTGAACAACTTAATCATGTTTTACGACAGCAATAGTGTGCAGCTTTCCACCAACTGCGATGCCGTTTCGAGCGAAGATACGGCAATGAAATATCGCGCTTGGAATTGGAATGTGATAGAAATTGATGGCACCGACCCAAAGGAAATCGGTTCGGCACTGATAGCGGCACAGATGGAGCAGAAGCGCCCCACCCTCATCATCGGGCGCACCATTATGGGACGCGGTTGCGTAACCGAAACCGGCGACAATTTTGAAGGCAAATGTAGCACCCACGGCAATCCGCTAAGCAAATCGGGGGCAAGTTTTGAAAAAACCATCGAAAATTTGGGCGGTAATATTAATAATGTGTGGGCCACATTCCCGGAAGTGGAAAATCTCTACCAAGAGCGTGCCCGCGAATTGGCTGCCATCGTGGCTGAACGCAAAGCCGCTGAGCAGGCATGGCGCAAAGCAAATCCGGAAAAGGCGAAGGAACTCGACGACTGCATCGCTGGAAAAGTGGCTGAAGTGGACTTTGCCGGTATTGCACACAAACCCAACATCGCCACTCGTGCCGCCTCGGCTAATGTGCTCGGCGCGTTGGCTGAGCAAGTGCCCAATATGATTGTGTCGTCGGCCGACTTGGCGAATAGCGACAAAACCGACGGCTTTTTGAAAAAAACCAAAGCCTTCGCTCCGGGCGATTTCTCCGGCGCGTTTTTGCATGCCGGTGTGTCGGAATTGGCAATGACGGCTATTATTAATGGTATGGCTCTCCACGGCGGTGTGATTGGTGCTTGCGCCACCTTCTTCGTGTTTAGCGACTATATGAAGCCTGCCGTACGGCTGTCGGCTCTGATGGAAATTCCGGTAAAATTTATCTGGACTCACGATGCCTTCCGTGTGGGCGAAGACGGTCCCACACACGAACCGGTGGAACAAGAAGCACAAATCCGACTGATGGAAGAACTGAAAAATCATAGCGGGCAAAACAGCATGCTCGTACTCCGACCGGCTGATGCCGCCGAAACTTCTGTGGCTTGGAAAATGGCGATGGAAAACACCCAAACGCCCACCGCTCTCATCCTTTCCCGACAAGATATTGTCGACGTTCCTGCCGAAGATGGCGAAGGCTACGACGCTCGCTATCAAGCCGCTTTGCAAGCACAGCGTGGCGGCTACGTGGTGAAGCATGAAGCAGATGCCGATGTGGTGCTTGTGGCCAACGGCTCGGAAGTGTCGACCATCGTGGCAGCTGCTAAATTGATTGAAGCTGAAGGAATTAAATCGCAAATCGTGTCGGTTCCTTCCATCGGACTGTTCCTCAATCAAGATGCCGACTACCGCAATGCGGTAATTCCGCAAGGAATACCCGCATTCGGACTCACCGCCGGATTGCCCTCCACCCTTAAAACACTCATTCCGAATGGATACGTGAAGGGATTAAACCACTTTGGCGAGTCCGCTCCCTATAAAGTGCTCGACGAAAAGTTCGGTTTCACGCCCGAAATCGTGGCTAAATCAATTATAGAGTGGATAAAAAAATAACTAAAATGGCAATTTTTAACAAAAAAAATTGTGTATTCAAAAAATAGTGTCTATATTTGCAAATAATTTGATAGAGAAGGTGCAATTTTTTTATTGTGCAATTTTTAAATTTTTTATTATAATAAAAAACGTAAGTTTATGAAAAAGATTACTTTATTAGCATTTGCTTGTGCTATGTTGATGGGCAACTTCTCAGCTGCCGCACAAGAAGTAACTTATGTTGAAGATCCTGCTCAAGGCTATCTCTTCAACAGAATGCAAGACAACTGGTTCGTTGAAATCGACGGTGGTGCCGGTGTTTTGATGTCTACTTTCGACTCAAAGCAAGATTTTGGCAAGCGCCTCGGTTTGAAGGGACAAGTTGCTGTAGGTAAATGGTTCTCTCCACTTCTCGGTATCCGCGTGGGTGGTGAATTCAACCAAATGATTGGTGTAACTCACAAGTATGGTCTTGGTTATCGTCCTTGGAACCAAACTCTCGGCACTTATGAAGGCAACGCTTTGAAACCTTCTAAGTTCAACAACATTGGTGCCTTTGGTGATGTATTGTTCAATGCCACCAACTGGATTTGCGGTTACAAACCCGGCCGTTTCTACAACGCTGTAGTTTACGCTGGTTTTGGCATCCACTGGGTGTACGAACACGAAAAAACAGGTGCTGAATCTCGCGGCGACAGCTGGAAATACGACGGTGGCTCAGATAGCCCACACTCTCGTAACTTCTCCGCACGCTTCGGTTTGCTCAATCAATTCAATGTAACCAAGAACATCGCCATCAACCTCGACCTCCGTTTCGAAATGCTTCAAGAAAGCACCGACGGTCACGGCTTGAGAACTTGGAACGAATATCCTTCTGCTCTCGTGGGTGTGGCTTACAAGTTCAACAAAACTGAATGGAACGCTCCCGTGGTTCCCGTTTGCCCGGAAATCAAATACACCGACGCTTATGTGGATGACCTCCGCGCTAAACTCGAAGCTGCTAACCAAAACATTGCTAACCTCAAAAAGCAACTCGAAGAATGCCGCAAGAAAAAAGCTCCCGCTCCCGTGGTAGAAGAAAAAGCTGAAGCTCCTCTTGCTACAGTTTACTTCCCCATCAATGTTTCTAAGATCGTAGGTGTTCAAAAGAACGTTGTGGAAGCCGTTGCTGAAGTAATGAAGGCTGAATCTAACAACTATGTGCTCACCGGTTGGGCTGATAACTACACCGGTAACGACAAGATCAACACTCGTCTCCGCAAAGAACGTGTAGCTACCGTGAAGAAAGCTCTCGTGGTGAAGGGTGTAGAAGAAGGTCGCCTCGATGCACAAATCAACGATGGTAACCTCACCAACTACGGTGCTAAGTGCGCTTCTCTCGACCGCGCCGTTACTATCTACCGCGCTAAATAATTTTAAATTATATAGCATCACAAAGAGCCTTGCTTCTACAGCAAGGCTCTTTTTTATCAAATAGAACACGCTCCAACAATCCTGTAGGCTCTGTAGAAAAACAGTGGGGCAACCATACTAAATCCACCGAAAATGCACCCGCCGGTAGGGACATGCCCCCGTATGTAATGGGTGCGAAATAACTGGTACACAATAATATACACACAATCTCTTGTTGTGGCGCAATACTTTGCGCCCGCCCCTCAATGGGATAAAACCATCGGGCGGACGCAAAATATTGCGCCACAACAATCATTTGATATTCTGCATGTTGCAAATATTTCCCTTCCCTTCAGGGAGGGGCCGGGGATAGGCTTTTTCTTTAGGGAGGGGCCAGGTGGCTTTCCCCACCGCCGTCGGAGACGGCGTATTGTGGTTAACTCCATGCAAGCGAAGGCGCAGCCGAAGCGCAGCTTGGAGAATGCCGAAGCAAAAGCAATGAGCATCGGATGGTCGGTTGTGGCAAATCCCCACAAAGGTGTTTCGCCCCTTACATGATGCTCTATGTAATCGTGTAAGCTAAGGGAAGCTCTGGTGGTTACACCCTGGTTATGAAGCACTTGAAGACGTGCACTCCTCCGTGGTGAGGGTTGCATACCTACGGCATGCGTGCGGTGGGGCGGCATCGGTTACCGGCATTTCGATGAACCCTCCGCTACGCTCCATGTTCATCTCATACCGGCCTACACACATCGCATCCCTGACGGGATGCCAATCCTTCGCACCCTTTACCTATTTTGAATTGTGGAGAAGTGTGACCTATCCCCCACACCCACTGTTTTTCTACTGAGCCATCCTGTAACCGTTTACCCCCTATCACATTGCCTCGTTGTCTGTAGCCTTATTGACCCAAATAAATAAAATGCCGTATTGGGATTGACATAATTGCTTTCCAAAAGTAACTTTGCCAAAAAGTACATTGAAATTTTTTAGTACAATAGCCAAATGTTCCAGTGTTTAACGCGTTTCAAGTGTTTCAGGGTGTTTCACGCAGGGAGAACACCTCTAACCAAGCGCGAAGCGCGACTAACCAAGCGAGCTCGCGAGCGGCTAACCAAGTGCGAAGCACGACTAACCTTCAAATTGGTGTTTCACGTGTTCCGGATGTTTCACAAATGGGTGTTTTCGTTTTCGTTCAATTAGTGTTTCACTTGCTTAACCGCTACCACCCAAAAATATGGAAAATTAATCGTATCTTTGCAAAACTTTATCGCAGCCATTGCATAAAGCCACAAAAATGAGAGAATCGAAAAAAGACATATTATTATCGCTGATTCGAAACGGAAAGCCCATCAGCCGCATGCAGCAATTCCAACTTGCAGGATTACTGAGTGTGCCTGCCATCTTAGTGCAGATTTCTTCCATTATCATGGAATTTATAGATGCTTCTATGGTGGGACAGCTGGGCGCCAACCAGTCGGCATCTATCGGATTGGTTGCCACCAGTTTGTGGCTCATTTTCGGTATTTGCAATGCTGCCGCTTCGGGTTTCAGTGTTCAGGTGGCACATTTAATAGGTGGAAAAAAAGATGGGGAAGCCAGAAGTGTGTTTCGCCAAGCCATCACCGCCATTTGCATCTTCTCACTCACCGTGATGCTCATAGGCGTGTGCATCAGCCCACACCTCCCCCACTGGCTATGCGGTAGCAACGAAGTGTGTGCCGATGCCTCCGCCTATTTTATGATATTCTGCTGTGCAATGCCTATGTTGGCAATGAATATGCTCGCCGCGGGTATGCTACGCAGCAGTGGCGATATCAAAACGCCCTCCATCTTCAATGTGATGATGTGTGCTTTAGATGTACTGTTTAATTACCTACTCATCTACCCCACCCACACGCTCACCATTTGCGGCGTACCGCTCACCATCCCCGGTGCAGGATGGGAAGTGAAAGGCGCCGCACTCGGGTCATTCTTTGCTATCACCATCACCTCCATTTGCATGATGTGGTATGCTTGCTGCAAATCGAAGGAAATGCGATTGATAGGCGAAAAAGGTTCGTTTATGCCCACACGAATATGCCTGCAAAAAGCCGTAAAAATTGGCGGGCCGATGGGTTTGCTACACTTTTGTATGTGTTCGGCAAGCATCGTCATCACTGCCATCGTGGCGCCATTAGGTTCTATCGCCTTGGCAGCTAACACCTTCGCTATCACCGCAGAAAGCATCTGCTATATGCCCGGCAATGGTATCGCCGATGCCGCCACAGTGCTCATCGGACAAAGCATAGGTGCCGGACGGAAATCGCTCGCCAAACAAATGGCGGGCATCACAGTGGTGATGGGAACAGCGGTGATGACGATAATGGGTGTGCTACTCTACATCGGTGCGCCTTGGATGATGAGCTTGCTATCACCTGTGCCCGACATCATCGCTGCAGGAGCCGAAGTGCTACGCATTCAAGCCTTTGCCGAACCGTTTTTTGCCCTGTCGATTGTGGGCTACGGGGTGTTTGTGGGTGCCGGCGACACCCTCGTGCCTTGCGGCTACAATTTGGCGAGTATGTGGGGCGTGCGCCTCACACTCTCTGCCACCTTAGTGGGCACTTTCGGACTTCGCGGTGTGTGGATAGCTATGGCTGTGGAGCTGGTGATTCGCGGTCTGCTCTACCTCTACCGCCTGCGCTCCGGAAAATGGCTCAAATCCTACACCCTCACCTAATAATTTTTTAAGGCACATCTTTGCAGTGCAAGGAAATGTGAAATACTTTTGCTATCTTTGTAGAAAACAAATTCTATTACTCAACCATACATATTTAGCATGGCAACTGTTGACGATAAAAAAGTAATTTTCTCGATGGTGGGTCTGAACAAAACCATTAAGCAGACCAATAAAACCATCCTCAAAAACATTTATCTATCTTTCTTTTATGGTGCCAAAATCGGCATCATTGGTTTGAACGGCTCAGGTAAATCCACGCTCATGAAGATTATTGCCGGCATTGAAAATGATTATCAAGGCGAAGTGGTGTGGGCTCCGGGCTACAGCGTGGGGTATCTGCCACAAGACCCGCCACTCGACGACAACAAAACGGTGCTCCAAATCGTGAAAGAAGGAGTGCAAGAGGTGGTGGATGCACTCGAAGAATACGAAGAAATCAATAAAAAATTCGGATTGCCGGAATATTACGAAAATGAGGACAAAATGAATGAACTCTTTGCCCGCCAAGCCGAAATTCAAAATGTGCTCGACGCTACCGATGCTTGGAACCTCGACACGCGATTGAATCGCGCCATGGCGGCTCTCAACCTGCCGCCTGCCGACCAATTGGCGGCTCACCTGTCGGGTGGCGAACGCCGCCGTGTGGCGCTGTGCCGACTGCTGCTCCAAAAGCCCGATGTGCTTCTGCTCGACGAACCTACCAACCACCTTGATGCAGAAAGTATCGACTGGCTCGAACAGCATCTGAATCAATACGAGGGCACCGTGATTGCCGTAACCCACGACCGCTATTTCCTCGACGATGTGGCAGGATGGATTCTCGAACTCGACCGCGGCGAAGGTATTCCTTGGAAGGGCAACTATTCTTCGTGGCTCGACCAAAAGTCGAAACGAATGGCGCAAGAAGAAAAGGCGGCAAGCAAACGCAGAAAGACTCTTGAACGCGAATTGGAATGGGTAAGAATGGCGCCTAAGGCTCGACAAGCCAAGGGTAAAGCTCGCTTAAATTCCTACGACCGACTGCTCAACGAGGACCAAAAAGAAAAGGAACAACACCTCGAAATCTTCATTCCCAATGGACCGCGCCTTGGCAACAATGTGATTGAAGCCAATGGCATTGCCAAAGCATTCGGCGATAAGGTGCTCTACAAAGATTTATCGTTCACTCTTCCGCCTGCCGGCATTATTGGTGTGATTGGCCCGAATGGCGTGGGCAAAACCACCCTTTTCCGCCTCATTATGGGCCTTGAAACACCCGACAGAGGCACATTCTCGGTGGGCGAAACCGTGAAATTGGCTTACGTGGACCAGCAGCACAAGGATATCGACCCCACAAAGAGTGTGTACGAAGTGGTGAGCCAAGGCAATGAACTGATGAGAATGGGTGGCAGAGAAATCAATGCGCGAGCCTATCTGAGCCGCTTCAATTTCACCGGAGCCGACCAAGAAAAGAAATGCGGGGTGCTCTCCGGCGGTGAGCGAAATCGCTTGCAATTGGCACTCGCTCTCAAGCAAGAAGGAAATGTGCTCTTGCTCGACGAACCTACCAACGACATCGATGTGAACACACTCCGTGCGCTCGAAGAAGGTTTGGAAGCATTTGCCGGATGCGCTGTGGTCATCAGCCACGACCGCTGGTTCCTCGACCGCATCTGCACCCACATCCTGGCTTTTGAAGGCGATGGCAATGTGTTCTTCTTCGACGGCAACTATTCTGATTATGAAGTGAATAAGGCGAAACGCTTGGGCACTGAAGAACCCAAACGCATCCGCTACCGCAAATTCGACGAATAAACTTCAGCCCCACATCCCGGGCAATCAAAAAGGCTGAGTGGCAAGCCATTATCGCACCACTCAGCCTTCATATTTAAAATCTATGAAATATCTTATTTCAATTTCATACCTAAGTTACTCATAATAAACGAATAATAGTCGGCTGCCTCATCAATCACTTTGGAGATAGGCTTACCACCACCATGCCCCGCTTTGCTCTCAATGCGAATAAGTTTGGGCTGATTGCCGGTGTTGGCGGCTTGAAGTGCGGCAGCATACTTGAAGGAATGAGCCGGCACCACGCGGTCGTCGTGGTCGCCGGTGGTTACAAGAATAGCTGGATAAGGTGTGCCGTCGTTTTTGATATTATGCAACGGCGAATATGCGCGCAGATATTCAAACATTTCGCGGCTGTCGTCGCTACGCCCGTAGTCGGGTGCCCAGTTCCATCCAATGGTAAACAAATGATAGCGAAGCATATCCATCACACCCACTCGCGCAATAGCCACGCGGAATAAATCGGGTCGCTGATTCACCACAGCTCCCACCAGCAATCCGCCGTTCGAACCGCCCATAATGGCAAGGCGGTCGGTCGAGGTGTATTTTTTGGCTATCAAATATTCAGCTGCGGCAATAAAATCATCAAACACGTTTTGCTTTTGCAGCTTGGTGCCGGCACGGTGCCATGTGTCGCCATATTCCGCACCACCGCGAATGTTTGCCACCACCCACACGCCGCCACTTTCAAGGAAAGGCACGCGATTTACATCAAACGATGGATTCACACTGATATTAAACCCTCCATAGCCATAAAGCAACACCGGATTCTTGCCATTGAGTTTCATCCCTTTTTTGTGGGTGATAAACATCGGCACGCGGGTGCCGTCTTTGCTTTCATAAAACACCTGCACAGTAACGTAGCGCTGCGAATCGAATTTCACATCAGGCTTACGGAAAAGGGTGGATTTGCCGGTAGCCAAATCGTAGGAATAGATGCTTCGCGGGGTGGTGAAACTTGCAAAACTGTAAAACACCTCGTCGGTCTCTTCATCGCTGCTAAATCCTGCCGAACCGATACCTGGCAATTGTATTTCTCGGAGCACCTTACCGGTAGCATCCAGCAAATAAGCATGGCTGGAAGCATCTTTTTCGTAAGTGGCAATAAAGTGATGCTTGCCCACTTGCTGCAATGATTGAAGCATCGCATCCGATTCCGGAACAAATTCGCGGGATTTGCCAATGCCCAAATCGTGGATGTCAAAAGCCAGTACCTTTGCCATAGGCGCATTTTCATTCGTGATCACATAAATGTAGCGGTCATCGTTGCCAATAGGCATAAAATTATACTTATATGAATCATTGAGCCTCACAAATCGTGGACTTTCGCTTTTGGTGTCTTTCACCATCAGCACATTGCCATCGCCATCACTCTGAATCATATACACAAAGCGCTCATCGTGGCTCACACCTGCCATGTGAAACATAAGCGGCTCTTCAAAACTGCGGTACACCAATTCATCGCGCTCTTGCGGAGTGCCCAACCGATGATAATACACCTTTTGGTATTCATTTTTGCTCGAAAGTTCTCGCTCGGGTGCATCGTAAGCGCTATAGTAGAAGCCATCGCCTTGCCACTGTGCATTGGTAAATTTTGCCCACACAATATGGTCGGGGAGCAATTCACCTGTGGTTAAATCTTTCACAAATATTTCATTCCAGTCGCTGCCGCTACGCGAAATGGTGTAAGCCATATACCTGCCATCTTTCGAAAAATCTACCGATTGGAGCGCCACTGTGCCATCTTCGGAAAGTTTGTTCGGGTCGAGCAATTCACGCGGGGTGTCGGTAAGCGAATCCATTTCATAGAGCACGCTCTGATTTTGCAGTCCATCGTTTTTGTAGAAGAAATATTTGCCGTGGTGCTTGAACGGAATACCGCACTTTTCATAATTTTGCAGTGCCATCATCCTTTCTTTCAGCGCATTGCGGAATGGAATTTTTGAGATATAGGCTTGAGTCACTTCATTTTGCGCCTTCACCCATTGCTCAGTTTCGGCGGCATTATCGTCTTCGAGCCAGCGGTAAGGGTCAGCCACCTTCACGCCGAAATACTCATCCACTTGGTCCACGGTTCTCGTGGCGGGATACTTGATAGGAGTTTGTGCCATAGCATATTGCGAAATCACATTCGCCATCAATAAAATTAAAAATAAGCGTTTCATCATATCTAAAAATGTCAATTTTTATGCGAAGTTACCCATTTTTTTGAAAAGCTACCACTTTTCTCAAAAAAATTTGAGGGCGAATCGGTTCGCCCTCAAATTAATCTTATTGCTACAAAAAGGCTTATTTCTTTGCAGTTTTTTTGGTGGTAGCCTTTTTAGCGGGTTTCTTTTTTTCTTCCATCGGCTCGTCTACAGGGAAATCGCCCGTGGTGTCCTTCACAATGTTGTTGCGAAGCATTTCCACCTCACGATTCAGCTGGCTGATTTCGTTCGACTGATTACGAATAGTGAGCAACAGCGCATTCAGTTCCTCATTATCAATTGATTCCGGGTATTGCTCTTCCACACGAATCATAAAGTCGCTCAGCACATTCATATAATTGGTGAATGCAGTGTAAGGCGAATCGTAGGGGCTATAGTGGGAGTGCACATTGCCATCTTCATTGTGCTTAGTGCACATATAGAAGAAATGGTCGCTGGCTTGCAGATAGTACCAATCTTGCTTAATGCGGCGGTCTTGGCAAAGGCGCACGCGTTCGCCAATGGAATAGAGCTTTTTCACGGCCTCTTGTTGGAGTGTGTTGCCCAGCCATGCGCTGGTGTCGCGAGCCTCATCAGCCCAAGATATAGGATATGCCACCGGCATTTCGCCCACCGGTTTCATTTTCGCTATCACTTCGCTTGGAGTGAGGAATTCAATTCCGCGTTCGGCGGCAAAGCGTGGCAGCGCCTTCATAAATTCAAAAATACCGCTTTCGCGAGGTTGCATTTCGCCGAAAGTTTCGTAGTTCATAAATAGGTTGACCAACTGTTCTTCTTCGGGCAATGCTGCAATCCAATCGATATACTTATCGGCTGTGAGCGGATAAGATGCCCATTGGGGATTGCTGAAGCGGAACGAAATATCGTCGCTGAGCTTTGAATTCTTCAGCAGCAGTTTGAGTTTTGGAGCCACAGGCGAAGCATACACATAGTTAGGCGATTTCCAACCCAAAATATGCTTTGCTCCTTCGGTGATAGCGCCCTTAAATCCCATAGATTGCACCATGGCAGAGATGTCGTCGTCGTAGATCAACTCAGTGTTGCGGAACACCTTAGGATGCTGACCAAACAGCTGATAAATCTTCTTGTCGTGGTCTTTCACCTGAGCCACAAATTCCTCCGGGTCTTCCAGTGAAGAAAGCGAATGGGCGTAGGTTTCGCTCAAAAATTCCACGCATCCGGTATCCGCCAATTCCTTCATCGACTCGATAAACTCAGGCACATACACTTCGAGTTGTTCCAAAGCCGTACCGCTAATGGAGAAAGCCACTTTAAATTTTTTGCCATACTGCTTAATCATTTCAAGCAACATTGCATTAGCCGGCAAATACGAACGCTGAGCAATGCGGGTAATGATTTCATCGTTGGCAAAATCATCGTAATAGTAATGGTCGTTACCAATATCAAAGAATCGGTAATTCTTCAAGCGAAATGGCTGATGTATTTGAAAATAAAAACAAATTGCCTTCATTGCTTTATATATTTTATAATGTTTGCTGATAATTAAATGAGTAATTGTTATCTGTAAATGAGGTTCTTGTAGATGTTGATTACCTTTGCACCGGCATTTTTCCACACAATTTGATTCACCTCTTCAAGTCCTTTCTCGCGCAATTCTTTGTACATGGCAGGATACTTGATGATGGAATAAATGGCGTCGGCTATGGCATTGGTGTCCCAATAGTCAACCTTAATCACATTGTTCAAAATCTCGGCGCAACCGCTCTGCTTAGAGATAATCGACGGCACACCCATTTGCATAGCTTCGAGGGGAGAGATGCCGAAAGGCTCACTTACCGATGGCATGATATACACATCGCTGGCTTTGAGCATTTCATACACCTCTTTGCCGCGAAGGAAGCCGGCAAAGTGGAATCTGTCGCTAATGCCACGACGCGCTGCCAATCGTATCATTTTCTCCATCATATCGCCGCCGCCAGCCATTACAAATTGCACACCTCGGACTTTGCTCAGCACTTGTGCAGCAGCTTCCACAAAGTATTCGGGACCCTTCTGCATGGTGATGCGGCCCAAGAAGGTAACCACCTTGTCGTGCTTGGGTGGCACTTCCACATTGAGCAATTCTTGGCTCAAGGGCTCCACTGCATTATGCACGGTGGTCACCTTATCGGGCGAAATACCGTATTTTTCAATCACGGTGCGCCGTGTGAGATTGCTCACGGTGATAATGTGGTCGGCGTTGTTCATACCATCTTTCTCAATGTTGAACACAGTGGGGTTCACATTGCCGCGGCTGCGGTCGAAGTCGGTGGCATGCACGTGTATCACGAGCGGTTTGCCCGTCACTTGCTTGGCATGGATGCCAGCCGGATAGGTAAGCCAGTCGTGAGAGTGAATCACATCGCAAGGAACAGTGCGCGCAATCACACCCGCCACTATCGAATAGTTGTTGATTTCCTCAACCAAATTCTCCGGATAACGACCTGAAAATTCTATACATCCCAAATCGTTGGTGTTCATGTAGTTGAAATCACTATAAATGTGATTTCTCAAATCAAAATAGAGTTGCGGACTCATCACATGGCCGATGCGGCTTTGCACATAGTCGGCATTCACGTCGCGCCAAGCAATGGGGGTGGTGTTGGCACCGATAATGTGTGCAAATCCCTTCTCTTCATCGCCCCAAGGCTTGGGTATCACGAAGGTGATATCCATATCGCCGCAATCATACATACCTTTGGTGAGACCGTAACTTGCGGTTCCAAGACCTCCAAGAATGTGAGGGGGGAATTCCCAACCAAACATTAATGCTTTCATATCGTAGGGTTTTTCAATTTACGGTTAAACATCAAGATTTTTCAACAATCGCAACACGCGGAGGATTTCGCCCACATTTGCAGCATAACTCACCGCACCGCGTCCGATGAAGGGGGGATTGCCGTCGTAAAGTTCAGAAAGTGTGCCAATGCCACCTTGCGACATTTCGTCTTCAAATCCTATCATCATTCTGTTCACAAACGATAATCCACCTATGCCAAACACTTTCACGTAGGCATGGCAGTAGAAGCCCATCAGCCACGGACGTGCCGAGCCGGAGAAGTATGCCATTTCGCGTTGCTCGGGATTGCCCACATACCAGGGATTATAGCCATAGCTATTGGGGCTCAAGGTACGGAGGCCTTTCGGGGTGAGCAGTTCGCGAGTGATAATATCGAGAATGCGTTTGCGCTGACGACGGTCGAGCGGAGTGTGATCCACCCCCACAGCCACCACCATATTGGGGCGCACACTCAAATCGGTGTAAGAGCCATTCACATAATCGTAGAGATAGCCGTAATCATTGAGGAAAGTGGGTGCAAACGATGCGGCGTAGGCTTCCGAAAGTTTGGTCCAGCGCTCCACCTTTTTCACCATTTTCTTATCGTCGGCATACATTTGAATAAGGAACATCAGCGCATTATACCAAAGCGCATTAAATTCCACCAAATAGCCGGTGCGAGGAATGAGCGGCGTGCCATCGGTTCGAGCTGCATCCATCCACGACATCGGCAGCTTGGTACCGTCGGTGGCAACCAATCCGTTGTCGTCTACTTTTAAGTTGGGGTGCTTGCCATCGATAATAAAGTCGATGAGTGCAGCCACCAGTTTGCCGTAGCGCTTGCGTGCCGTGGGCACATCGGTGTCGTGCGAATAGCGCTGAATGGCCCAAATTGCCCACAGTGGCACGTCCGGTAGGTCGATGCCTTGCAAATGCTTGTCGGGCTCACCGGTTTTCATCCAAGTGGTGAAGGCTTCAGCCGCAGTGTCCATAATTTTTTCAAAATCGGGACGATGGTGATTCGAGAGCGTGCAGCCGGGCAGTGCTATAAATTCATCTCGTGCACGGAGCTTAAACCAGGGATAGCCGGCAAGTATATAGTGGCCGTCGGCATTGGTTACATAGAATTGCTTGGCACTATTTTTCAAGCAATTGTAGAAACTGGTGCGAGGAGTTCGGGTCTTGATTTCGTCTTCATACATGGCATCCAATTTCTTGGTATCCACTTCGCTTACGCCGGCAGAGAAGATAATCGACTCGCCCTTCTTTACATCCAATTCAAAGTAGCCCGGCACATATAGGTCTTCGGTGTAAGGAATGCCGCGCTCTTGGTCTTTCACATATTCAATTCCCTTATACCAATGTGGGTCGAACACGAATTTCGGCTTTTTGCTCACTTGCATAAACAGCGTGGGATAGCCTTCATACATGCAGGTGGAAATGCCATTGCTCACTTCTTGATATTCTCTGCTCGCCACCTGGTTTTCAATGCACAGGTCGTTGGCATTGCGGAAAGCCAAGAATGGGCGGAATTGGAGAGTGGTTTTGGAGTGAGCATCCACCAAAGTGTAGCGAATAAGAATGCGATTTTCATTAGTAATAAAAATCTTTTCACGCTTTAAAATCACGCCACCCACACGGAAGGTGTGAGTGGGAACACGTTCGCAATCATACTCGCGGATGTACTTATGCCCGTTAGGACTGAACACACCACCTGCATACTTATGCAAGCCAAGATTGAACGGTGCTCCATGCTGAATCACCGTTTCGTCGAGCGACGAAAGCAACACGTGGCTATTATCGTCGATTTCCGGAATGGGAATCACCAAAAGTCCATGTTGCTTCCTCGTGTTGGCCCCCACAATAGTAGTGCAGTGATATGCTCCCGACTGATTAGTGCGCAGTATCTCGCGAGGGAGCGACTGCTCGAGATTAATCATCAGGTTCTTATCAAATTTTAAATAACTCATGATAAGTGGTATTATGGGTTGATATTTAGTTTATAAAATTTGGTTTTTTCTTCGTTACGAATTTACATATTTTTTTTCGCACACACAAATTAAAATGAAGCAAATATTTCCAAAATTGGCATTTTTTTATTTTCGGCTAAGTAGAAAAAAATGGGGTATGATTATGTATATTGCTTTAAACCACCACAACCAAACCTCCGAGGCTCATACACTACACGTGAAACACCAATTTGAAGGTTAGTCGTGCTTCGCACTTGGTTAGCCGCTCGCGAGCTCGCTTGGTTAGTCGTGCTTCGCACTTGGTTAGAGGTGTTCTCCTTGCGTGAAACACCTGAAACACCTGAAACACCTGAAACACCTGAAACACCTGAAACACTGTGTCACTCGTTGGCCCGAAAACTTTGCAAAGATAAGGTGTGTGGTGGGGTAAGGTCAAGCCCAATACGGCAAGATGATATCAGGGATTAGAATCATAAAGCGGCGTGGCTTACTGTGGCACATTATTTTCGCCGAGCCCAGGACTAAAGATACGGATTCCATGTTGATGACATTGAATCACCAACCGATTGGGCATCTCCACGGGGTCGCCGTCGATGTGCATCGGACCGTGATGCTTTCGCTCGATAATAATTTCTTTGGCACGATAAATCGCCACATGGCGATTTTTATCTATATTCTTAAAAAACAAACTCAAACCCACAAACGGGGCATCATAAAATTTAAACGGCGATATCACGGTCATATCTATCATACCGTCTTGCATACTGGCATGGGGAGCGATAAATGAATTATTGCCATATTGTGCTGCATTACACAAAGCAATCACAAACGCCTTCTCATCGAGGCGATTGCCATCGAGGTGTATCACATAATCGTCGCATTGATAGTGGGCATACACGGAAAAGGTTTTTTGCAAATAGGTGATGAAGCCACGCTTGCCGGCTTGCGAAAAATCGTAAGCCACCTGCGCATCAAAGCCCATACCACACGTGCACATAAACGGACGCTCGTTCACCGTGCAATAATCGAAGTCCTCCACCCTATCCTGATTAATCACCTCAAGCGCCTTGCGCACATTCATAGGTATGTTGAGATGACGCCCCAAGCCATTGCCCGAGCCGCAAGGCACCACAGCAAGCGCCACATCCGAATCCACCACTGCAGCTGCGGCACCATTCACCGTGCCATCGCCCCCCACAGCCACCAAGCCATAGTAGCCCTTTTCCACGGCTTCTCTGCCAAAGCGATAAGCATCGCCTTCGGCTTCCACAGTGCGCATATCCACTGAGAATCGGGATTTATCGATCACCTCATCTATCAAAAGAGGCAAATCTTGCTGATTGCCGGTGCCGGATTTCGGATTCACTATCACTAAAAGTTGCTTCATCATCTCTTCACACACATATATATTAATGTGTTGCAAAATTACAAACTTTCGACGAAATTCAAAATCAATTCAATCGCAAATTTCTTACTTATTTTGTACGAAAAAGGCTGCAACCATCTTCACGGCTGCAGCCCTATTCTTTTGATAAAATGCGCTAATGCAAAGGCATTATTTTTTCTTACGATTGCCGTAACGGCTCATGAACTTATCCACACGACCGGCAGTGTCCACAAGTTTCTGCTTGCCGGTGAAGAAGGGGTGAGATGAGCTGGTGATTTCAAGCTTAACCAATGGGTAAGTTACGCCATCAATTTCAATTGTCTCCTTAGAGTTTACGGTAGAGCGAGTGATGAATGTCTCGTCGTTCGACATATCCTTGAAAACCACTTCGCGGTAATTGTCTGGATGAATACCTTTTTTCATTTTTATATCTTTCTTTTAAATTTGACAAAATTTATTGGCGGTGGTAAACGCCGTAAAATCGTAATGGCTTGCAAAATTACTAATTCTTTTGCAATTATAAAAATATTTCACCATTCAATTTTAAATTCAAAGCCAAAAAAATTCACCCACACAAGAATCCACCCCCAAAAATATGAAACACTTGAAACACCTTAGTTTTCACTTTAAATTGATAGCGTTTGTGCAAATAACGCGTGTGGTGCGCAAAATTTGCAAGCCTAATAAGGCAAATTAAATAATATCTAATCTCTAACTACCTCATATCATCTCTGATTTAAAATTTTTCCGTAATTTTGCAAGTATGAATCACGAACCACATATTTCGCTTTTTGAGCAAAAGGTGCAAGCCTTTATCGAAGAAAATTCCCTCTTGAACCCCGGGGCTCACGTGCTGGTGGCGCTCAGTGGTGGCGCCGATTCGGTGGCTTTGCTCCGCATGCTCTTGGCGCTCGGCTATCGATGTGAGGCGGCTCACTGCAATTTCCATCTGCGTGGCGAAGAATCCAATCGCGATGAAGAATTTGTATCCCGCCTATGCCACGCCCTTCACATTCCGCTCCACATCCACCATTTCGATGTCCCGGCTTATATGGATGCGCACGGTGTGTCGATGGAAATGGCTTGCCGCGATTTACGCTACGATTGGTTCCGCCAATTGGTTGCTTCTCTCTCTTGCGATGCCCTTGCCGTGGCACATCACCAAAACGACGACGTGGAAACCTTCTTCCTCAACGCGCTGAGAGCATCGGGAATTGCCGGGCTATCGGGCATGCCTCTAAAAAACGGCATTGTAGTGCGTCCATTACTCTGTTTAAACCGTGCTGAAGTGCTTGAATATCTTAAAGATAAGCACCAAGATTTTGTTACCGATTCCACCAATCAAAAAAATGAAGTGAAGCGAAATAAGTTGAGAAATGTGGTTTTGCCATCGCTGGAAGAACAATTCCCCGGTGCGCTTCGCCAAATTCACACCACCATCAGCCATCTCCGCTCTTGCCATTCGCTCTATGCCGAAATGATTGAGCACATCCAAAATGAGTGCTGCCATCATGAGCAAGATGCGCTGATGATTGATTACAAAGCGTTGTTTCGATTTGCAAATTCCACCACTTTACTTTTTGAAATTCTCAAACCCTACGGCTTCAACCACAGTCAATGTGCCGACATTTTGCAGACCGCTGCAGGTGGAAATGGAATAGGAAAACACTTTTATTCTTCAAGTTTTACTTTAACGATTAATCGCCTCCAACTTCAAGTTTTTATCAATAAAGCGATACTTCAAAGTTCGTACGCTATAAAATTGAATAATAGAGAAATACAAATTCCAATTCATTTAAATATTCAACGAGTAAATCATTCAGAATTCGATTTAAAGCAATGCGATGGCAAGCAGGTAATCGCTCTCAATACAGCCGCCCTAAATGCGAAAAATGCGGTGATTCGGAAATGGAAACATGCCGACAGATTTCAGCCCTTTGGAATGAAGGGCTCCAAATTGGTGAGCGACTTGTTTACAGATTTAAAATTGAACGAAAAGCAAAAATCCGACACCTGGATTCTTGAAGCAGATAGCAAAATTTTGTGGGTGATGGGATGCCGAGCATCGAATCACTACCGCGTTTCGCCCGCCGACTCCACATTTTTGGTGCTCTCCATCCGCAAATAATCGAGCACCTTATTGAGGCTTGCTTCGGCTTTTAATAGTACTTTTTTGTCGGAATCAAGCAAATAAAATAGCGGCAATGTGGGTAGCAAATAAGTATCGTGGTTCGCAATATCCTGATTCTTATTCCAGCCATTGATGATGTAGCCGGGAAAGGAGGAGGCTCGCCATTGTGCCTCGTCGTCGAGCGTATAAATGCCCACTATTTCCAATTGCTTTGCTTCCACCATATCCTTCAGAAATGTGCAAGTGTCCATTCTTTCTTTCACTATGGCACACGATTCGCAATCAGGGTCATTAAAGAACACCAGCACGAGCGATGCTTTGCTATCCAAAAGGTGATGAGCACTATCGTCGGGCGTCACATATTCAATATCCGCAGCCGGTTCGCCCACACGATTTTTCATGGCTTGCTCTAAAAGCAAGCGAGCACGCAATTTGTCGTTTTCCGACAAAACTTCACTCCGACAGATAGCTTTCAGCACGTCGACGTATTTCACTTCATCGTGCTTTTCGCTCAGCGGATTGCCCAACTCACATTCCGATCGCTCAAGCGCTTGCAAAGCCGCTTTCCGGTTCGCAAAATCCTGCGCATCAGCAAAGCTAAAGCAAACTCCTAAAATAATTGCTACAAATATTTTGTATTTCATCACCATATTCGTTTTCACCTTGCAAATATAGCCACAAATCTATTAACCACGAAGCCCCCAAAGCAAAATCCACACGAATTAAAGTTTTTTTTTCAATCATAATGCGGTGTTACAATTGCAAATTTTCGGCAAAAAGGCCGACTCTCTACAAAGAGAATCGGTCACAATACACAATTAATAGAAAAGAAACTAATCAGCGCCTCCACCCAGCGTATGATAGAGGTGGATAACACTTTCTATTTCATCATATTTATCTGTTACACCTTCAAGTTGTGCTTGCAATAGCGTTTGTCGGGCTGTCAGCACCTCCAAATAATTGGTGCTACCGTGTTTCATCAGCAGTTGGGTGCTGCGAAGTGCGGTTTGTAGCGATGCCACTCGTTGCTCGTTGATTTCCACATTTTTTCTCGCGGTTTGCCATGCGGTGAGTGCATTGTTCACTTCCGCACCGGCATCCAATAGCTTTTGAGCAAAAGCGATTTGCGCCTCTTTCTGTTGTGCCTCTGCAATTTTAAGGTTGGCTTTATTTTTGCCGCGATTGAAAATAGGTTGCACCACCGATCCAACAACATTCATCAGCCAATTACCCGGATTTGTGATGCTCGCACCCGAACCGGTGGTCCAACCTGCCGAACCGCTAAGTGTGATTTTGGGATAGAATGCCGACCGAGCCACATTAGTGGCATAAAATGCCTGCGCCAATTCCCATTCCGCTTGCTTCACGTCGGGTCGCCTACTGAGCAGTTGAGCGGGCAATCCCACCGACAGTTCTGTTTCCAATCTCAGCTCCAACGAATGGCCACGTTCCACCTCCTTTGGAGCTTTGCCCACCAATGTAGATAGCGAGTTTTCCAATTCATGGATTTGCTTTTCCAAATTCACTACCGCCGATTCTGTTTCCAACCGTTGGGCTTCGGCTTGTGCCACAGCCGCCTCATTTTGCTCACCAAAGCGTTTCAAGGCTTTGAAGGTGCGTACTTGTTCGCTCCATTGCTGTGCCGTTTCGCGTGTAATTTCGAGCTTTTGGTCACAAGCTATCAGAGCGTAATACGTTTCGGCAATGGTGGCGATGAGCTGTGTCTGCACGGCTTGTTCGTAGGCCTTGCTTGCTGCCCATGCCGCATATTTGCTTTTCTTTTCGTTGCTCAAGCCTCCAAATGCGTCGATTTCCCACTCCGAAGAGCCGATAATGGAAAATGATTTCGATGTTTCGGAAGCATCATAGCTGCTAATGCCTCCTTCTGCACTCACCGAAAATGATGGTAGCAAAGCCTTTCGCGAAGCTTCCAAAGTGGCTTGCGCCTCTTCGGTGCGTAGCCGAGCCACCTGCAAATCGCTATTCTGCTCCAGCCCCGCCTCTATCCATTTCACCAATTGCCTATCCGTGAATAGTTCTCGCCACGAAATATCCGCCAATGTGCAAGTGTCGCGCATCCAAGCCTCCGCATCGCGGTAAAGGCTGTCGGTGGGGAGCGATTCCGGGCGTTGATAGTCGCGATGTATGCCGCATCCATTCAGCAATAGAATGGCGCTAAATAGTATGATAATCTGTCTGTAATTCATATCTAAGTGTCAATTAATGTTGTTGTTATTCTTGCTCTTTGGCAGAGTTCCGTTTTGGCATCACTTTCTCTTCAATGGTTTGAAATATGATAAACATTACCGGCACCACAAATAGCAGAGCTATCGTGCCGATGGTCATGCCTCCCACCATGCCGACTCCTAACGAAATATTACCATTGGCTCCGGCGCCCGATGCCACCACCAGCGGGAATAATCCGATAATCATAGTGAGGGCAGTCATCAGAATCGGACGCAAGCGCACCATGGCTGCCGATAGCGCTGCTTCGGCGATGCTCATTCCGTGTTTCCGTCGCTCCGATGCGTATTCCGTGAGCAAAATTGCGGTTTTTGATAGCAAGCCGATGAGCATGATAAGCCCCGTTTGCATATAAATGTTATTTTCCACGCCAAACATTTTCGCAAACACGAAGCTACCAAGCAAACCGAATGGAATGGATAAAATCACTGCCAACGGAATCAGCAGGCTCTCGTAGAGCGAACAGAGAATGAGATACACGAAAAGAGTACAAATTACGAAAATGAGGATAATGGAAGTGCCCTGCGAAGCCTCTTCGCGAGATGTGCCGCTAAATTCAAAGCCGTATCCCGAAGGCAGTGTTTGTTTTGCCACTTCATTCACCGCTTTTATGGCATCTCCGGAGCTGTAGCCATCAGCAGCAGAGGCGTTTACCGATATGCAGCTAAACAGATTGAATCGGCTCAATATCTCCGGACCGTAGGTCTTGGTGAGGTTGATGAACTGCCCGATAGGGGCCATAGCACCGGAGGAAGTGCGAACATACATTTTATTTAGCGATTCTTTATCCAAGCGATATTCCGGCTTGGCTTGAAGCATCACTCTGTATATTTTTGAAAAGCGGTTGATATTCGAGGCATAATTTCCGCCCACATAGCACGATAGCACATCCAGCACGTCGGATGGAGATATACCTGCATGTTTGCAACGAGCGGCATCCACCTCTACCAAATATTGCGGGAAGCGCGTATCGAAGGTGGTAACGGCACTTTGTATTTCGGGCCGCTCATTCAGTGCCGCTAAAAAGTTTTTTGTGTGCTCAAACAAAGTTTCAATGTCTCCACCTTTCCGGTCTTGCACATACAGTTCCAGTCCGTTGGTCATACCATAGCCCATAATCATTGGAGGTGCAAAGGCAAATATTTGAGCATTTTTGATATCGGAGGTCCTCGCCAAAATCTGACCGATTACGGCATCTTTGTCGTTTTCTTTTCCTTTGCGTTCTTCCCAATCTTTGAGGCGCACAATAATCGTACCGCCGGTACTGCTTTCGCCGCTGCTCATCATATTGAATCCCGTCACGGAGGAGTATAGGTAGATTTGCGGAATGTCGTCCATTCTTTTCTCCACCTCTTTCATGATGCTTTCGGTTTCGGCACGCGTACTACCCGGAGCTGTGGATACGCTCACAAACACCGTGCCGGTATCTTCCTCGGGTATCAAACCCGTTTTGGTGGTTTTCACCAGCACCGTTAGCAGCACTCCCACCATCACAAGTGCCACGCCAATCACCCATTTATGGCTAAAGAAAAATTGCAAGCAAGCCTTATATTTGCCGATCATCTTACTGAAAGCCGCATCAAAGGCAATATGAAATCGCGATGAAAAACTCAGTTTCTTACCATCTTCTTTGGTGATGTGCGGCGTCATCATCAGTGCGCACAATGCCGGACTGAGCGTGAGCGCATTAATGGCGGATATGCCCACTGCCACTGCCATCGTTAGCCCAAACTGGGTATAGAATGTGCCGGAGGTACCTCCCATAAAACTCACCGGAATGAATACCGCCATAAACACTAATGTGGTGGTGATAATGGCTGCCGTGATGCCGCTCATGGCTTCCACTGTGGCTTTGTAAGCCGATTGATAGCCTTCATCGAATTTGGCTTGCACGGCTTCCACCACCACAATCGAATCGTCGACCACCGTGCCTATCACCAGCACTAAAGCAAATAGGGTGAGCAAATTGATGGAAAAATCTGCCACATAAAGAAAGGCGAAGGTGCCGATGAGCGAAACAATAATGCCGATGAGCGGAATGAAAGTGGAGCGCACACTTTGCAAGAACACATACACCACAATCACCACCAATAGGATGGCTTCGAGCAGGGTTTGAAGCACATTTTGGATGGAGGCATCAAGAAACGATTTCACACTCATCATCGTTTCCAATTCCAAACCTTTTGGCAAGTCGCCGCGAATGTCGTCCACCACCTCGTTGATGTTTTCAATTATTTCATTAGCATTCGATCCTGCCGTTTGCATAATCATAAAAGTGGACCCCGGATAGCCCGACACATTGCCTGCAAAATTGTACGACGTGGTGCCCAATTCTATCTCTGCCACATCTTTCAGTAGGAGGGTGTTGCCGTTTTCTTCGTTTTTAATCACCAGATTTCCGAGTTCTTCTTCGTTTTCGCATCGTCCTTTGTATTTTAAGCTATACTGGAAGGTGTTGTTGGAATCCTGACCTAATGTGCCGGTAGATGCCTCTATGTTTTGTTCGCCCAGCACGTTAATTATATCGGCGGGCACCAAGCCATATTGCGCCATCACATCCGGCTTGAGCCAAATGCGCATCGCGTAATCATTGCCCATCACCATCACTTCGCCCACACCGGAGATACGCTGAATGCGTGGCACAACATTGATTTTTAAATAATTGGAGAGAAACTTCTCATCATAGTCGCAATCTTTATCTTTGCAGTAGAGCGATATGAGCATCAATTGGCTGTTTTGCCTTTTTTGCACCGTTACACCGATTTTGGTCACTTCTCCCGGCAGACGGCTTTGCACTTTATTCACCCGGTTTTGCACATTAATGGCTGCCATATCCGGGTCGGTGCCTTGCTTGAAATACACATTAATGGTGGCGCTTCCCGTATTGGAAGCGGATGATGTCATATACATCATATTGTCCACACCATTAATTTCTTCTTCCAATGGCACAATCACTGCCTTTTGCACGGTGGATGCGCTCGCCCCGCTATAGGTGGCGGATACTTGCACAGTGGGTGGCGCTATGTCGGGATACTGCTCCATTGGCAGATTGGCTAAGCTAATCACGCCCAGCATCAAGATAAAAGCCGAAATACACGCTGCCAGGATGGGGCGGTCGATGAATAATTTGAGTTTCATTACGCTATCTCCTTTCTTATTTTCCTTTGTTCTTACCGCTGTTGCTCACCGCCACACCTTCACGAAGCAATCCGGCGCCTTCTGCAATAATCACGTCGCCAGCCGTTAGCCCGGATTCTACGATGTAGTCCGTCCCGTTGTTGATTTCAAACACTTTGATGGGCGTGGATTTCGTTTTTCCATTCACCACTTTATACACAAACACTTTGTCTTGCAATTCATAGGTGGCAGTTTGTGGTACGACGATGCATCCCGATTTTTCTTGAGGGATTCTCACGGTGCATGTTGCCCCACTTCGAAGGATGCGATTGGGATTTTCCACTTTAGCCCGGAGAGAAACCGTTCCGGTGGATGCGTCCACCATTCCACTGATGGCATCCACCTTCCCTCTTGAGGAATATTCACTCCCATCGTTGAGGATAATCTGCACTTGGGGCATAGTATGAATAGCGTTGCTCAGCGAACCATTGTAGCGAGAATAGGATAGAATTTGTTTTTCGGTCATTGAAAAATACACACTCATTTCGCTACAGTCCGAAACCGTAATAAGTGGTGTCGTAATCGACGGGCTCACCAAAGCTCCGATGCGGTAACTGCTCATGCCGGCAATGCCGCTCACCGGACTCTTTATTTCCGTATACGACAAATTTGTTTGTGCTGTGGTGAGCTCGGCTCGCGCTTGAGATAGCGATGCCTTCGCTCCGCGAAGCGTGTTGCGAGCTTGTTGCAAGTCGAAATCCGACACCACATTCTCTCTCCACAATTGTTCCTTGCTTTCCACGGTCATTTGCGCCGTTGCCACATTGGCTTCGGCACTTTCCACATTGGCTTTCGCCTTTTCTAAAGCGGCTTTGTAGGGCGCTTGGTCGATAACGAATAGCGTTTGTCCTTGTTTCACTTCCGCACCTTCATTCACACAAATTCGGGTAATCAAGCCTGATATTTGCGGAAAGATGTCCACATCTTGTTTTCCTTGAATGGTGGCAGGAAAATCGGTGTATAGCGTTTGGCTACTTTCGCTCACCGTGATTGTTTTATAACTACTTTCCGGAGCCGGCGTTTTCTGCTGTTCCCGGCAAGAGAGGCATAGGATGAGTACACAAGCCCACAGAGGCGCAATAAATCGAATAGTCGTTAGTTTCATATTATTTATGCATTTAAAATCATTATTTATTCTCCATACTCGTTATCATTTCCCCGAGCGATGTCCCCGCCTAAATCAAATCGCCGATTCTTTATGCCAAGGGCTCTGCAAAGGTCGCACTATTGCATGGGTTTTCCTTTGTTTCACACATACCAATATTTGTCAAATCAAAACCAAATTCATTCTTCACTCCGCCTTCCTTTGCTTATTCCGAACCAAAGTTTGTCAAAATAAAACCATCTTGCGTTAAAAAGTAATAATCCCCGGGAGTGCTATGAAAAATATCCAACCATTCTCTTTATCTTTGCGAGCGTAAGAACTTCTTTTAGTTGGGTTCCAAAATTTTCAGCCTATGAATTTCTTTGATTTCGCCCGCCAAAATCCACGTTGCCATCTGGTCGATAATGGCTTCGTGTTATGGGCCATTACCGATGCCGATGCCGGACAATCGGTGCTATTGGAAGATGCTGCACAAAATCTGATTGTGCATGTGCTGTTGCTGGAAGGCTCAATACAAATGCGTTGGGCGGATAGAATGTTTTCTCTCAATAAAGGGTGTTTCGCCAATTTTATTGATAAGAAAGCCGTATCAGTGAGTAGCATCTCCAATGGCACAAAAGCATATATGATGATTTCCACCATACCGTTTATCACCACCTTTATCAAAGAGAATCCCCCTTTTCCTCCTGCCTATATCTTGAAAATTAAGGTGTGGCCTGTGTTTAGGTTATCGGCCGAAACCACCAAACTTTTCCATCAACGCGTACTTCAAATTGTGGACATACTTAGCGATAATCAGCATCACTTCCAACAAGAAATGATGAAATGCGCTTTATGGATGTGGACGATGGATATAGCCAATGAATTCTACTATTTTGAAAATGAAGAAGATGCGATTTCCGATAGCGGACGAAAGCACATCCTTTTTCAAAAGTTTATCAAACTCCTGTTTCTCCACATTCGCGAACACCATTCCGTGGGGTGGTATGCGTCACAATTGTGTGTCACTCCACAATATCTCAATCGAGCGGTGAAAGCCACATCTGAGCGAACTGCCTCCGAACACATCTGTATCACGTTGGTGAGATTAATCGTTGAGCAATTGGAAAATACCCAAGATTCCGTTTCTCAAATTGCCGACGAATTTCATTTCCCAGACTTGGCCACATTAACCAAATTCTTCAAGCGCCACACCGGCATCACACCCACCGAACATAGAAAAGCCACTCAATAACTCACCACACCATCATGCCCGAGAGGCAAGAGCTGTTGGCTTATAACATCCATGATAGATGAAATGATGTAGCCGCAATTTTGTATTCCGTGTTTTTTTGAGTAAATTTGTGGTTTAAAATTTGTGATGAATGAAAAAGATTACAAAAACCAATGTGGCGAGGCTACTCGATAAGGCTCAAATCCCTTACGAACTCATCGCCTACGAGGTGGATGAAAACGACCTCGGTGCCGGGCATATTGCCGACCTCTTGGGCGAAGATATCGACCAAGTGTTTAAAACACTGGTGCTTCGTGGCGATCAAACCGGACATTTCGTGTGCGTAATTCCCGGCGCTGAAGAGGTGGATTTGAAGAAAGCCGCCAAAATTTCCGGCAACAAGAAGGTGGACCTTATTCCGATGAAGGAGTTGCTGCCCACCACCGGCTACATTCGAGGTGGCTGTTCGCCTATTGGTATGAAAAAACCGTTCCCCACTTTCATCCACGAATCGTGCATCCTCTACGACTATATATTCGTGAGTGCAGGGGTAAGGGGATTGCAATTAAAAATCAACCCCGCAGCATTGGTCCATTATGTGGGGGCAAAAGAATGTGATTTAATAACGAACAAATAATCAACGATGATGCGCAACTCATTTGGCAACATACTCACCCTCACCTCCTTTGGAGAATCGCATGGTGCGGCAATCGGCGGTGTGATTGATGGTTTTCCGGCAGGAGTGAAATTTGATTTTGATGAAATTCAGCGGATGGTGGCGCGCCGCCGTCCGGGGCAATCTACCATCACCACTTCCAGAAATGAAGCCGACCGGGTGGAATTTCTGTCGGGCATAATGGATGGTATCACGTTAGGCACGCCCATAGGGTTCATCATTCGCAACACTAACCAACATTCGTCGGACTATTCCGATATTGCCAAATGCTTCCGCCCTTCGCACGCCGATTTCACCTATCAATCGAAATTTGGCATCCGTGATTACCGTGGTGGCGGACGTTCTTCGGCAAGGGAAACGGCGGCGCGTGTAGTGGCGGGCGCTTGCTGTATGCAAGCACTCAAGCAGGTGGGCATCACCATCACGGCTTACACTTCACAAGTGGGAACTATCTGCACGAATAAGCCTTACACAGCGCTAAATTTGTCGGATACCGACAACAATGCCGTGCGCTGTCCGGATGCCGAAAAAGCATCTGAAATGATAGCAGCCATCACCGAGGCAAAGGCGAAAGGCGACACCTTGGGTGGCGTGGTTACTTGCGTGATTAAAGGGACGCCTGTGGGTTTGGGTGAACCGGTGTTTTCCCGCCTTAATGCCCAATTGGGTAGCGCGATGCTTTCAATTAATGCGGCAAAAGGTGTGGATTTCGGTTTGGGATTCGATTTTGTGAATCGGCTCGGTAGCGATGTGGTGGACTGCTTTACGGCAGAAAACGGGCGCATCCGAACACTCACCAATCATTCCGGTGGCATTCAGGGTGGCATCAGCAATGGCGAAGACATCTATTTCAGGGTAGCATTCAAACCGGTGGCCACGCTTTTGCAACCCGTGAACACCGTGGATGTGGACGGCAGTCCCACAGTGCTGCAAGCCAAAGGTCGTCACGATCCTTGCGTAGTGCCGCGTGCCGTGCCCATTGTGGAAGCTATGGCGGCTTTGGTGATGCTCGACAATTATTTGCTCAATCGCAC
>JBJECV010000001.1:0-3714 GCA_051871435.1 Sodaliphilus sp. | reverse complement strand
ATGTGTGTCGCTGAAATTCACTGCAAACATAATAACTACCGGTGGGTGGAATTTTTCGTCGGCTTTAGTGTGGTTGACCACACTAACTTTCTACTAATCCGATGTGAGGACTGGCGCCCCACTCACATCCCCGCCACTCGAAAAATAGTCGGCTTCGCCGAAACAGGGAGCCACTAGCCATCAGATTAGCCGTTAGCCGTTAGCCGTTAGCCATCAGCCTTTAGCCATAGAGCTAAAAGGAAATTGTGAATTGTGCATTATGCATTATGAATTAATTAAGCATTATGCATTATGAATTAATTAAGCATTATGCATTATGAATTAATTAAGCATTGTGCATTATGAAGTGTGTGGACGACTTGTGGCTTTTTAAATGAAAGAGCTGTGGCTTTTTCGTGCTAATTTTTTCTACAAACAGAGGTTTTTTGAAAATAAAGTATTACTTTTGCATTTCCGACCCTATTTTTTACTAATTAACTGCTTATTCATCAAAAAGCAATGAAACGATATAACTCATTCTTTATTTCCCTGTTGCTCACCATAGGTGTGGGCTTATCTGCATTTGCCGATGCCCCTATCGGCTACTACCGTTCGCTCAATGGATTGAAAGGTCAGGCACTGAAAAATGCGGTGCACAATTTGATTAAGCCACACACTGTGGTGTCGTATAGCAGCTTGTGGAACTATTTTCCTTCCACCGACTGCCAGGCTACCGACAAGAGCCGCGTGTGGGATATGTATAGCAACAACACCTACTATTTCAATGGCTACCGTGGCGTGTCGGGCATGCACAAAGAGCATTCCTTCCCGAAAAGCTGGTGGGGCGGCACCGAAGTGGATGCCTACACCGACCTCCACCACCTCTACCCCAGCGATGGCGAAGCCAATCTTGCCAAAAGCAATTACCCGCTTGGCGAAGTGGATAATGCCTCGTTCAACAACGGCTTGACCAAGGTAGGTTCGCCAGTGAGCGGTCAAGGCGGCGGCTGCGGCACGGTGTTTGAGCCGGGCGATGTGTATAAGGGCGACTTTGCACGCACCTATTTCTATATGGCCACTTGCTATCAAGACTACACCTGGAAATATACCTATATGGTGAACAACAGCAGCTGGCAAACGCTCAACACTTGGGCTATCGATATGCTGCTGAAGTGGAGCCGAAACGACCCCGTGAGCGACAAAGAAACCAACCGCAACGATGCCGTGTATCGCGTGCAAAACAATCGCAATCCCTTTATCGACCTGCCGGAATTGGTGGAATACATTTGGGGCGATAAGCAAGACCAAACCTTCTACACCGACGGCGGAGGCACCACCAACGGCGACCCCACCCTCATCACGCCCACCCAAGGCACCGAACTCTATTTCGGCGAAATAGCATTGGGCAAGAGCATCCATTATGTGGTGTATGTGAAGGGCGAAAACCTTACCAATTCGCTCAGCGTGCGCGTTTACAAAAACGACTACGCTATGTTCACCACCAATGTCTCCTCCATTGAGCGCACCGCTGCCAATAGCGAAAATGGCTACAAATTGGAAATCACCTACACCCCCACCTCCATCGGCGACCACAAGGCAAAACTCCTGCTGAGCGATGGCGGATTGGTGGGAAGCATAGGCGTAGAGCTCTCGGCATCGTGCTTGCCGGTGCCCGATCTGTCGCCCGTGACGGCTACCGGTGCCACCGAAGTGACCGACTCTTCGTTTGTGGCAAACTGGCAAGCCACCTCCGATGTGATTGACTACTACATCGTGAACCACGTGATTTACGACATTGACGGCGACGAAAGCGAACGCGAAGCCATCATCGTGGACCCGAGCGAAACCACCTGCGCCTTCAACAACCTCCGCGAGGGTGTGAAGCAAACCTACAGCGTGCAAACCTATCGCTTGGGCTACACCTCCGCCGAATCCAACGTCATCACCGTGAAAGACAGTAGCCTGCTCGGTGATGTGAATGGCGATGGCAAGGTGGATGTGAGCGATGTGACCCTCGTGATTAATATGATTCTCGGCACAGAGTCGCACTCCGCCGCAGCCGACATCAATGCCGACGGCGAAATCAACGTGTCGGACGTGACCGCCATCATCAACCAAATCCTCAACTAACCCCGAGCAGATTACTTTCGGAAGTATTAATATTTGGAAGTTAAGACGTTAGCAATTTCTTGGTGATGAGCGTAAGCGATGATTACAATCTTACCGCCCTACATTTTTTTTTACTTGCGAAACTTGAATTAACTCATAAGCGAAGCCTCTTTAGTATCAAAGCTGAAGAGGCTTCTTTTATTCCAGTCAGTAATAAAGGCCGGATTAAAAAAAAGTGTGGCAAATTTTGAAAAAAAATGGAAAATTGGTAGCATTTTTTCATGATTTTTTCTAAATTTGGGCCGTAAAAACTGAACCTTTTAATAAACCAGTTCAAATCAACTTTAAAACAACTAAAAAAATGAAAGTCGGTATTCCAAAAGAAATTAAGAACAACGAAAACCGCGTGGGTATGACCCCCGCAGGCGTTGCCGAATTAGTGAAAAATGGTCACGAGGTATTTGTTCAGCACACAGCCGGTGAAGGTAGTGGTTTCCCCGACGAACACTACACAGCCGTGGGCGCCACCATTCTGCCCACCATCGAAGACGTGTATGCCACAGCCGATATGATTGTGAAAGTGAAAGAACCCATTGCTCCTGAATACAAGCTCATCCGCAAGGGTCAATTGCTGTTCACATATTTCCACTTTGCCAGCGATGAAGCGCTCACCAAAGCGATGCTTGAAAGCGGTGCCGTGTGCCTCGCTTACGAAACCGTGCAAACTCCCGACCGTCGTTTGCCACTGCTCGTGCCAATGAGTGAAGTGGCAGGACGCATGGCTGCCATCAATGGCGCTTACTATTTGCAAAAAACGAAAGGCGGCAAAGGCAAACTCATTGGTGGTGTGCCAGGCGTGAAACCCGCCAAATTCCTCGTGCTTGGTGGAGGCGTGGTGGGCGAAGCCTGCGCACGCTATGCTGCCGGTATGGGCGCCGATGTAACCATCACCGATGTGAATCTTCCTCGCTTACGCCAGCTCGACCTTGAGACACCCGCCAATATCCACACCCTTTATAGCTCCAACCACAACATCCGCCTGGAAATTAAGGATGCCGACGTGATTGTGGGCTCCGTGCTGATCCCGGGTGAAAAAACGCCCTTCCTCATCACCAAAGAGATGCTTAAGGAAATGCAACCCGGCACCGTGCTCGTGGATGTGGCTATCGACCAAGGTGGTTGCTTCGAAACTTCTCACCCCACCACTCACTCCGAGCCCACTTACGAAGTGGACGGCATTCTCCACTACGCTGTGGCCAACATTCCTGGTGCTGTGCCCAACACCTCCACTATGGCGCTCACCAATGCCACATTGAAATATGCCGTGGCACTTGCCAACAAGGGCTGGAAACAAGCCTGCATCGACGACCCGGCGCTCTACAAGGGCTTGAACGTGGTGGAAGGCAAAGTTACCTTCAAAGGTGTGGCTGAAGCCTGGAATCTCCCCTACGAACCCATCGCACTCTAAAAACACAGGCACATATATGCCAAGCGGGGCTGCCTTTCGTGGCAGCCCTGCTTTTATGTGATTCGGTGAAAATAAGTGTGATTAGTGTTAACAATGAGACGGCTCTTCTATGTTGTAAACCAAGGGATTTTGGTAATTTAATATTTATTTAACATTTT